>NZ_JBVJWR010000002.1:472996-562123 GCF_055602235.1 Streptomyces sp. NPDC037410 | reverse complement strand
GTCACGCGTACCCTCCGGGCCGACCCGGCCGGGCTCACCGCCGCCGAGGCCGGTGGGGGGGGGGGGGGGGGGGGGGGGGGGGGGGGGGGGGGGAGGGGGGGCGGGGGGGGGGGGGGGGGGGGGGGGGGGGGGAACCCCCCCCCCCCCCCCCCCCGGCACTCTCAGGCGCGGGACCTGGCGGCGGCCAGCGCCTCCTTGACCTCCTGCGCGACGCGGGCCGCGTCGTCGGCGTTGTTCACCACGTCGGTGCGGTTCATGTCGATGACCAGGACCTCGCTGGCCGAGTAGTGCTTGTGCACCCAGTCGTCGTAGCCGGACCACAGCGTCCGGTAGTACTCCACGAGGGCCTCGTCCTGCTCGAAGTCACGGCCGCGCAGCCCGATGCGCTTCAGCACGGTCGCGAAGTCCGCCTTGAGGTAGACCATGAGGTCGGGCGCCTTGCGGTACGGCAGGGCGTCGATCTCGCGCATCATCTCGTTCAGCAGGCCCTCGTACACCTGCATCTCGAGGGAGCTGATGCGGCCCAGGTCGTGATTGACCTTGGCGAAGTACCAGTCCTCGTAGATCGACCGGTCGAGGACGTTGTCGCCCTGCTTGTACGCCTCCTTGATCGACGCGAACCGCGTCTGCAGGAAGTAGAGCTGGAGCAGGAAGGGGTAGCGCTTCGCCTGGATCTCCTCGGGGCTCGCCGTGTAGAAGAGCGGCAGGATCGGGTTGTCGTCCACGCTCTCGTAGAAGACGTCGCTGCCGAGCTCCTTCGCGAGCAGCTCGGCCACACTCGTCTTGCCGATCCCGATCATGCCTCCGACGCAGATCACCGACATACCTCACTTCTCCCTGGAGACTTCCGTTCGCGGGCGGGGACCGGGTTCCCCGCACCACTGTGACGCGTGGCGACGGCCACTCGATTCCCAGGGATCGTCATGATCAGTGTCACGTGGTCCGCCCGCCCCCTGAGGCCCGACCCGGACCGCCGTCCTCGGCGGGTCCGACCGGCCGCTTCGCGGGTGCCGCCCGGAGAGACGAGCCATCGCCTCCCGGCCGTCTTGAAGCATAGATGACGAGTCACCCCAGGTCGGCCGGACCTCGGTCGGTACGGAGGAGTCACCGGTGGCAGGCCGGGGCGGGCCTTGGAATCATGTGTCCCGGAGGACAGCCATGGCTCCTGATGCGCACAAGCCCGTGCCGGACGGCTCTCCGGACGGCTCTCCGGACGGCTCTCGGGACGACTCCCCGGACCGCGAGGAGGCCGACGGCACCGAGTCGAGCGAAGTCGCCGAGTCGGCCGACGACGCGGACTCGACCGAAACCACCGAGCCGGCCGACGGCGCAGAGTCGACCGGAGCCGCCGAGACCGCCGACGACGCAGAGTCGACCGGAACCACCGAGACCGCCGACGGCGCCGGAAAGCGACGTCGGTCGTTGCGGCTCACGCTCCCCGGCTGCTGGGGCGCGCTGCTCCTCGCCTGTCTCTCCTTCACCCCGTCGCTGCTGCCCCGCGGCGGCGTGCTCCAGGGGCTGATCTGCGGCATCAGCGCGGCCATCGGCTACGGGCTCGGCGTGATCGCGGCCTACGCGTGGCGCGCGTTCGCCGACCGGGAGACCCGAGAGCCCACGCGCAGGTCGTGGCAGGTTCTCCTCGTCAGCGCGCTCGTACTGTTCGGTCTGTCCTTCGGATTCGGCCAGTACTGGCAGCACGAGATCCGCCAACTCATGGGGGTCACCGACTACAGCGTCCTCGCCACCGTCGCCTGCCCCTTCATCGCCGCGCTCGTCTTCTCGCTCCTCCTGCTCGCGGGCCGCGGGCTGCGGCGCCTGTACCGGTGGCTCTCCCGTCTCCTCCGCCGCTGGATCGGGCCGCGCGCGGCCCGGGTGGTCGGCTGGGTCGTGGTGGCGGGCCTGGCGTGGTCGGTCGTCAGCGGCGTCCTGCTGACCGGTTTCGTGAACGCGGCGAACGAGGCGTTCTCGCTGCGCGACACCACGACGCCGGAAGGCATCCACCAGCCCACGTCCACGCTGCGGTCCGGCGGGCCCGGCTCGCTGGTGCCGTGGGACACGCTGGGCTACCAGGGCAGGGCCTTCGCCGGCAGCGGTCCGACCGCCCGGGACATCGCCGCCTTCACCCACCGCCCGGCCGAGGAGCCCGTCCGGGCCTACGCCGGGCTCCAGACCGCCGACGACACGGAAGCGCGCGCCGAGCGGGCCGTCGCCGACCTTCAGCGGGCCGGCGGTTTCGAGCGCGCGAACCTGCTGGTCATGACGACCACGGGAAGCGGCTGGGTCGATCCCGCCGCCGTGGACACGTTCGAGTACCTCGGCGACGGCGACTCCGCCACCGTGGCGATGCAGTACTCCTACCTGCCGTCGTGGCTCTCCTATCTCGTGGACCAGTCCAAG
The DNA here is from genome assembly GCF_055602235.1 of Streptomyces sp. NPDC037410. NCBI lineage: Bacteria > Bacillati > Actinomycetota > Actinomycetes > Kitasatosporales > Streptomycetaceae > Streptomyces > Streptomyces sp. NPDC037410. Next base: position 559,726 of record NZ_JBVJWR010000002.1, on the reverse strand, counting down.
GCGCGCCAGGCCGGCCGGGAGCTCTTCGACGCGGTCTACGACGTCTGGTCGAAGCTGCCCCAGGACCAGCGTCCGCGGCTGTTCGTCGCCGGCGAGAGCCTGGGGTCGTTCGGCGGCGAGGCGGCGTTCAGCGGCGAGTACGACCTGCGCAACCGCACCGCCGGCACCCTGTTCGCCGGTCCGCCGAACTTCAACACCCTGTTCCGCGAGTTCAGCGACCACCGCGACGCGGGCAGTCCGGAGATCGAGCCCGTCTACAAGGAGGGGCGGACCGTACGGTTCACCGAGGACCCGACCATCGGAATCACCCCGACGGACAAGCCGTGGAACGGCACACGGGTGCTCTACCTCATGCACGCCTCCGACCCGATCGTCTGGTGGAGCCCGGCGCTGGCGTTCTCCGAACCCGACTGGATCGGCGAGGCGCCCGGCAGCGACGTGCTGGAAGGGATGGTCTGGATCCCCATCGTCACGTTCTGGCAGGTCACGGCAGACCTGCCCTTCTCGACGGGCGTGCCCGACGGCCACGGCCACACGTACAAGGCGGCGTACGTCGACGGCTGGAACTCCGTCATGCGGCCGTCGGGCTTCACGCCCCAGGACCTGGACCGGTTGAAGGACATCGTCCAGCCCGATCACTGAGCCCCGTACGCCCGAGTGATCATCGCAGCAGGAACCCGGCGACGTAGCCGAGCGCGTTGACCGCCCAGTGCAGGCCGATGGGTGCGAGGAGACTGCCGCTGCGGCGACGCAGCTCACAGAGCAGGACGCCCGCCGCGGCCGTGAAGAGCACCGCGCCCGTGATCGCGAGGACGGAGCCGAGTGCGCCGTGTCCGACGACCGTGGTCAGCGCGGGTTTCGCGGTCGCCAGGCCCAGGGACGGCAGGATGTGCCAGAGACCGAACAGGAGACTCGACACGGTCGTCGCCCAGACGACCCCACGGGCCCGGCACACCAGCCCGTAGAGCACCCCGCGGAAGGCGATCTCCTCCACCAGGACGGTGCCGACGGGGACGACCACGAGAACGCGCGCCGCCAGCTCGCCGCCCGTCATCCCGTCGTACCGCCGGTCCTCGAACAGCGAGCGGGTGTCCGGCAGCAGCGCTCCGACGGCGTACACGAGGCCGACGAGACCCACCAGGGCCAGCCCCCACTTCGCGCCGCGGGCCAAGGTCCCGGGCGCGAGACCCGCGTCCGCGAGGGTGCCTCCGGCCCAGCGGAGCACCCCGAGCAGCAACGCGCTGACCGCGACGGCCGTCAGCAGGCGGAGCGGGCCGGTCCAGCGGTGCAGCAGCAGATTGGCGGCGACGAGGACGACGACCACGAGGAGGACGGCCGGCCAGGTGCGGACTCCTGGTCTCCTGCTGCGAGCGCCCCCCTGTGTCATCAGTGGTCTCGTTTGAACGAGTCCCTGATGCCTTCGGCCCGGCGGCGAGCGCTGGTCACCTTCCCACGGATCTTGACCTTCATCTGGTCCGTCTTGCCCTCGGCCTCAAGGCGCTCGTGGCCGGTGATCTTGCCGGCGATCTCCTTGAGCCTGCCCTTGGCCCTGTCCACGGTGTCACCCATGTCCCGGGGTCCTTCCGTCGCGTCGGTCACCACCCTCCACGTTAGGTTCGGGCGCCCCGACGTGCTCGTCGGGGCGCCCGGCGCGGGCTCTCCGGGGCGTCAGCCGGCTGTCTTGGCGGTGTGGCTCTCCGTACTGCCGTCCGCGTCCTGCTCCTGTGCGGGCGTGGGCGGGGTGCGGACCAGCAGGGCGATCAGCACGGCCAGTCCGCCGAGGACGGCGCCGACGCCGAAGCCCCACCGGACGCCGGCGGCCAGGGAGCCGGTGGTGTCGGCTCCGTCGGCCGCTGCCGTCGCGGCGTGCGCCGACATGACGCTGATCATCAGGGCGGTACCGGCGGCGGCCGCGACCTGCTGGAGCGAGCCGAGGATGGCGGAGCCATGCGGGTAGAGGTGCGGCGGCAGTACGGACAGGCCGGAGGTGAAGATGGGAGTGAAGACGAACGCCATCCCCGCGCTCAGGGCCACGTGGAGCGCGAGCACCAGCCACGGCGAGGTCTGCTCGGCGGTGAGGGCGAACAGGGCGAGGCAGAGCGCGGTGAGTGCGGCTCCGGGTACGACCAGGCGCGGTGCGCCCAGTCGGTCGTAGAGCTTGCCGACCTGTGGTCCGAGCAGGCCCATGGTGAGGCCGCCGGGGATGAGGAGCAGCCCGGTCTGCAGTGAGCTCAGGCCGCACACCTCCTGCAGGTAGATCGGCAGCAGGATGAACGCGCCCATGAGGGCCATGAACGACAGGCACATCAGGGCGAGCGCCACGGAGAAGTGGCGGAAGGTCAGGGCGCGCAGGTCGAGGAGCGGTGTCGACGAGCGCTGCAGGGCCAGCTGTCGCCAGACGAAGAGGCCCACGAACACGGCGCCGACCAGGGTCGTGACCGACGGGGGCAGGGCCGCCTGCGCCGCGTTCCCCGCGCCGAGCCCGCTCAGGCCGTAGACGAGGGCGCCGAAGCCCGCTGCCGCCAGGGGGACGGACACCCAGTCGATCGGGCCGGCCTGCGGCTCGCCGATGTTGACCAGTTTGCGTCGGCCGAATATGGCCATGGCTCCGGCGATGGGCAGCACGGCGAGGAACAGCAGGCGCCATGGTCCCAGCTGGAGCAGCACGCCGGAGACCGCGGGGCCGAGGGCCGGTGCGACGGAGATGACGAGGGTGATGTTGCCCATGACGCGACCACGGTCGCTCGGCTGCACGAGGGTCATCAGTGTCGTCATGAGCAGCGGCATCATCACGGCCGTACCACTGGCCTGGATGACACGGGCGGCAAGGAGCACGGGGAAGGCGGGCGCGGCCGCGGCCAGCGCCGTGCCGGCGAGGAACAGCGCCATGGCGAGGCCGAAGGCGGTCCGGGTCGTCACGCGTTGGAGGAACCACCCCGTCACCGGGATGACGACGGCCATCGTGAGCATGAAGGACGTGGACAGCCAGCCCGCGGCGGCCGCGGTGACCTCGAACTCCCGCATGAGCCGCGGGATCGCGTTGACCATGATCGTCTCGTTGAGCAGGACGACGAACGTGGACAGCACGAGAATCCGCAGCACGGCGGTGACGCGGGCGGGCGAGTGGGCGGGCTGTGCGTCTGGTGCGAGCATGGCGCCTTCCGTCATGTGGGTCTCCTCCCGCACTGGGCAGGACACACCGGTAGACCCCGGCTCGGGGAACAACTCATCGGTGCTTCCCGATCCTGTCTGCGCCACCGCCGAAGCTCAACGGATTTTCCGAGGCGTGAGACTGCCCGGCGGGCCCGCTCGTCCCTTCCTCCAAGCCTCCTCGCATTCACCATGGAGACTCCGACGACTTTGTTGCAGATGAGCAAGATCGGGCCCTACGGTGTCGCATATGCAGTCCTACACCATCGGGCAGGCCGCACGGCTTCCGGGCGTGAGCCCGGACACCGCGCGGCGCTGGGCGGACGAGCTCACCCATGAGGCCGTGGAGGAACCGGGACTGGAAGTCGGCATGCAGGCCACCGCCCGCGTGAAGTCGACCAGTGTGCACATCGACCGCACCTGACCCCTCACGCAGTACCAGGAGATCTCGACCGTCGGCGCGGTCGGCCTCGCTCCACACCCTTCCGTTCTTCCGCTCTTCCTCAAGGAGTCCTGAGCCTCATGTCCTTCACCGTCACCAGACGCCGTGCCGCCGCTGCCGCACTCACCGCCGCCCTCCTCGTCCCGCTCGCGGCCTGCTCGTCGAACGACGACGCCGGCAAGGGCACCAGTGGCTCCACCGCCTCCGGCCCGGCGAGTGCCGCGCCGAAGGCGAACCTCACCGTCCTCGCCGCCGCGTCCCTGACGGACGTGTTCAAGACGGCCGGCGCCGCGTACGAGAAGTCCCACCCCGGCACGAAGCTCACCTTCTCCTTCGCCGGCTCGCAGGAGCTCGTCGCCCAGGTCTCGCAGGGTTCGCCCGCCGACGTCCTGGTCACCGCCGACACCAAGAGCATGGACAAGGTGAAGGCCGACGCCGGCGCCCCGGCGGTCATCGCGAAGAACCGGCTCGTGATCGCCACCGGCAAGGGCAACCCCTTCAAGGTCGACGAGCTGAAGGACCTCGCGGACACCAGGCTCAAGGTCGTCCTCGCCGCCCCCGAGGTGCCGGCCGGCAAGTACAGCGAGAAGGTCCTCGACGCCCAGAAGATCACCGTGAAGCCGGTCTCCCAGGAGCCCAACGTCCGCGCGGTGCTCAGCAAGGTCGAGCTCGGCGAGGCCGACGCCGGACTCGTCTACAAGACCGACGCCGAGAGCGCCAAGGACAAGGTCGACGCCGTGGAGATCCCGGACGCGCAGAACGCCGTCGCCTCGTACCCGGCCGCTACCCTGAAGGCTTCGAAGAACGCCGGGGCCGCCGCCGCCTTCGTCGCCTGGCTGTCCTCGCCCGAGGGCCAGAAGATCCTCCAGGACGCCGGCTTCCAGAAGCCGTAGCCGACCGGGGTCGCTCGGACCGCGCAGGGCTGCCCGTCACGGGGGGACGGGCAGCCCTCCGCCTCTTCTCCTCATGTCTTCGGGATCATCGATGAAACGATCAGGCGCACTCACCTCCGGCACGCGTCCGCCCCTCACCCTGGTACTGCCCGCGCTGGCGGCCGTGGCCTTCCTGGCCCTGCCCCTGCTCGGCATCCTCGTACGGACCGAGTGGAGCGCACTCGCGGACCACCTGAGCGCGCCGGGCACCGTCCAGGCGCTGAAGCTCTCGCTCCTGGTCTCCTTCTGGGCGCTCGGGCTCGCGCTGCTGCTCGGCGTGCCACTGGCGTGGCTGCTGGCCCGGGTGCCCTTCCGCGGCAAGGCGTTCGTCCGCTCGCTCGTCCTGCTGCCCATGGTGCTGCCGCCCACCGTCGGCGGCGTCGCCCTGCTCCTGGCCTTCGGGCGGCGCGGGCTCCTCGGACCGTGGCTGGAGGACACCTTCGGCATCACACTGCCCTTCCACACCTCCGGCGCTGTGCTCGCCGCGACCTTCGTGGCCATGCCCTTCCTCGTCATCAGCCTGGAGGGAGCGCTCGGCGGACTGCGTCTCCGTTACGAGGAGACCGCGGCCTCCCTCGGCGCCTCACCGGTCCGGGTCTTCTTCACCGTCACCCTGCCCATGGTGGCGCCCGGCGTCCTCGCCGGCGCGGCCCTCACCTGGGCGCGGGCGCTCGGCGAGTTCGGTGCCACCATCACCTTCGCCGGCAACCTGCCCGGCACCACCCAGACGCTGCCGCTCCAGGTCTACCTGCTGCTGCAGGACGAGCCCGAAGCCGCGACCTCTGTAGCCCTGCTGCTGCTCGCCATCGCCATGGCCGTACTGATCGCCCTGCGGGGACGGTGGACGGGCACACCGGCCGGCCGCGAGCGCCGCGCCGGACGCCAGACCGGTGCGGAACCGAGCCCCGCGGAGCCGACGGCCGACGTGACCCAGTCCCTTCCGCCCGCGCCCGCCGGCGGACGCTGGGCGCTCCGGGCCGAGGTCACGGGCTTCACCCGCCTCACCCTCGGTGCCGAGCCCGGCACCACCATCGCCGTCGTCGGCCCCAACGGCGCCGGCAAGACCACCCTGCTGCGGGCCCTCCTCGGCCTCACCCCCCGTGCCCAGGCCGAGCTCACCCTCGGCGGCACCGACGTCACCGCCCTGCCCCCGCACCGCCGGCGGGTCGCCTGGGTGCCGCAGGACGGCGCCCTCTTCCCGCACCTGACGGCCCTCGCCAACACGGCGTACGGTCTGCGCGCCCAAGGCGTGGCCCGTACGGAGGCCCGGCGGGAAGCCCAGGCCTGGCTCGACCGCCTCGGGGTCGGCCATCTCGCCCACCGCCGCCCCGGCCAGCTCTCCGGCGGCCAGGCCCAGCGGGTCGCCCTGGCCCGGGCGCTCGCCGCGCGGCCCCGGCTCCTCGTCCTCGACGAACCGCTCGCCGCGCTCGACCAGACCACCCGGGCGCACGTACGCCACACCCTGCGCACCCATCTCGCGAACTTCGGCGGCGTGTGCCTCATCGTCACGCACGACCCCGTCGAGGCCGTCTCGCTCGCCGACCGCGTCCTCGTCCTCGACGAGGGCCGCGCGCTCCAGGACGACACCCCCGCCGAGGTCACGCGCCATCCCCGCTCGCCGTGGGTGGCCCGGATGCTGGGCCGCAACGCCTGGCCGGGCACCGCCACCGCGGAGGGCCTCGCGCTCGACGCCGGGGGTGTCCTGGTCGCGACCGATCCGCCGGCGGTCGGCACCACGGCGCTCGCGATCGTCGCGCCCGAGGCGGTGTCGATCCACCGCGAGAAACCCGGCGGCAGCCCCCGTAACGTCTGGCCCGGCACCGTACGCGAGATCACCGCGAGCGGCAGCCGGCTGCGGGTGCTGATCACCTCCGCGAAGGCACCCGACCTCGTCGCCGAGATCACCCCGCAGGCCGCCGCCGAACTCGGCCTCGCGGACGGGGTGTCCGTCTGGACCAGCGTGAAGGCGACCGAGGCCACGGTCGTGGCCGTCTGATCAACCGCAACGAAGGTGAGGGCCGCGCTCCGTCCTGGAGCGCGGCCCTCGTGCACGACAGGGGTCTCGGTCAGGAGGCGGAGAGGGAGAGTTCGGTCGACTTGATCAGGGCGACGACCGCGCTCCCCGGGTTCAGGCCGAGGTCCTCGACCGCGTCCTTGGTGATGGCGGCGGTCAGTTCCCCGCCCTCGACGGAGACCTTCACGGACGCCATGGCGCCGCCGGTCGAGACCTCGGTGACGGAGCCGGCGAGCTGGTTGCGGATCGAGACGCCCTCGACCGGGGCGGTCGCGAGGGCGACCTCGGTGGCCTTCACGAGGGCCCTGACCGCGGAACCCTCGGCCAGCCCCAGGTCCTTGACGGCGTCGGCGGTGATCGCGGCGGTGATGTCCTGACCGCCGGCCAGGCGCACCTTCACGGACGCCATGGCCTCGCCCGTGGTGACGGCGGTGACGGTGCCGGGGAGCTGGTTGCGAATGGACAGGGTCATGGAGAACGCCTCGCAATGCCGGGAACGAGCGGTCGGTCGTCCCTTCCATCCTCGCGCCTTCGGACAGGGCCCGCCCGTCCCGGCAGCGGGGGGGACGCACGGATCGACTCGAACCGCATCCACAAGGCATCGACACGTCATAACCTCGCAGATGTGCGCTGCAACAGCCCGATCGACTCTTGGATGATCAACCGCACTCGGGGCACTGCCGACCGGATATTTCTGTGTCCAGATCCAATCGCCCCGGCGGTTGATCGACTGCTTGACTGACTCCCACCGGCCCCGTCGCGGAGGAGTGGCTCTCGCCGCGACGGAACTGCCGGCCAGGAGGTCCCTGCGTGCCGTGCGCGGTGCTCGGCACGCAGGGGGTCCTTCTTCACGGCACTGCGCTCGAACCGTCCCTTCGAGCGGCCCCCACCTCAACGGCAGCTTCCCCAGCGACGCCGCCGGCACCCCGGTCGGTGACGGAGACGCCGATCCGTCGTACTGGACGGCGGCCACCCACAGCGGGGGTTCGCCCTCGCAGGGCAGCTACTCCGACGTCTGGGCGCTCTGCCTGGACGTGCGCCACGGGCACAAGCGGTAGGCGCGGGCCCGGCCCCTGGGGCGAGTCGATTGGCCTTTCAACAACTCCGTGGTGTAGAAAGCTCCGTCGATCAATCATGATCACTTCACTGAGCACTCTCATTCGGGGGAATGGAAGAATGACCTCAACTCGCCGTGTCCTCAGCGCGATTGCGCTCCTCGCCGCCCTGGGCGGCGTCGCCGCCTGCGGGCCGGAGGACCCCACCGCCGAAGGCGTGACCGGTGGTTCCGGCAGCAGCGCCTCCCCGTCGGCCTCGCCGTCCAAGACGTCGGACTCCGGCGAGGCCGGAGACAGCCCGGCCGATGACGTCGACGGTGACGGCAAGGGCGGCGACTGCGGCAAGCCGCCGACCCTCCCGGCAGGGCACCTGAAGGTGAAGGTCGAGCTGATGCGCGACGCCGCCGGCTTCGAGGCCGCGGAGGCCAAGCCGCACTGCACGCCGAACGACTGGATCTACGGCGCCGACAAGGGGGACCCGACGAAGCACTACGTCCTCCCCAAGAGCGTCAAGGCGTTCCTGGCCCTGGCCGCCGGCCCGGGTCAGTGGAAGCAGGTCGACCACGAGCAGCTCGCGCTGCACGTCGACCGCTGCCTCGCCCAGGAGATCGGGGCTCCCACCGACTACCCCACGGTGGAGGCGCCCTACGGCTGCTTCGGCAACGTCTACGAGATCACGCTGAACGCCAAGGGCGAGGTGGACACGATGAAGGAGATCTGGAGCGTCTGACGCTCTCCGAACACCCGGCCGGAGTTCATGCGGCCGGGTGTTCCGCTGTTCCTACGTGGCCCTCACGCCGCTCAGGCGCCGCTCGGGCAGCGCACCCGTCCCGGATGGGCAGGTCTGCCGATGTGCCACCCCCGCCTCGCGGACGATGCTGATGCCCTGAGGCGAAGAAGGGGAGCGGTGGAGATGTCACTCATCGACGAGGACGCCGCCACCACGGCGGGTCCGATGGAGTACACCGAGGTCGACGGGGTGCGGATCGCCTACGAGGTGACGGGCGGGGGCGGTGTCCCGCTCGTGCTCGTGCACGGCAGCTGGGTGTCGCACCACGACTGGGACGCGGTCGTGCCGGGTCTGGCGTCGGGGTTCCGTGTCGTCACGTACGACCGCAGAGGGCACAGCGACAGTGCGGACAGCCCCGGCCAGGGCAGGTTCGCGCAGGACGTGGACGATCTCGCCGCGCTGATCGAGCGTCTCGGTCCGGGCCCCGCGTGGGTCGCGGGGAACTCCGCGGGCGCGTTCATCACGCTGCGGCTGGCCGCGGCCCGACCCGAGTCGCTGCGCGGGATCATCGTCCACGAACCGCCGCTGTGGTCCCTGCTCCCGGCGGGCAGCCCGGCGGAGGCCGCGGTCCGGGCCGTGGAGCGCGGGCCGCTGGCGCAGGTGGAGCGCCTGATCGCGACCGGAGACCCCGCGGGTGCGGCGGAGCTGTTCGTGGACGCGGTGGCGCTCGGTCCCGGCAGCTGGGCCGGGATGCCCGAGGCCATGCGGCGGACGCTCGTCGCGAACGCGTCGACGTACCTCGACGAGCTGCGTTCCCCCGACGCCTGGACCGTCGACGAGACCGCGCTGAGCCGGTACGAGGGGCCGGTACTGATCACCTCCGGTGACCGCAGTCCGGCGCTCTTCGAGCCGGTGCTGACACGGCTGTCGGAGGTGCTGCCGCGGGCCGAGCGGGTCGTCCTCCACGGCGCGGGCCACCTTCCGCAGGTGACGCATCCGGAGGCGTACGTGAAGGAGCTCATGGCGTTCACGGCACGGCAGCGCGCGGCCCCGTGACCTGGCCGGCTCACCCGCGCAGCAGGTCGTGTTCCATGGCGAAGAGCGCGGCGGCGGCGCGGGTGGAGTGGCCGATCTTGTCGTAGATGTGCTGGACGTGGTGCTCCGCGGTGCGGCGCGAGATGACGAGCCGACTCGCGATCTCCTTGTTGGACAGGCCGTGGGCGAGGAGCCGGATGACGTCGACCTCCCGCTCGGTCAGTCCGGCCGGCCTGCCCGGCCTGCCCCGCCCCGGTGACTGCCCCGCGGCGGCGACGACGGCCGCGACGCAGTCGGCGTCCAGGCGGCCGGCGGCGGCTTCCCGGGTCAGCAGGTCCGCCGCCTCGGCCGGACTGCGGGCGGGCCGGTGCGGGCGCTCCTGCGTGGCGCCCTGGAACGTGTCCGCGGCGGCGAGCAGCCGGGCCGCCAGGGGAAGTGCGGACCTGCCGAGTCCGTGGTGGTAGCCGCTGCCGTCCAGGCGCTCGTGGTGGAGGCCCGCGGTGCGCCCCAGCGGTTCGAGCACCGGCGAGCAGGCCATGATCCGCTCGGTGTGGTACGGGTGGAGGCGGATCTGCTCGCGGTCGCGCCGGGTCAGGGGCGCGGTCTTGTCCCAGATGCCGCTCGGGACGCCGACGCGGCCCAGGTCGTGCAGGAGCGCGGCCACCCGCAGGTCCTCGACGGCGCGGTCGGACAGGCCCAGCGTCCGGGCCGCCCGGTCGGCCAGCTCGGCCACCCCGGCCGAATGCCCCAGGGTGTACGGGGCCTTGAGGTCGATCATGTCCGCGAAGGCCCGCGCCACCCGCTCCAACTCCTCGCGGGCGACGTACCGGACGGGCGACGGCTCGGCCTCCAGGACGGCCGCCCACGGGTCCCCGGCGTCGATCTCCGCGAGCAGCCCGGCGCCACGGCGCCGGAAGACCTCGGCGACCGACGGGTCGAACCAGCCCCCGGCACGCCGCTCCACCATGGCGAGGGCCGCGTCAGGCCCGCCCGCGCGGTGGAACACCACGGCCTGGGTGGCGACTTCGGCGACCCGCGCCGCCGGCGCGATCTCCTCCTTCGCCAGCCGCTGCGGGGCGCCTCTCCCGTCCCACCGCTCGAACTGCTGGTAGAGGCAGTCCTCCACTCCCTGCCCCAGGCCCAGGCGTCGTGCGAGCAGCGAAGCGGCTTCGCAGATGGACTGGAGGACCATCCTTCCGTGCCGCAGGTCGCCCGCCGCACCCCGCGCGATCAGGAGGGGCCTGCGCAGTCCCGTCCCCCGCCCCGTAGCGAGCGTCAGCGCCAGCATCTCGTCGGCGCGGCCGAAGTCCGCCGGTTCGGCCGCCGACCGTGACACGCGTTCGTCGCCCCCGTGCAGACGGGCCTCGACGGACGCGGTGGCGGTGCACCCGAGATGCCTGAGCAGTGAGGCGAGGTACACGTCCCGTACCTGCTCCTCGGGCAACGGGAGCGCCCTCGCGAGTCCGGTCGCGAGCAGGCAGGAGCGGACCGCCTTCTCCGGCGGCTGCCCCATTCCCAGATCGGTGGCAACCGACAGGGCGGCCAGCAGGTCGGCCAGACGAAGCGGGTCCCGCATCGGTACTCCTCAGCCCCGGGCCCAGGATCATTTTCCCACCGCCCCCGGATGCACGCCCCGCGAAGCGACGAGCCGCCGGAGCAGGGCGAGGTCCACGTCCAGGAGGCTGCGCGCGACCGTCCGGCGCGGGGCGGGCGCGATGGCGGTGTGCGAGGGGATCGCCAGGACCGTGCAGCCGGCTGCCTCCGCCGAGGCGACGCCGGTCGGGGTGTCCTCCACGGCGACGCTCGCCGCCGCAGGGACGCCGAGCGCGGCCAGGGCCGCCCGGTAGGGGTCGGGGAACGGCTTCGTGCGCGGGGTCTCGCCCTCGGCGACCGAGGTGGTGAACCACCGCCGTCCGAGGGCGTCGAGGACGGTGTCCACGACCGGTCGCGGTGAGGCGGAGACCAGGGCGGCCGGGACGCCCGCGGCGCCGAGGGCCGTGAGGAGTTCCACGGCCCCCGGCATGGGGACGAGCTCCCGGCGTACGAGCTCCGTGAAGCGCCGTTCGAGGGACTCGCCGAGCCGGGCCCGATCGGCCCGCCCGGCGGACCGGGCGGCGAGGTGGGCGGCGCCGTCGTCGATCGCGCGGCCGAGGACGAAGGCGAGGTCCTCGTCCGTGAGGACGATGCCGATCCCGAGGGCCTCCTCCTCGACCGTCCGCAGCCAGAGCCGCTCGGTGTCGACGAGTGTGCCGTCCATGTCGAAGAGGACGGCGCGCAGTGCGGTGTTCAAGGAGGCTCCCGGGGTCTTGTGACGTCCTCAGCTGTCGGATCGGCGCGCGATCCTGAGCGTGCGGATCTCGAAGGGGCGGAGGGTGAGGTGCGGTCCCGTGCCCTCCGGGGTGTCCGGCCGGACGGGCACGGCGCCGTCCACGGGACGTTCCAGGAGGTCCGTCTCGGTGACGGTCTCCCACGGGAAGGCGAGGGACAGTGCGGTCCGGGCGCGTCCGCCGTGGGCCTCGTAGAGGCGGACCACGACGTCGCCGGACCGGTCGTCGGCGAGCTTGACCGCCTCGACGACGACGGCGTCGTCGGTGGCGACCAGCGGTGTCACCGCCGCCGCGCCGGGGACGGCCCGCTCGGGCAGGTTGACGTCGTAGCCCTCGCGCACGGCGGCCACGACGTCGGCCCCGATCACGAGGCCGTACCGCAGCCGGTGCCGGCCCTGGTCGGCGTCCGGGTCGGGGAAGCGCGGTGCCCGGAGCAGCGAGAGGCGCACGGTCGTCGTGGTGCCGCCGTCGGGGCGGACGTCGCGGGTGACGTCGTGGCCGTACGTGGAGTCGTTGACGAGGGCGGCGCCCCAGTCGTTCTCGCCGACGTGCAGATAGCGGTGGGCGCAGATCTCGAACTTGGCGGCGTCCCAGCTGGTGTTGGTGTGGGTGGGGCGCTTCACATGGCCGAAGGGGATCTCCGCCGTGGAGTGATCGGCGCGCACGTCCAGCGGGAAGGCGGCCTTGAGGAGCTTCTCCTTCTCGTGCCAGTCGATCTCGGTGTCGACGTCGAGCCGCCGGGAGCCCCCGCGCAGCGAGAGGAGCTGGTCGATCCGGGAGTCGCCGAACGTCCGGACGACGCGGACGCCACCGGGCTCGGCGCGCACCTCGTCGGCCCCGGTGAGGTCGCGGACGGTGTTGCGGTAGAACTCGTCGATGTCCCAGGCGTCGTACTCGTTGGGGAAGTCCTGGTGCAGCTGGAGCAGGTTGGCCGCCGCGCCGGGGGCGACGGCCTCCCGGCCGGTCTCCAGGTCGACCGCCGAGACGACCAGGCCGCGGCCGTCGATCCCGATCCGTACGAGCCCGTTGTCGAGGGTGAAGCCGTCGCCGGACGGCACCGGCCCGACCGCCGCCTCGGCGGGTGCGGTACGGACGGCCGCGCCGAGCGCGGGGAGGTCGCCGCGGGCGTACGGGGAGGCGTTGAAGACGACGGTCCGGTCGCCCGCGCCGGCCAGCGCGCGCTGCGCCGAGGCGACGATCCCCTCCAGTTCGGTGAGGACCTCGGTGTAGGTCCGCTCGGCCTCGCGGTGCACCCAGGCGATCGAGGAGCCGGGCAGGATGTCGTGGAACTGGTGCAGGAGGACCGTCTTCCAGAGCCGGTCGAGCTGCTCGTACGGATAGGGGAGGCCCGTGCGGACGGCCGCGGTGGCCGACCAGAGTTCCGCCTCGCGCAGCAGGTGCTCGCTGCGCCGGTTGCCCTGCTTGGTGCGCAGCTGGCTGGTGAGCGTGCCGCGGTGGAACTCCAGGTAGAGCTCGCCGACCCACACGGGGGCGTCGGGATATTCGGCCTCGGCGCGCGCGAAGAAGTCCGCGGGCCGCTCGACGACCACCCGGGGTGAACCCTCCAGGTCGCCCAGACGTGCCGCGCGGCCGAGCATCTCGCGGGTGGGGCCTCCCCCGCCGTCGCCGTACCCGAAGGGCAGGAGTGAGCTGTCGGCCGCTCCCTTGTCCTGGAAGTTGCCGACCGCGTGGGCGAGTTCGGCGCCGGTGATCTCGGCGTTGTACGTGTCGACGGGTGGGAAGTGGCTGAAGATCCGGGTGCCGTCGAGCCCCTCCCAGCGGAAGGTGTGGTGGGGGAACTTGTTGGTCGTGTTCCACGAGATCTTCTGGGTGAGGAACCAGCGCACGCCGGCCAGTCTCATCAGCTGCGGCATGGCCGCGTTGTAGCCGAAGGTGTCGGGCAGCCACATCTCCCGGGTCTCGACGCCGAACTCGTCGAGGTAGAAGCGCTTGCCGTGGATCAGCTGCCGGGCGAACGCCTCGCCTCCGGTGATGTTGGTGTCGGGTTCCACCCAGAGGCTGCCGACCGGGAGGAACTGGCCGGTCTTCGCCTTCTCCTGGACGCGGGCGTACACCTCGGGTCGCCGCTCCTTGAGCCAGGCCAGTTGCTGGGCCTGGGACATGGCGAAACGGAAGTCCGGGTGCTCGTCCATGAGCTGGGTGACGTTGGACAGCGTCCTGGCGACCTTGCGGACGGTCTCGCGCAGCGGCCACAGCCAGGCGGAGTCGATGTGGGCGTGGCCGACGGCGGAGACGCGGTGGGCGCTGGGTGCGGCCGGGGACTCCAGGGCGGGGCGCAGCACCTCGCGGGCGGCGGGCGCGCTGCCGGAGACGTCCTGGAGGTCGACGGCGTCCAGGGCCCGTTCGATGGTCTGGAGGAGTTGCCAGCGGCGGGGGTCGGCTTCGGGGAGGGCGTGCATCAGGCCGCCGAGGACGTCCAGGTCCTGGGCGAGTTCCCAGACCTGGGTGTCGAAGACGGCGAGGTCCGCGCGGAGCAGCCGGTACAGGGGGTCTCCGGCGTCTCCGCTTCCGGTGATCCAGGAGGGCACGCTGCCGAGCGCGGTCGGCTCGTGGCTGTCGCAGAGGGCCGGATTGGCGGCGGCCTCGACGGCGTACGCGACCTCCTCTCTCCCTCGGACCGGATCGGCGACCGGGATCCAGCTGTTGCGGGGGTTGAGCGCCTTCAGGACGGTGCCGTCGGGCCGGTACACCAGGCCCTCGGTGGAGAAGCCGGCGCCCGTGACGTCGAAACCGAGGTCGAGGACGGCTTCGACGCGCTGCCCGGCCCACTCCTCGGGGACCCGGCCGGTGATCCTGAACCAGCTCGTCGACCAGGGCGGTCCCCAGCGGTGTCCGACCTGGACCGGGCGGTACGGCGCCGCAAGCCCGGCGGCGACCGGCACCGGCTCGCCGGGGACGTCCCAGATCTCGACGTGGAGCGGGACGGTCCGGGCGTGTACGGCGGGCCGGATCCGCTCCTTGAGCACCCGCTTGAGGCGCTGCTCGATGAGACGTCGCTTGCTGTGCATGGGGCTCTCCGCGCGGGTGTCGGTGGGTGCCGGACAGAACGGGGGTGTCAGTCCTCTGCGGGTCCGAGGTGGGGCCGGTCCCGCAGTTCGACCGTTCGGGTGGCGGTGGCATGGAGTTCGAGGACGGTGATCTCGTTGCGGCCGGGGCGCAGGACCGGGGCGGGGACGTACAGGGTGGTCTGGGGGCCCCGGGACCAGTAGCGGCCGAGGGCGAACCCGTTGACCCAAGCATGTCCCTTGGTCCAGCCGTCGAGGGCGAGGTAGCCGTCGGCCGGGTGGGCGAGTTCGAAGGAGCCTTGGTGGAAGGCCGGGCCGACGAGGGTGCGGACGCGTTCGTCCAGACCGTCGAGGCTCTCGATGCTGTCGAGCGGGAGCGGGCTGCTGCTCCAGTCGGCGAGCTCCTCGCCGTTGACGGTGACCCGGCCGAGCAGGCCCTTGCGGTCGTGGATGCCGGGACCGTAGTTGACCCGGCCCTGGTTCTCCACCAGGACCGTGAGGCGGGCGCCCGGCCTGGGCGCGAGGAAGGCGAGGGTGTGCTCGTGGTTCTCCCGTTCCAGTACGCCGACGGGCTGACCGTCGACGAAGACCTGGGCCCGGTCGCGTACCTCCCCCACCCGCAGCACGGTCGCCCCGGCGGTCGGCAGCTCCGCCTCGTACCGCACGAACCCGAAGGACTGCCCGAGCTGTTCCATGGTCAGCGGGCGGTCGGCGCGGACGGGCCGCCCGAAGAGGCGGGTCTGGTCGAGCAGGCCGGCGGACGCGTCGAGCGCGACGGCGGCCGGGGCGAGCTTCCGGCCGGGCGCCGGGACCGGCTCGTCAGGCACGGGGGCGTGGCGGGCGATGACCTCGCGGAAGGCCTCGTACTTGGGGGTCGGGTCGCCGGCCTCGTCGAGGAGGGCGTCGTAGTCGTAGGAGGTCACGGTGGGGCGGTAGGTGCCCTTGTCGTTGGCTCCGCTGGTGCGGCCGAAGTTGGTGCCGCCGTGGAGCATGTAGATGTTGACGGAGGCCCCGGCGGCGAGCAGCCGGTCCAGGTCGGCCGCCGCGTCGGCGGGGTCGCGGGTGGTGTGGGCGGCGCCCCAGCGGTCGAACCAGCCGATCCAGAACTCCGAGCACATCAGGGGGCCGGTCGGCTGGAGCCGGCGCAGTGCCGCCAGGCCGGCTTCGACGCGGCTGCCGAGGTTCACGGTGCGCAGGACCCCGTCGAGGCCGCCGCGGGCGAGGTCGGTGGGCTGGTCGCAGGTGAAGAGCGGTACGTCGACACCGTGGGTGCGGAGGAGGCCGGCGAGGTCCGCGAGGTAGCCGGGGTCGTCGCCGTACGCGCCGTACTCGTTCTCCAGCTGCACGGCGATGACCGGCCCCCCGGCGGTGGACAGGTGGGGCTTCAGGGGTGGGAGGAGGGCGGCGAGGTAGCCGTCGACGGCGGCCAGGAAGCGGGGGTCGCGGCTGCGCAGGGCGATGCCGTCCTCGGCGAGCAGCCAGGAGGGCAGACCGCCGCCCTCCCATTCGGCGCAGATGTACGGGCCGGGGCGGAGCAGCACGTGAAGGCCCTCGGCGGCGGCCAGATCGAGGAAGCGGGGCAGGTCGAGACCTCCGTCCAGCCGGAACTCACCCGGCCGGGGGGCGTGGAGGTTCCAGGGGACGTAGGTCTCGACCGTGTTCAGGCCGAGCAGGCGTGCCTTGTGGAGCCGGTCGGCCCACTGGTCCGGGTGGACGCGGAAGTAGTGCAGTCCGCCCGAGATGACGCGGAACGGCCGGTCGTCGAGACGGAATCCGTCGTCGGCGATCTCCAGTCGGGGCATGCCGGGGTGCTCCTAGGTGTGGGTGCGGAAGGAGGTGATCAGGCGAGCGGGCGGCAGAGCAGGGCGTCGGGGACGCCGTAGTGCAGCCACTTCCAAGTGAAGGCGACGCCGGACACGTACTCGTCGTCGGCGCACTGGCCCTTGTAGTAGCCGGGGGCCCAGTCGCTGGAGTTCGAGCCTCCGGTGGCGGGGCGGTTGTCGCCGTGGTCGAACCAGAGGACGCGGCCGGCGGTGGGCAGGGAGGCCGCCGCCGGGGCGCACAGGAGGGCGGCCATGGAGTTGCCGTTCACGCTGTAGCCGACGGCGAAGGTGCGGTCGGGGCACTGGAGCTTGTTGTAGCCGCTCGCCCAGTCGCCGCCCGTGACGTACCGCTCGTCGGTGACGACGGTCCAGGCGCCGGTGCCCTTCGCCGGCTGTCCGGCGTCGGTGCACAGGCCGCGGCTGTCGCTGCGGCCGAGGCCGACGAGGCGCTGGGTGTCGGGGCAGTTGCCCTTGCGGTTGCCGGGTGACCAGTCCGGCTTGGCCAGCATGGTGGCGGAGACGTCGTAGTCGGCGTAGTCGAGGTTGAGCATGTTCCAGCGCGGGGCCGGGGCGATCTGCCCGGTCCTGGCGGGCGCGGCGACGAGCTTGTTCCAGTCGGTGGCGCGCCAGTCGCCGGTGTCCATGAGGCCGAGCCGTGTGCCGTCGGTGCTGTAGTTGACCATGGCCCAGTTGTCCTGCGGCTTGCCGGTCGCGTCGGTCCAGCCGACGAGCGGCCAGATGGCGAAGTCGGTGTCGTTGTTCACCAGGATGTCGGTGAAGCGGCGGAACCAGTCGCGTTCCTTGGCGTTCGGCTCTCCGCGGCCGGAGGCGCCGAACTCGCTGATCCAGACGGGGGCGGTGAAGTGCTGGCCGGACCGGGTGACGAACAGGGCCTGGTCGTCGACGACCTTGACGAGTTCCTCGGGGGTGAGGTCCTGGTAGCGGGGGTCGTGGGTCTCGCCCGTGCCGGTGGCGCCGGTGTGGTTGGGGCCGGTGTAGGCGTAGAAGTGCGCCGAGTAGACCAGCTTGTCGGAGCGGATCAGGGTGTTGGAGAGGGTGGCGACCGGGGTGAGCGTCGGGCGGCTGTGGCTGGTCAGGTCGGTGGGGATGCCCTGCCAGTTGATGCCCTCCATGATGATCAGGAGGTCCGGGGCGGCCTGGAGGATCTCGTTCCCGGCCTGTTCGAGCGCCTTGTTCAGGTCGTGGTCGTCGCCCCAGCCCCAGTTGGCGTCGTTCCAGGTGTCGCGGCGGACCTCGTTGCGCAGGTCGGCGCCGACGACGCGCTTGTTGTCCCGGTAGCGCTTGGCGAGGAAGACCCAGTCGTCGATCCACTGCCGGGTGGACTGGCCGCTGTTCCAGCGCTCGTTGCCGTCCAGGCCGCAGCAGAAGCGGTAGCTGGTGGTGTGGTTGTTGAGGACGACGGCGAAGCCGTCGTCGGTGAGGGCCTGGATGACGGCGTCCATGACCTGGAGGGGGGTCTTGCCCTTGAGCTGGGGGTTGGCGGCCACCGCCGCGTCGGGGACGGTGGTCGTGTCGTGCACGAGGGCGTTGGCGAACGGCAGCCGGATGCTGTTCAGTCCCAGGGCGTGGAAGTCGGCGAGGATCTGGTCGACCGGCTTGCGGTCCAGGCCGAGGGGGATGTTGTTCGACTTCTGGTCCGCCTGGTGGTTCGCGGGGTCGTCGACGTCGCCGCTGCCCTCCCAGGTGCCCTGCGCCCCGGCCCAGTTGCCGGACTTGAGCTTGAAACGGTTGCCGGCGGCGTCGACGACGTAACGGCCCCGGGTGGAGAGTGGTCCGGTCCAGGAGGCGGCGAGCTGGTCGGCCGTCGCCGCGACGGGAGTGGGGGCGGTGGCGGTCTCCGGGGCGGCCGCGGCGCCCGGGACGGCGGCGGCGAGGAGCGCCGCGGTGGCGAGGAGTGCGGGCAGGCCGCGTACGGCGGAGCGGGCGGGTCGGGCGGTCGGGGCGGTTCTGTTCCTACTGGCTGTTCTGGCCGTTCGCATGAGGTGTCCCTCCGTTGGAGTGGGGTGAGGGAGTGCGGGTGGTGCGGCCCCGGACCGGGGTCCGGGGAGACTGGTGAACCGGGCCGGGTGCGGTCAGCCCTTGAGGCCGCTGGTGGCGATGCCCTCGACGATGTAGCGCTGGGCTACGAGGAACATGACGACCAGCGGCGTGATGGTGACGACGGCGCCGGCGAACAGGCCGGGCAGGTTGATGGTCTGCGAGGTGAGGAAGGTGGACAGCGCGATCTGCGCGGTCCAGGCGGACGGGTCCTGGCCGATGACCAGCGGCCACAGGAAGGAGTTCCAGCTGTCGATGAAGGACAGCGCGCCGAGCGAGGCCAGCATCGCTCCTGAGCTCGGCAGGGCGATCCGGCCGTACAGGCCCAGCCAGCCGAGGCCGTCGAGTCGTCCGGCGTCCTCGATCTCGCTCGGGAACTGCAGGTAGAAATTACGGAACAGCAGCACCGCGAACGGATTGAAGAGGCCGGGCACGACGATGCCCCAGAGGGTGTTGACGCCGCCCATGGAGCCGACCACGACGAACGTCGGCACGAAGGTGACGGAGCCGGGGATCATCAGCGTGGCCACCACCAGGGCGAGCACCACACCGCGTCCCGGGACGGGGATCCGCGCGAGGGCGTAGCCGGCGGCGGAGGCGAGGAGCGTGGACACGGGCGCGGTGACGGCGGCGATGAGCAGCGAGTTGCCGAGGGCGGGGCCCATGGAGACGGCGGGGTCGTCGAAGAGGGCGGTGAAGTTCTCGAAGTGCATCGTCGAGGGCCACCACGTCCACTCGGGCGCCGTCAGGCTCCGGGAGTCCATGAGGGCGTTGCGGAGCAGCAGGTAGAAGGGCGCGAGGAAGGCCGCGGTGAGCAGGCCGACGAGGAGGCCGCGGGCGCCGAGGCGCGCGGCGCGGGACAGGCCGGGCAGGGTGGTCATGCGCTTCTCATTCTCCGCTCCTGCCGAAGCCGGTGAACCGTCCCTGGATCAGGGTCACTCCGACGATGAGGGCGGTGAGCACGAAGGCTCCGGCGGATCCGAGGCCGTAGTTCTGGCTGCCCATGGCGGTGTTGTAGAGGTGGATCAGCGGGGTCTGGACGGGGGCCGTTCCGGTGCCGGACTGCCCGCTGTTGAAGAGGTTGTAGAACTCGTCGAAGGCCTGGAAGGCGGCGATGAACAGCAGCATGAGGACGGCGACGGAGGTGTTGCGCAGCATGGGGAGGGTGATGCCGGTGAGGAGTCGCCGGCCCGTGGCGCCGTCGAGTGCGGCGGCCTCGTACAGCTCCTTGGGGATGGCCTGGAGCCCGGCGAGGAAGAGCACCATGTAGAAGCCGACCTGGAGCCACAGGCGCAGTGTGACGAGGACGATCCAGTAGAGCGGTGGCGAGGTGGACTGGAGCCAGGCCACCGGTTCCGCGCCGAACCAGCCGCCGATCATGTTGGCGATGCCCGCCGGGAGGCCGTTGAACAGGCTCATCTTCCACAGCAGTGAGGCGGCGACGTACGAGACGGCCGCCGGGATGAGGAAGGTGGTACGGAACAGGGCCCGGCCGCGGCGGATCCGGTGCACCAGGAGCGCGAGCCCCAGGGAGACGGCGTAGGTGACCGGCACGATGAAGGCGGTGAAGACGAGGATCTGGATCAGCGACTCGCGGAAGGCCTGGTCGGACAGGAGGGTGCGGTAGTTGTCGAGTCCGACCCAGTGGCCGAGGGCGATGGTGCCGCGCGCGTCGCTGAGGCTGAGCAGGAGACTCCAGCCGATCGCGACGTACTTGAAGATGCCGAGCCCGATGAGCACGGGTGCGGTGAGGAGCACGAACGCGGTCCGGGCGGTCCGGGCGGCGCCGCGCGGGGTGACCGCGGGGCGCCCGGTGCTCTCGGGCTTCATCGTGGTGGAGGTGGCCGAGGCGTTCATCGGTGTCACCGGCCGAGCTGCTCGTCGATCTCGCTCTGGGTCTTCTTCACCGCGTCGGCCAGGAGGGCGGCGGGGTCGCCTTCGCCGCCCGCTATCTTCGCCGCTGCCGCGTTGAAGGCGCTGCTCACCGCGGTGTCCCAGGTTCCCGGGTTGTGCTTCCCGTACTTCGCGGCCAGGCCCACGGTCTCCTTGGCGGTGCCGGTGGACAGCTTCTCCGCGGACGCCGCGACGGACGTGCGCGGCGGGACGTGGAAGCCGTAGCTCTCGGCGAAGTCCCGCTGCAGGGCGGACTGCTCGACCCACAGCCACTGGGCGAACTTCTTCGCCGCCGCCAGGTTCTCGCCCTTGGCGTTCACGCAGCTGGTCCACCCGCCGACCCGGACGACGGGCGTGCCTCCGGCCTTGAAGGCGGGCCAGGGCAGGACGCCGAAGTCGTCGCCGAGCGCGTCCTGGACGGCGGGCATCGCCCACAGGCCGCACCACTGCATCGGCACGACGCCCTGCGTGAAGGCCGCGGGGTCCCACCAGTCGGTGGTGAAGCCGAGGAGCAGCGACTTGTCGTCGTGCAGGCGCTTCAGGGCGGTGATCGCCTCCAGCGCCCGGGGCGATCCGAACGCCACCGTGCCGTCGGGGGTCACGAGGTCGCCGCCGTTGGACCAGACGGCGTTGCTGGCGGTGTCGCCGATGCCGTCGTTGCCGACGAAGAGGCCCTTGTTCTTGTCGGTGGTCAGGACCTTGGCCGCCGCGGCGAGACCGTCGAAGGTGGTGGGCGGGGTGATCCCCGCCTTGGCCAGGACGCTCTTGCGGTAGTAGAGCATGATGACGTCGTCGATCATCTTGACGCCGTAGAGCTTGCCGTCGACGGTGACGGAGCTGATGGCGTTGGCGTTGAAGTCGCTCCGGGCGCTGCCGTACACGTCGTCGAGCGCGGCGATCTGCCCGCGCCGGACCATGGCCTCGCTGAAGTCGCCGATCTCGAAGACGTCGGGGGCCGCGTCGGTCAGCAGGGTCGCGTTGAGCTTGGCCGCGTAGTCGCCGGGCACCCACGTCACCTTCACGGCGATGTCGGGGTGGGCCTTGGTGAAGGCGGTGGCGTAGCGGAGGACGGCCTGCTGGGTGCCGGTCTCACCGTAGGCGTGGTACCAGACGTTGAGGGTGGTCTTCGCACCGGAGGAGGAGGCGCCCGTGGGGTCGGTGCTGCAGGCGGTCGTCAGGACCGTTCCGGCGGCGACGAGCAGCGATCCCGTGAGGAACCCGCGTCGGCTAAGCTCGGCTCTGCGTGCGCTCATGTCGTATGTCCTTCTCTGAGGGTGTGCGGGGCGGATGTGCTCCCTGGTCGGCGCCTTCGTCAGTGCTTGCCGGCAGAGGAGGGCGGCGGCCAGGGAGTCGTACGCGACGGCTGCGGGGATACGGCGGTGTCGCCGCGCCGGTCAGCCGGCGCCGATCGTGAAGGTCGGCGCGGGCTGCGGGAAGAGGGCCTGGATGGCCACGGCGGCGCCCCCTCGGGCCCACTCCTCCCAGGGCAGCGGGCGCAGCGAGAGCGGGCAGCGGGAGGCGGCGCCGAAGACGTGCGCGGCGTACGCGTCCTGGATGTGGCGGCCGAGGAGGTCGTAGGCGTCGACTCCTTCACCGCTGACGACGACCCGTTCCGGGCCGACGACGTTGACCAGGGTGGCGATGCCGACCCCGATGGCGCGTCCGGCGCGGGCGAAGGCCTCGCAGGCCCCGGGGCTGCCGTCGCGGGCCATCGCGACGACGTCGTCGAAGGTGAGGAGCGGGTTCGCGGCGGCCTCGCGGACCACGGCGAGGATCTCGTCGGTCGAGGCGATGGCCTCGACGCAGCCGCGTGCGCCGCAGCGGCAGCGCGGTCCCGCCGGGTCGACGCAGACGTGTCCGACCTCGCCCGCGACGCCGTACGCGCCTCTGAGCAGGCGCCCGTTGACGACGAGGGCGGAGCCGATGCCCGAGCCGATGGTGACCAGCGCGAAGTATTCGGTGCCGATGCCCTCGCCGAACCAGTGCTCGGCGACGGTCAGGGCTCTGACGTCGTTCTCGACGGTGACCGTCAGGCCGGTCGACGCGGCGAGCAGTGCGGCGAGCGGGACGTCGCGCCAGCCGAGCAGGCCGGAGTGGCGGAGCCGTCCGCTGTCGCGGTCCACATCGCCGTTCACGGCGACGCCGAGGTGGCGCGTGCGGTCGCGGAACGCCGGGTCGGCGTCGAGGAGTTCGTCGACCAGGCCGGCGACCCGGACGGCGACGGCCTCGGGGGTGCACTCGCTCAACGGCCGGCCGGCCGTGGCCCGGATGCCGGCCCTGAGGTCGCAGACGGCGCCGAAGAGTTCACCGGCGCTGATCTTCAGTCCGATGAAGTACTCCCGGTCGGGCGCGACCGCGAGCGGGTTGACGGGCCGTCCGGCGCCGGGGGCGGTGCGCTCCGGTGGGAGCTCGTACAGGTAGCCGTCGTCGATGAGCGGCCTGGCCGCCTTGGTGACGGCCGTCGAGGAGAGTCCCGTTCGCCGGGCCAGTTCCACCCTGCTGAGCGGTCCCTCCGCGAGGAGCAGGGCGAGGACCGCGGTCTCGGCGGGTGCACTGACCAGAGGCTGGGAGTGATGTGGAAACACGGGTGCAACGTAGAGCAAATAAATAACTTCTTCCAGTATTGATTTGGGAGTTGGGGCTCCCCTACGCTCGGGCCCGCTCCTGTGCCCATCTCCGGCCCAAGGAAAGCGACTTCGGCGACGCTCCACGTAAGTCGTCCTGGATACAGCCCTGTTACCACCGCACCGTCAGGGGATCCATCCGTGCTTGCCGCACTCCCGCTCGTCACCTTCCACCCCGGCCTCGGCCTCGCGGTCCTGCGGACGCCCCACAGCGTCTACGCACTCCGCGTCGCCGCCGACGGCAGCCCCCGGAGCGTCCATTGGGGCGTGCCTCTCGACATCGACGCCCTGGCCGCGCTGCCTGACTTCGTGTCACCCGCCGCGAGCAGCTTCGAGGCGGACGCCGCGCCCGACGAACTCGCCCCGCAGACCGGGGCGCGCTTCGGACCGGCCGGGCTTCAGGTCCGCTTCGCCGACGGCACCCGCGGCGTCCAGTGGCGCTTCGCCGGCCACCACGTCGACGGCGGGGAACTGCGGCTGCGCCTGGAGGACCGGCACCGCCCACTGCGGGCCGAACTCTGCTATCGCGTACGGCCCGACACGGACGTCGTCGAACGCTGGACGGAGCTGACCCACACCGGGGCGGCGGACGGGTCGCCCGACCCGATCGCCGTCGACCGCCTCGACTCGGCCTCGTGGACCGCTCCCCCACTGGCCGACTACCGGCTCAGCCACCTGGTCGGCGGCTGGAACAGCGAGTTCCAGCTGCAGCGGGACCGGCTTCCGGTCGCCGAGACCGTGCTGACCAGCCGCCGGGGACTCACCGGCCACCACGCGAGCCCCTGGCTGGCCGTCGACGACGGCACCGCGAGCGAGGTCGGGGGCGAGGTGTGGAGCACCGCGCTCGCCTGGAGCGGAAGCTGGCGCGTCACGGTCCACCGCGATCCGGTCGGCCGCACCACCTGGACCGGCGGCTTCGGCCACGAGGGGGTCGGCTGGACCCTGCGGCCGGGCGAGAGCCTGTGCACCCCGGTGTACGCGGGGCTCTACACGCCGCACGGTTTCGGCGGGGCCAGCCGCGCCTGGCACGCGTATGTGAGCGGGACGGTGCTGCCGCAGCCCGAACGCGACCGGCCGGTCCTCTACAACTCGTGGGAGGCCACCGGGTTCGGCGTCGACGAGGCCGGTCAGATCCGCCTCGCTCGGCTGGCCGCCCGGCTCGGCACGGAGCTCTTCGTCCTGGACGACGGCTGGTTCGGCACCCGCAAGGACGACCGGTCGGGCCTCGGCGACTGGACGCCCCGCCCCGAGGCCTTCCCCCGGGGGGTGCGTCCGCTCGCCGACGAGGTGCACCGCCTCGGCATGCGGTTCGGGCTGTGGGTGGAGCCGGAAATGGTCAACCGGGACAGCGAGTTGTACCGGGCGCATCCCGACTGGGTCGTCCACTCCGGCCGGCTCGACGCGACCGAACTCCGCAACCAGCTGGTGCTGAACTTCGGCCGGCCCGAGGTGGAGGCCTGGGCCCACGAGACCCTCGACCGCCTGGTCCGCGAGCACGACGTCGACTGGCTCAAGTGGGACGCCAACCGGCCCTTCACCGAGGCCGGCTGGGACGGCCACCACGACCCCGACCGCGTCTGGATCCATCACACCCGGGCGGTCCACCGGATCATGGACCGGCTCCGTGCCGACCATCCCGGCCTGGGCATCGAGGCGTGCGCGGGCGGCGGCGGGCGCGTCGACCTCGGCATGCTCGCCCGCACCGACCAGGCCTGGACCTCGGACAACACCGATCCGGTCGACCGGATCGGGATCCAGCACGGCTTCTCCCAGCTGTTCCCCGCCCGGGCGATGGGCGCGTGGGTCACCGACAGCCCCAACCCCGCCACGGGCCGGCGCACCCCGCTGCGCTTCCGCTTCCACGTCGCCATGGCCGGGGCGCTGGGGCTCGGCGGGGACCTGACGTCCTGGACCGGGGAGGAGCTGGCGGAGGCCGCCGAGCTCGTCGCCGCGTACAAGCGCATCCGCCCGCTCGTCCAGCGGGGACACCAGCATCGCGTCGCCATCGACGGCCCGGTGTCCGCGGTCCACTACGCGGCGCCGGACGACAGCGAGCACGCGATCCTCGTCTGGCGCCCCACCACACGCTTCGGACACGCGCCCGCCCCCGTGCGGCTGCCCGCACTCGACCCGACGGCGCGCTACCTGGACGTGGACCTGGACCAGGTGCACAGGGGTGCCGTCCTGGTGAGCCGCGGAATCGACCCGCTGCTCCCCTCCGGCGACTACGCGAGCAGCCTGATCCGGCTCCGTCGGATCGGTCCCTGACCGCCCTCCACCCACGACACCTCCGGTTCCTGGGCTGCGGCCAGGAGTACGGCGCGTCGATCGAGGCGGCTCAGGTGTACACCGCCCTCGGCATCACACCCGACCCGCGCTGGCCCCTGGACGGCGCGCCGTTCCGCGTATGACCGGCTGTTCGCCGGGTCAGTCGTCCCCCGGTGCCCGCATGCCCCGGGTGCGTGCGGTCTTCGTCGCCGTCTCGGACCCGAGGAGGTCGAGGACCTCGCGGGCCCGGGCCGGGCGGGTGGAGGTCGCGAGGACGCCCGCGCTGAAGAGCGAGCTGATCGCGGTGTCGCCCGGCAGCGGTCCGGCGACGGCCACGCCCGGCAGGTCCATCAGTTCGCTGTGCTGCTGGAAGGCCAGGTCGGCCTGACCGGACGACAGCAGGCTGCCGGCGGGCGCTCCCGGTGCCGCCTGGACGAGTCGGTCCGCGAGCGTGTCGGTGAGGCCGAGCCTGCCGATCAGGTCGACGAGTGCCGTCCCGCTGGGGCCCGTGGAGTAGGCGATCCTCCTCGCGGACAGGAGGGCGGCTCGCAGGTCGGACTCCGAGCCGAGCGCAGGGACCTGGGCCCCCTCCGGCACCGCGGCGACGACCTGGGAGATCCACAGCGGCCGCACGGTCTCCGCCAGAAGGTGCCCTTCCGCCGCCAGCGCGGCCAGCGCTCCGTCGGCCAGCACGAGCAGGTCGGCCCGCGCGCCCTCGCGTACGCGCCGTGCGGTCTCGACCCCGCCGGCGGCCTCGAAGCGGACGGGGATCCCGTGAGCGAGCCGGATGTGCTCGGCGAGCTCGGCCAGGATCGGCCTGGTCGCCATCGAGGACAGTCCGGAGATCTCTCGGTTCAACGTGGACTCCTTGGTGTGCGGCGGCTGGTACGGCGGGCAGTCGGGCTGCTCAGCGCCGGTCTGCGAGACTGGCCGCGTGAGCGCGACCCAGATCTCAGCAGCGGGAAAAGTCCTCAAGGTCCTCTCGGCCTTCGGCCGTGAGCACTCCTCACAGACCCTGTCGGAGATCGCACAGCGTACGGGTCTCGCTCTGAGCACCACGCACAGGGTGGTGACGGAGCTCGCCGGCTGGGGCGCCCTGGAGCGCGGCGAGGACGGGGCGTGGCATGTCGGGCTGAGGCTCTGGGAGATCGCCTCGGGATGCCCCCGTACCCAGATCCTGCGCGATGTGGCACTGCCCTTCATGCAGGACCTCTACGAGGTGACCCACGAGAACATCCAGCTCGCGGTGCGCGAGGGCACCGAGCTCGTGTTCGTCGAGCGGATCGCCGGGCACCGGTCGGTGGAGCTGCTGACCTCCGTCGGGACGCGTTTCCCGATCGCCTCCACCGGAATGGGCCATATCCTCCTCGCGCACGCGCCGCGGGAGATCCAGGAGGAGGTCCTCGACTCGCCGCTGCGGTCCTGGACCCCGCACACCGTCGTCGACCCGAAGGCGCTGCGCACGCAGCTGGACCGGATCCGCCGCGAACAGGTCTTCGTCAGCGACCGGCAGCTCTCGGCGAGCACGGTCGCCGTGGCCGCTCCCGTGCGGATGGGGCGCGGAGGTCCGGTCAGTGCGGCGCTCGGCATCGTGTTCACGGCGCACGGGGCAAGCCGTGCGCGCACGCTACGGGAGCCGCTCCTGAGGGCGGCGCACGGGATCTCCGACGAGCTCGCCCGGCGTACCCGCACGACCGCCTGAGTTCAGGGCGGGCTTCCGCCTGAGTTCAAGGCGGGCTTCCGCCTGACGGAAACGCCCGCGACCGGCCGCGGCCCCGGCTGTCAACGTTCGACGTGTTCGGAACGTTCTCAGTTGCTCAGGAGATGCCATGGCTGATGCCGTCGTCGACACCGTTTCCTCGGTTCCCGTCGCTGTCGTCGGTGCCGGGCCGGCAGGCCTGATGCTGGCGCACCGGCTCGGGCGCGCGGGGATCGACACGATCGTGGTCGACACCCGTACCCGCCGTGAGATCGAGACGACGCAGCGGGCCGGCATCCTCGAGGCCGACGCGGCGCGCGACCTGGTCGAGACCGGCGTCTCCGACCGGATCCT
Organism: Streptomyces sp. NPDC037410; assembly: GCF_055602235.1. Lineage (NCBI taxonomy): Bacteria > Bacillati > Actinomycetota > Actinomycetes > Kitasatosporales > Streptomycetaceae > Streptomyces > Streptomyces sp. NPDC037410. The sequence continues at coordinate 532,296 of NZ_JBVJWR010000002.1, read as the reverse complement.
GCGCGAGGGCCACGAGCACGAGGGCACGGTGCTCCGGTTCGGCGGCCGGGCGCACCGCATCCCCTTCAAGGAGCTGGTCGGCGAGTCGGTGTGGCTGTACCCGCAGACCGACGTGTTCATCGATCTGGCCGACGCGCGGGACCGCGACGGCGGCACGGTCCACTTCGGTGTCAGGGACACCGAGGTCCTCGACATCACGACCGGCGCTCCCCGGGTCCGCTACACCGCGCCCGACGGATCGCGTCACGAGATCCGCGCGCGGTACGTGGTCGGTGCCGACGGGTCGCGCAGCATGTGCCGCGACCTGGTCCCGGAGGACCGGCGGGTGCGGTACGGCAAGGAGTACCCCTTCGCGTGGTTCGGCATCCTCGCCGAGGCGCCGGTCAGCGCGCCCGAGCTCGTGTACGCCCACTCCGCACACGGCTTCGCGCTGATCAGCCAGCGCTCCGCGTCCGTGCAGCGCATGTACTTCCAGTGCTCCCCCGACGAGTCCGTCGACGCCTGGTCCGACGACCGCGTGTGGGAGACGCTTCAGGCGCGGGTGGCCGGTGAGGACGGCTTCCGGCTGAACGAGGGGCCGATCACCGACAAGGCTGTGCTGCGGTTCCGCTCCTTCGTGCAGGAGCCGATGCGCTGGGGTTCGCTGGTGCTCGCCGGGGACGCCGCGCACACCGTGCCCCCGACCGGCGCCCGCGGGCTCAACCTCGCCCTGCACGACGTGAAGGTCCTGGCCGAGATCCTGCTGCGGGCACTCGGCGGCGCGGGCGACGCCGCCCTCGACGACTACCAGCCGCGCGCGCTGCAACGGGTGTGGCGGGCCCAGAACTTCTCGTACTGGATGACCCGGCTGCTGCACACGGCGCCCGGCGGCTCGCCGTTCGACCTGCGCCGCCAGCTCGGCGAGCTCGACAACACCGTGGGCACGCGGTCCGGGCGGACCTTCCTCGCCGAGCAGTACACCGGCTGGCCCGTCAGCTCCCGCGACTGACCCCGACGACCCCAGGAGACAACGCATCATGATCATCGACTGTCACGGTCACTTCACCACCGCGCCGCCGCAGCTGGCGCGGTGGCGGGACCGCCAGGTGGCGGCGGTCGGCAGCCCCGAGGACGCGCCCGACCCCGACTCCCTGGTCATCAGCGACGACGACCTGCGCCGGGCGATCGAGGGCAACCAGCTGCGGCTCATGGACGAGCGCGGCAGCGACCTGACGATCTTCTCCCCGCGGGCCAGCTTCATGGCCCACCACATCGGCGACTTCCAGGTCTCCTCGACCTGGGCGCGGATCTGCAACGACCTGGTCCACCGGGTCGGCACGCTGTACCCCGACCGCTTCGCGATGGGCGCGATGCTGCCGCAGTCCCCGGGCGTCGACCCCGCGACCTGCCTGCCGGAGCTGCGGCGCGCGGTCGAGGAGCTGGGAGCCGTCACGGTCAACCTCAACCCCGATCCGTCGGGCGGGCGTTGGACCGCGCCGCCGCTGACCGACCGCAGCTGGTACCCGCTGTACGAGGCGATGGTCGCGTACGACATCCCCGCCATGATCCACGTCAGCACCTCGTGCAACCCCGCCTTCCACACGACCGGCGCCCACTACCTGAACGCCGACACCACGGCGTTCATGCAGCTGGTCCAGGGCGACCTGTTCGCCGACTTCCCGACGCTGCGGTTCGTGATCCCGCACGGCGGCGGCGCGGTGCCCTACCACTGGGGCCGGTTCCGCGGCCTGGCGATGGCGCTCGGGAAGCCGGACCCGGAGACGCTGCTCGACAACGTCTTCTTCGACACCTGCGTCTACCACCAGGCCGGCATCGACCTGCTGACCCGGGTCATCCCCAGCCGGTCCGTCCTGTTCGCCAGCGAGATGATCGGCGCGGTCCGCGACATCGACCCGCGCACCGGCCACCACTTCGACGACACCAAGCGCTACGTCGACGCCACCGAGCACCTGTCGGACGAGGAGCGTGCCGCCGTCTACTCCGGCAACGCCCTGCGCGTCTACCCCCGACTCGCCGCCCGCCTCGCCGCGGCCGGCCGCTGACCCCGTCGCCGACCCCGTCGCCCCTGACACCAGGAGAAGTACGCATGGAACACACCGAGATCGGCGTCGTCCACACCAAGGTCGACCGTGCCGACCCCGCGGCCGTCGCGGAGCTGTCGACGTTCGGCGTCGCGACGATCCACGAGGCGATGGGCCGGGTCGGCCTGATGCGCCCCTACCTGCGCCCGGTCTATCCGAAGGCCCGGATGTGCGGCACGGCCGTCACCGTGCTGCTCCAGCCCGGCGACAACTGGATGCTGCACGTCGCCGCCGAGCAGATCGAGGACGGCGACGTCGCCGTCGCGGCCTGCACGACCGAGAGCGAGGACGGCTTCTTCGGCGAGCTGCTCGCCACCTCGTTCCGCGCCCGGGGCTGCCGGGGCCTGGTCATCGACGGCGGTGTCCGCGACGTCGCCGACCTGGAGGGGATGGACTTCCCCGTCTTCTCGCGCGCGGTCAACGCCAAGGGCACGGTCAAGGCCACCCTCGGCTCGGTCAACGTGCCCGTGGTCTGCGGCAACGCCCTCGTCCGGCCCGGTGACGTGATCGTCGCGGACGCCGACGGCGTCGTCGTGGTGCCGCGCGAGCGGGCCGCCGAGGTGGCCGCCGCCTCGGCCGCGCGCGAGGCGAACGAGGAGGGCAAGCGCGCGCATTTCCGGGCGGGCAGGCTCGGCCTGGACATGTACGGCATGCGCGGCCCGCTGGCCGAGCTCGGACTGCGGTACGAGGACTGAGGACGACTCATGACCACGAGTTTCGAGAAGACCCCCGGCTGGCTCGACTGGTACGCCGGTCCGAGCCGGCCGCAGTTCCGGCTCCCGGAGGGCGCCGTCGACGCGCACTGCCACGTCTTCGGCCCCGGTGCCGAGTTCCCGTACGCGCCCGAGCGCAAGTACACGCCGTGCGACGCCTCCAAGGACCAGCTCTTCGCACTCCGCGACCACCTCGGCTTCGCCCGTAACGTCGTGGTGCAGGCGACCTGTCACGGCGCCGACAACACCGCCATGACCGACGCCCTGCGGGCCTCCGGCGGGCTTGCCCGGGGCGTGGCGACGCTGCGGCCCGACGTCACGGACGCACAGGTGCGGGAGCTGCACGAGGCGGGCGTCCGCGGGGTGCGGTTCAACTTCGTCAAGCGTCTTGTGGACGCGGCGCCGCGGCAGGACCTGTGGGACGTCGTCGAGAAGATCGCGCCGTACGACTGGCACGTCGTCGTCTACTTCGAGGCGGCCGACCTCGCCGACCTGCGGGACTTCTTCCTCTCGATACCGGTGCCACTGGTCATCGACCACATGGGCCGGCCGGACACCGCGAAGGACCCGGACGGGCCCGACTTCGAGGCGTTCCTGAACTTCATGCGGGCCCGCCCCGACATCTGGTGCAAGGTGACGTGCCCGGAACGCCTCTCGGTGAGCGGCCCGCCGGCCCTCGACGGGGAGCAGCGGGCCTACCGCGACGTCGTCCCCTTCGCCCGCCGCGTGGTCGAGGAGTTCCCCGACCGGGTGCTGTGGGGAACCGACTGGCCGCACCCGAACCTCACCGACCACATGCCCGACGACGGGCTGCTCGTCGACTTCGTCCCGCACATCGCGCCGACGCCGGAGCTGCGGCGGAAGCTGCTCGTCGACAACCCGATGCGCCTGTACTGGCCCGACGCCGACTGACCCTCCCCCGATTGGAGCCCCAGCATGTCGCTGGACAAGACCTACAAGCTGGTACCGGGGACGACCGTCTTCGACTCCGAGCAGTCGGCCAAGGGCTACCACCTCAACCAGTTCTGCATGTCGCTGATGACGGCGGAGAACCGCGCGCGCTACCTCGCCGACGAGCGCGCCTACCTGGACGCCTGGCCGCTGCGGGAGGAGCAGAAGCAGGCGCTGCTCGACCGCGACCTCAACGCGGCGATGCGCGAGGGCGGGAACATCTACTTCCTCGCCAAGTGGGGTGCCACGCTGGGCTTCTCGTTCCAGCAGATGGCGGGCTCGATGACCGGCATGACCGAGCAGGAGTACCGCGACATGATGGTCGGCGGCGGACGCCCGGTCGAGGGCAACCGCATCGACCACGCCGTACTCGAAGCCGCCCACGCCCCGGCCGCCCCCGCCGAGCACGCCGCGATCACCGGTGCCGTCTTCACCTCGCACGTTCCGGCGATCGGCGCGGCGATGGACCACGGCAAGACCGACGAGCCGTACTGGCAGCCGGTCTTCGCGGGGTACGAGTACTCCAAGGCGTGGGAGCGGGAGAACGTCCCCGACGTGATCTTCCTGGTCTACAACGACCATGCCAGCGCCTTCGACCAGTCGGTGATCCCGACCTTCGTGCTCGGCACCGGCGCCTCCTATCCCATCGCCGACGAGGGGTACGGGCCCCGCCCCGTGCCCGGCATCGAGGGCGACCCCGACCTGGCCGCGCACATCGCGCACTCGCTGATCCGGGACGACTTCGACCTGACCCTCGTCAACGAGATGGCCGTCGACCACGGTCTGACCGTCCCGCTGTCGCTGATGTTCGGCGACGTCGAGCAGTGGCCGTGCAAGGTCATCCCGTTCCACGTCAACGTGGTGCAGTACCCGGTCCCCTCCGGTGCCCGGTGCTTCAAGCTCGGCCAGGCCCTGCGCAGGGCCGTCGAGTCGTACGACCGGCCGCTCAAGGTGCAGGTGTGGGGCACCGGCGGCATGAGCCACCAGCTCCAGGGGCCTCGCGCCGGACTGATCAACCGGGAGTGGGACAACGCCTTCCTGGACCGGCTGGTCGAGGACCCCGCCGGTCTGGCCGGGGTCCCGCACCTGGAGTACGTCGAGGAGGCCGGCTCGGAGGGCATCGAGCTGGTCATGTGGCTGATCGCCCGCGGGGCGCTCAGCGATGTCGACGGTTCCGGCGAGGTCGGGGTCAAGCACCGCTTCTACCATGTGCCGGCGTCGAACACCGCCGTCGGCCACCTGATCCTGGAAAACCGCCCCCGGGCCGAAGAGCCCGCCGAGAAGGAGTGACATGACTGACGACCGGACCCTGCGGATCGCCCTGGCCGGGGGCGGCGCCTTCGGCGCCAAGCACGCGGCCGCGCTGAAGCGGATCGAGGGCGTCGAGGTGGCCGCCGTCGTGAGCAGCAGCCTCGAACGCGCCCAGAAGTTCGCGGCGGAGCAGGGCGTGGGGCGCGCCGTCGCCTCGCTGGACGAGGTCCTGGCGATGGACGACATCGACGCCGTCATCCTGGCCACGCCCACGCAGATGCACGCCTCGCAGACGCTGGCCTGCCTGGAGGCGGGGAAGCACGTGCAGGTGGAGATCCCGCTCGCCGACTCGCTCGGCGACGCCGAGGCGTGTCTGACGGCGCAGGAGCGCACCGGGCTCGTCGCGATGGTGGGCCACACCCGGCGCTTCAACCCCAGCCACCAGTGGGTGCGGCGGCGGATCGAGGCCGGCGAGTTCACCCTCCAGCAGATGGACGTGCAGACGTACTTCTTCCGCCGGAAGAACCTCAACGCGCTCGGGCAGCCGCGCTCCTGGACCGACCACCTGCTGTGGCACCACGCCGCGCACACCGTCGACCTGTTCGCCTACCAGGCCGGTTCGCCCATCGTGCAGGCCAACGCCGTCCAGGGGCCGGTCCACCCCGAGCTCGGCATCGCGATGGACATGTCGATCCAGCTGCGCGCGGCGAACGGCGCGATCTGCACGCTGTCGCTGTCGTTCAACAACGACGGCCCGCTGGGCACGTTCTTCCGCTACATCGGCGACACCGGTACGTACATCGCCCGGTACGACGACCTGTTCACCGGCAAGGAGGAGCCGATCGACGTGAGCGGCGTCGACGTGTCGATGGACGGCATCGAGCTCCAGGACCGCGAGTTCGTCGCCGCGATCCGCGAGGGCCGCGAGCCGAACTCCTCGATCGCCCAGGTGCTGTCCTGCTACCGGACGCTGGCGGCCCTGGAGGAGCAGCTGAACGCGGTCGCGGGCTCGTGAGCGTGCCGACGCCCCGCCGGATCGGGCCCTTCGAGGTCCCGGCCGTCGGCCTGGGCTGCATGAACCTGAGCCACGCGTACGGTGTGGCGCCGACGCCGGAGGAGGCCGAGCGGCTCCTGCTCACGGCCGTGGAGGAGGGCGTCACGCTCTTCGACACCGCCGCCCTGTACGGCTTCGGCGCCAACGAGGAGCTGGTCGGCCGGGTGCTGGCCGGTCACCGGGACCGGATCGTGCTCGCCGGCAAGTGCGGGATGACCGGGGTCGACGGCCGACGGGTCATCGACGGACGCCCGGAGACGATCCGGCGCACCGCCGACGAGGCGCTGGCCCGGCTCCGTACCGAGGTCATCGACGTCTACTACCTGCACCGGCTCGACCGGAAGGTGCCGGTCGAGGAGAGCGTCGGGGCGATGGGCGAGCTGGTCGCGGCCGGGAAGGTGCGCGCGCTCGGCCTGTCGGAGGTGTCGGCCGCGACCCTGCGCCGGGCGCACGCCGTGCATCCGATCGCCGCGCTGCAGAACGAGTACAGCCTCTGGTCCCGCAATCCCGAGGAGGGCACGCTGGCGGCGGCCCGCGAGCTCGGGGTGGCGCTGGTGGCCTTCAGCCCGCTGGCCCGGGGCGTCCTCACCGACGCCCCGCCGGACCTGGACGCCCTGCCGGCCTCCGACATCCGCCGGGGCATGCCGCGCTTCGACGCCCGGCACTATCCGGCCAATCTGGCCCGGCGCTCCGAGCTGGCCCGGCTCGCCGGGCAAGCCGGCATCAGCCTCCCGCAGCTGGCCCTGGCCTGGGTCCTCTCCCGGGGTCCCCACGTCATCGCGATCCCGGGAACCCGGTCGGTGGCGCACCTGCGGGAGAACCTGTCGACGCTCGACGTCGACGTGCCCGCCGAGGTGCTCGACACGGCGGGGCGGCTGCTGAACAGCGCGACCGTGCACGGTCCCCGCTACAACGAGGCCACGCTCGCCGAGATCGACACCGAGCGCTGCGGACGCGCGGGCTGAGCGAGGCCGGTCCGTGGTCCTGGCACCGGCCGTGGGGCGGTGCCAGGACCCGGGCTCAGCCGATGAGGAGGCCCTTCCTCAGGCGCTTCAGCTCGCGGTGGTCGATGCCGAGGGCGTCCTTGAGGTAGCGGTCGAAGGAGCCGTACGTCGCGTCGACCTCGTCGTAGCCGGAGTTGAGGTACTCGGCGCGGACGTCGAGGAGCGGTTTGTAGACGGCGGCCTGCTGGGGCGGGAGGTGGCCGAGGAGGGCGTCGTTGGCGGCCTTGCGGTAGGTGTTGCTGGCGAGGTAGTCGGCCATGACGGTGTCCCGCGGCACGCCGAGGGCGGTCAGCAGGGCGGCGTTGGCCCACCCGGTGCGGTCCTTGCCGGCCGTGCAGTGGAAGAGCACGGAACGCGCGTCGTCCTCGCCTATCGCGTCGAGCACCTGGCTGTAGGCCTTCTTGCCGCCGTCGCCGCTGACCATGACCTTCTCCGCGTCGGTCATCATCCGCTCCGCCTCGGCCGGGGTCCTCGGCATGCTCTGGAAGGCGCCCGAGCCGGCGAAGACGTCCGCGACGACGTAGTCGGCGCCGGCGGGGACCTGGTCGGGGTCCTTGGTGCGCTCGTCCTCCATGCGGAGGTCGAAGACGGTCTTGATGCGCAGGCGCCGGAGCCTGGCCTGGTCCTCGGCGGTCAGGCGGTTCAGGGCGTCCGAGCGGTAGACCTCGCCCATCCTGACCCACTGGCCGTTCTCGGTGCGGTAGCCGCCGGCGTCACGGAGGTTGACGGTGCCGGAGAGCTTGACGAGCCGGTCGGCGAGCCGCAGGCCCTGACCGTGGTCGGCCTCGAACCAGAACCACTGGCGGTCGGCGGCGGGCAGACCGGTGACGACCGCGCGGCCCGTGGCGGCACCGCGTGCGACGACCCTGCCGTTCGCGCGGATCTCGACGCGCGTGACGCCGTCCGCCTTCCAGGCGAGGGTGAAGGAGCCGTCGGCCTCGGCCGTGACGGTCGCCTCGGTGAACGGAATCGTCCGGCCGGAGTGGTGCTGTTCGGGGATCCGCGGCAGGTCCCGCCCGGCGGCGGTGGCGGCCGGCGCGAGGGGCAGGCCGAGGACGAGAGCGGAGGCGACGACGGTCGCGGACAGAGTTGCCTTGTTCATGGCCGTGAGACTGGGCCGCCGGGGCGAACCTCGCATGAACGCGACATGGCTGGATCACGCCCCACCGAAGACAAGTGACACAACGTGTCATCCATGCAAGGCGTGCAGCTAGTGGGCGACGACGCCGACTCTCTTGTCACAACTGGTTTGTGATGCAAAGCTGACGCCATGACAGACGCATCGATGCCCTCACCCGGCACGCCCCGCGACGTCCTCTCCGGCCTCGGCGATCTGACCCGCCAGGTCCGGGCCGCTCAGCGCGGCACCTGGTTCCCCCTCCTGCTGATGGGACTGCTCACCCTGGGCGGGATCCTCGTCGGCCGCTTCACCACGGAGGTCAAGACCGTCCCCTGCCCGACGGGGGGCAGCTGCACCCTGGTCAGCCAGGGCTCGCCCGTCTACTGGCCCGTCGCGCTCGCCCTGGCCTACACGGCGACGGCGTTCTTCTACGTCAGCCGCTCCCGCTCCCGTGGCGTCGGCACGCCGGTCCGCCCGTACATCCTCACCGGCATCGCCCTGGTCGCGCTGTCGAGCGCCACCGCCCTCTGGACCCTGCGCCACGGGATCCCGGGCCCCGGCCAGCAGGTCGACCTGTGGGGCCTGCACCTCGACCCCGGCTCCGACATCACGCTGTTCCTCGAACGGCTCGCCGGGAACGCCATCGCCGTGGGGCTGCCGCTCCTCGCCCTGGCCTGGGTGGAGCGCAGCCGCGCCCTGCTGCTGCTCGCCGTCGGCTACCTGGCCGTCGAACTGGTGCCGCTGCCGACCGGCTGGGCGGGGATCCCCGCCACCTCGGCCTGGTCCTCCCTGCCCCACTTCGCCGTCCCCGGCGTGCTCCTCCTGCTCGGCGCCCTCGGCTTCGGCCTGGCCGAGCTGAACGGACGGCGCAGCGCGTCATGACCGATCAGCCCGAACCGCACCCCGTCACCGGCCTGGACGACGTCGTCCACCAGCGCGTCCGCCTCGGCATCCTCACCGTCGCCCACCAGGCGCGCCGCGTCGAGTTCGGCTTCCTGCGCACGGCGCTCGGCCTCACGGCGGGAAACCTCAGCCAGCACCTGTCCGTTCTGGAGAAGGCCGGACTGATCGACATCGAGAAGGGCTACGAGGGAAAGCGCGCCCGCACCTGGCTCTCCCTCACCACCGCCGGCGACCGCGCCCTCAAGGACGAGGTCACCCAGCTCAAGCGGCTCATCCACCAGATCGAACAGGGCGGCTCCTAGGCCATCCAGAAGAAGACGGCCGTCATCCGCTTGTCCTCCAGGGTGGTGCCCGTGTACGCGGTCGCCGTGTGGATGAGGTTGGCCGAGTACAGCAGCAGGCGGTTGTAGCGGGGCGGGACGCGCAGGTCCTCGGTGAAGGAGTCCGCGGGGACGAAGCGGGTGCCGAGCGCGTCGACCAGGTTGTTGCGCGGTGCCAGCACCTGATTGCCGCCGAGGACCCCGCCCGGCAGGTTCTGGCGGTAGAAGCTGGTGCCGCAGTCCTTGGGCAGGGCCGGGCTCAGGTACAGCACCGCCGCGTACCGGCACAGGCTCCGGGAGTCGGTGTGCGGGCGCGGTTCGCACTCACCCTCGCCGACGACCCGGACGCAGTTGTGGTTGAACGTGCCGCCGCCGACGGGATCCACGGTCCAGAGCCTCTGCACCCCGACGGTCTTCCGTACCAGCTTCTCCACATGGGCGAGTTCGGCCGGTTCGAGGCCCGGCATCGTCCGGAGGCCCGGCCACGGCTCGGGCTTGTGGGGGTAGCCCTCGACCCAGTCGTCCCGTTCGAACATGCGGGCCCGTACGGCGTCGGGGTCGGGCAGGACGTCGTCGAGGATCCAGTAGTCGCGACCGCGCGTGGGCTTGCGGTACGGCAGGACCTGGGGCCTGCCGCCGTGTGGGGGGTGTGTCGGCATGACGCGAACGCTAGTGCGGGGGCCGGTGTCGTCCGCCAAAGCGTCGCCAAGACTGCGGCAAGACCTCGTCATGCAGGCAATCCGCAGGAAAAGACGGCCCAGGTCCCGTGCGGGACCGGAACGGTTCAGGTCACTGGAAGCTGAGCCGGTGTGGGTGGTTCGAGTCTGTCGGGCAGGTATGGATCCGTAGGAGACCGCGGCCCAGGTAGACGCCGACCGGGTCGAAGATCCGCGGGTCGTCCGTCGCGTCGCGGTCCTCGACCGGCAGCCAGCTCCGCGAGGCGGCGTCGCACTCCACGCCGGCGACGGTGAGCAGCGGCGGCATCGGCATCCCGCACGTGGTGCAGTCCACGGGCCTGGGGTCGGTCACGTGCCAGGAGGCGAAGCCGCCGACCTTCCAACCGGGGGCGATCGAGAGGTCGCCCATGTAGTCGATCTCTTCGGGCTCCTGCGCGCGGGCGGCGGCCATGGCGGCCTCGTACTCCTCGTACGTCGCGTAACTGGCGGGCGAGGACGGGGCGTACGCGTCTTCGTCCTCGCCCTCATCGAGGAGGCCTTCCTCCCACTCGGCGATCTCCTCCTGGAGCTCCTCCCCGAGCAGCCCGAGGTACTCGTGCTCGACGACCCGCTCGGGGTGGACGACGCAGGAGGTGGGAACGCACTCCTCGCGCCCGGCGACCGGCGGTTCGGGCTGCGGGGCGAGCACCGTGCCGACGTCGACCGAGCGGCGCCACCGCAGCCTGACGTCGATGGTCCGCTCGGGGCCGTGGACCTCGAAGGGACACCAGAAGACCTGGAGCAGATCGTGCCCCTCGGGCCCGACGAGGTCCGGGACGTCCCGGCTGTGGAGCTGGGCGACGGCGAGCATCGGCAGCGGGTCCTCGTCGCGGAGCTCGGGGACGTGCGTCGCCCGCGCCATCCCGTCGAGGAGCCGCCGCTCCTCGTCGGTGAACTCCCGCCCGCGGGCCTCGTCCTGGATGCGCCGACGGAGCCGTACGTCGGAAAGCAGGTGTCCCGTGCCTTTCGGGTGTACGACGGTGCACACCGGCCACGGCTCGTCGGCGGGCCAGAGAAGCGGCCCCGCCACCGAGCTCTCCTCCGGCTTCGCGGTGCCCTGCCGGGGGTGCAGTCGCGTCGTCGTCCGCCGGTGCCGGGCAAGGGCGGGGAACACCGCTTCGATGTCGAGGGGGCGCGAGGGCGTGGAGCGGGTCATGCGCGGATCCTCCAGGGGGCGGTTCGGGTCATGCGCGGATCCTCCAGGGGCGGTTCGGGTGCGAGATGCTATCGGCGCACCCTCCCCGAACGCCCGGGGAGGACCGGCCGCTCGGCCGGGGCCCCGCATTCCGCCGTGCGTGTCCTGCGCGACGGACGGCTGGCCGCTCCCTCGCTCTGGGCCGCCTGTCTTCACGCCGGAACGTGGGCCACGGAGCGTAGCGATTCGATGGATGTGCACAATCCTTTCTTCTCATCTGCAATGCGAATCGCGGGCGATCAGAACTCGGGCACGCGACGCGCCTCACTCCCGGACACGCGTTCTGGTTGAACCTCGAAGGAGTCGATGCGTGACGCACACCCATACGAATGGTCACCCTCAGGTGTGAAGTTCCGAACCGGACGGCCGACATCCACGACTCCAGGAGAATCGCTGCATCCGCCCGGGGGTCGGACCCCAGCACGGAATCCGGACCCACCCCCTCCCTTTGAATTTGCAATCGACACCTTTACCGCGGATCGAGAATGTGACAGAAAGTAATCACCGGCGACCATCGCCGGCCCTGAGGAGGCGTCACATGCCCGAACCGAACCCCGAACACAACCCCACGGCCACCACCCTCTCCTGGGCGGACCGGTACGCGGACTCCGATGCCGTCATCCCCGACGGCACGACACTGCTCGACGTCACGGGCACGCTCGCGAGCATCCCGCCGCCCGTTCCCGCCGACAAGGACCCGATGGCGACGTACTACTGCAAGACCCTCAAGAGCGTCGCCGACAAGACGTACGACGTCGTGATCGTCGGTGGTGGAGCGGTCGGCGTGGCCGTTCTCGACCGTCTCCTCCACAACAAGGGGACGGGCCGGAACCTCAGCGTCCTGGTCCTGGAGAAGGGCGGCTTCCTGCTGCCCGAGCACGTGCAGAACCTCGACCCCCGCTACCAGCGCCTGATGATGGACGCCGTCGCGCGACCGTGGCGCGCGGAGAACACCGGCGGGCGGTCCTTCGACCTCGCGCCGCAGATCCCCTACCTCGGCGGCCGGGCGCAGTTCTGGAGCACCTGGATCCCCCAGCCGTCGAACACGCAGATGCCGACCTGGCCCGAGAAGGTCAAGGAGGACATCGCCCACTACTGGAACGACGCCCGCCGCTACCTTGGGGCCGTACTCCCCTCCGCCATGGGAGTGCAGTTCACGAAGCTCCAGCCCGAGCTGGTCAAGCGGCTGGACGCCGACCTGGACCAGAAGGTGTTCGACCCGAAGATCCAGGCCAAGCACTACGAGGTGGAGCTCGCCTGCCGGGACACCACCTCCACCCTGGGCTTCCGCAAGTTCAGCCCGGTACCGCGCCTGATCGCGGCCACCCAGAGCCACCCGGTGCACGTGGACATCGTGACCGGCTGCGAAGTGCAGGAGATCCGGCACAAGAAGGAGACGACGGGCCAGAAGCTGCACAAGGCCACCGAGCTCGCCACCACCCAGGGAGTCCTCCGGCTCGGCAAGGACACCAAGCTCGTCCTCGCCAACGGCATCGTGGAGCCCACGGGCCTCCTGCAGAGCTCCTTCGCCGGCGTACTCCCCGACTTCACCGGCACCAACCTCGGCGGGCACGTCGCCTCCTGGTTCTCGGCCCGGGTGCCACGGGCCGCCTGGCCGAACCAGCAGGCCACCGACGGCCTCCAGATCGGCTGCCTCTACCTGCGCGGCCAGGTGGAGGTGGACAGCAGCAAGCGGGACTTCCACATCCATCTGATGGTCGTGTCCAACCCGCAGCCCGGCCCGTCCGAGGCGGATCTGTACCGGCTGATCCCGGACTCCTTCGACCAGGAGTTCCTGAAGCAGCTCGCGAGCAAGGACCACATCGGCTTCATGGTCCACACGCTCGGCGAGTGGCGCAGCAGCCCCAAGGACCTGCAGGGCAGCCGCGTGTACGTCGATCACGACACCACCGTGCTCAGCTTCGCGCCTTCCACGACGGACCTGAGCGTGCGCTCCAAGATGGACGAGGCGGCGCAGAAGCTGGTCAAGGACGTGCTCGCCAAGGGCCATGCGGACAAGATCCAGTACTGGCGTCCCTCGACCGACGGGCAGCCCGGCGGCTGGCAGTCGACGATCCCGGACACCCGGCTCAAGGACGCGCTCGTGCACGAGTCCGGGACGCTGTGGATGGGCACCGACCCCACGACGTCCGTGACGGACCTCGACTGCCGTCTGCACACGGTGAGCAACGTGTACGTCGGCGGTGCCGCCACCTTCCCCACGTCCGGGTCCTGGAACCCGACACTGGCCGCGGTCGCCCTCGCGCAGCGCATGGCCGACCACCTGCTTCCCCCGGCCGGAGGAGGCGGCCATGAGTGACGTGACGATCAGCGGAGCGGCCGACGCGAGCGCCGACGCCGACCCCGGGGTGTCCTCGGCGGAGCTGACGCGCTTCGTCCTGCTGTGCGTGCCGCTCACCGGGTTCGCCGCCTTCGACCTGCACGGCACCGGCATGGCCCCGCTCTACCTGGCCACGGCCCGGCGGGAACTCGGCGGGGGCAACCTCGACGCCTTCCTCTCCACATGGGAGAAGGCTCAGGGACAGGGGAAGGGCCCCGCCGAACTCCCCTCGAAGGAACGGGAGATCGCCCGGGCCCTCGTCTACCTCTGGTACACGGGTGCCTGGCCGCGCATCGCGCCCGCCATCCACGCGGAGCTGCGCCGCGACCGCCCCAACGGCGAGTTCATGGCCTCGGACACGAGTTATGCGGAGGGCCTGGTCTGGCGGGCCTTCGGCGGCCACCCTGGAGGGGCGAAGCCGCCTGGTTTCGGCACCTGGGCGTATCCCCCGCCGAAGCTGCCGACGGAGAAGGAGATCGCCGACTCGATCACGCCACCGGCCCTGATCACGGAGGCCGAGGTGTACGAGGCGGAGGCGGAGCCCTCCGCGTACGACCCGACGGGCTACGGAGCCCTGTCGGACGTGCTGGACGAGGAGTCGGTGCCCGCGCATCTGCTGCCCGGTGCGTGGGGGTCGCGCGCGGTGCCCCCGTCCGTCGTCCCGTCCGCGGCGCCGCCCCCGGAGGCCGGCACCGGATCCTCGCAGAAGGATGTGAGCGAACGATGACCGTCACGACCACCGGATCCGCCGTCGACGGGCGCCACTACGACGTCGTCATCGTCGGCAGCGGCTGGGCGGGGAGTCTCCTCGCCCGGCATCTGGGCCGGCAGAACTGGCGCGTGCTGGTTCTCGAGGCCGGCAACGGCGGCACCGACTCCTGGGAAGGGTTCCAGGACACCGTCCGTACGTTCTCGTCGGCGGTCATCAAGGTGCCGAACGCGGCGTACCGCAAGAACACCGCCGCCCCGTTCCCCGATGTTCTCGACCTGCGCTCGACGGGAGAGTCCACCTACACGGCCTCGGGCCACTTCAAGCAGACGGGGCCCTTCCCGTACGGCACGGACTACATCCGGGCCCTCGGCGGCGCCGCGATGCACTGGCTGGGCGCGGTGCCCCGCATGTTCCCCGAGGACTACGCGACCAGGACCAACTTCCGCTACGGCGCCGACTGGCCGGTCACGGCCGAGGCCCTGGAGCGGAAGTGCGCGAGGCCGAACTACTGATCGGAACGGCCGGTGACGGCGCCGCGCAGCACCGCCTCGGCGTCGTGAAGGACCCCGACTACCAGTACCCGATGGAGGAGATCCCACCCAGCTACCAGGACCGTCGCTTCCGTGAGCTGCTCAAGGGCAAGAGCGTCACGGACAAGACCGCGGGAATCACCTACCCGCTCCAGGTCTACGGGCTTCCGCAGGGCCGGAACAGCACGCCGAACCCGGCCTGGGACGACGGCAGCGGAAAGCCGTACCGGCCGCGCGGCGCCGTCGGCGTGCCGAACTTCGGCGAGCGCTGCGTGGGCAACGCGAGCTGTACGCCGATCTGCCCGGTGCAGGCCAAGTCGCTGCCCCTGAAGCTCCAGCAGGACTTCACCGACTCGGTGCACGTGGCCACGCGCTGCGTCGTCAGCAGGGTGCTCCCGGGTCGTGGCAACGCCGTGCGCGGTGTGGAGTTCCGTGAGTACGGCGACCCGGCCACCGCCACCAGCCGGCCGTACAGCGTGGAGGCCGACATCGTCGTCCTGGCCGCCCACGCCATCGAGAACGCGGTGCTCCTGCTCGCCTCCGGGATGGCCAACAGCAGTGACAACGTGGGCCGCCACCTGATGGACCACCCGACTCTGCTGGCCTGGGCGGAGATGCCGGAGAAGGATCCGATCGGTGCGTTCCGCGGGCCCGGCCACACCTCGGGCCTTGAGTGCTTCAGGACGGGTCCGGGACGCCGGAAGCGCGCCCCGTTCCGCATCGAGATCGGGAACTGGGGCTGGGGCTGGGCGACCGGCGCCCCGCTCAGCAGCGTCGCCCGGATGCTGGGTATCGGCGGCGACGCCAGTGGCGAGGTCCTGGACGCCGGCTACTTCGGTCCGAAGCTGCGCCGCGACCTCGGGCAGCAGGTCAACCGCCAGGTGCAGCTGCAGATCGCGGTGGAGCAGCACGCCGACCGCGACAACCGGGTGACCATCGATCCGGCCCGGCACCGCGACGGCATGGGCAACCCGCGGCCGATCATCCATTACGACCTCGACCAGCGGGTCAAGGACGGGCTGTACGCGGCGCGCGCGGCGTCCGTGGACATCTTCACGTTCCTCGGCGCCAAGGACTGCACGAGGCTCGGCCGTCAGGAGGACGGCTCCTATCCGCTCGGGTACTTCAGCCACAGTCCGGGCGGCGGCCTGCCCTCGCTTGACCTCGGCTATCACGGGGCGGGGCACGGCGCCGGCACGCACATCATGGGCACGCAGAGGTCGACGTCCGTGGTCGACGCGTACCAGCGCACCCACGACCATCCCAACCTGTACGCGGTGGGCTGCGGCAGCATGCCGTCGATCGGCACCAGCAACCCGACGCTCACGATGGCCGCGCTCGCGTTGCGCAGCGCCGAGCGCATCCACCGCGACCTCGCGGAGCTGCACCAGCCCGTGACGGTGGCGGCCGGGAAGGCGGCGGCCAAGTGACGACGATGTACGAGCTGGCGCAGCAGGAGTACAAGGAGCCGAAGGACGTCCCGGAGCTCCGGAAGTACCTCCAGGCGGCCCTGGAGGTCGAGCACCTGACCATTCCCGTCTACATGACGGGCTTGTACTCGATCAAGCCCGGGACCAACGCGTACGCGTGCGACGTGATCCGGAGCGTCCTCCTGGAGGAGATGCTCCACATGGCGCTGGCCGCGAACCTGCTCACAGCGGTGGGCGGGAAGGCGAGCGTGTCGACGTTCGTCCGGAAGTACCCGGCGAAGCTGCCGTTCGCCGACAAGAGCGTGCCCGAGGTCCATCTGCGGCACTACTCCCCCAAGGCGCTGTCGACCTTCCTGGACATCGAGCGGCCGCGGTCGTTCGTGTCGCCGAACGGGCAGAAGCCGACCGGGTGGACGTCCATCGGCCAGTTCTACGACGCCATCCGGCGCGGTGTGACCACCCTGGAGAAGGAGGCGCGCAAGAAGAATCCGCCGACGACCATCTTCACGGGCGAGAGGAGCGACCAGATCGGTCCCCGTGACTTCTACAACTCCGGTGGCGAGGTGTTCGCCGTCACCGACCTCACGACCGCGCTCCTCGCCATCGAAGTGATCAGCGATCAGGGCGAGGGCGCCCACGACACCATCTGGGACAGCGACGACAAGATCTTCGGCGAGGAGCGGCAGGTCGCCCACTACTTCCGCTTCAACGAGATCTACAAGGGCCGCCGGTACGGCAGACACGATCTGCCCCGGACCTCTCCGAGCGGCCCGCTCCTGGACATCACCTGGGCGGACGCCTATCCGATCGATCCGGAGGCGAAGGTCGAGGACTACGGCGACAGTCCCCACCTCAAGGCGCAGGCGGTCCTGTTCAACGAGACGTACGCCAAGCTCATCGCCGTCCTGGAGAAGACGTTCCAGGGCCGGAGCGAGCTGATGCACCACGCGGTCCCGCTGATGCTGGAACTGCGTGACGCCGCTCAGCGCCTGTACCGCAACCCGCACCCGAAGCCGGCGAGCGCGGTCGAGGGCCTGCACGCCTCCCCGACCTTCGAACTGACCGACGCGCTGCTCGCCAAGGGGCGGACCTACGCGGACGAGCTGGCGAAGAACACGAAGAAGAAGGAGTTCCAGTCATGAGTACGACGGCCAACGGCGCCGATCTCCCGGATCCGCTCCAGAAGTACAGCCTGCCGTTCTTCTACGGCAGTTTCACCAACTTCGGCCTGGACTACCTCGTGGACGCCGTGCCCGTCCGGGAGCTCCTGAAGAAGTCCAGCGGCGGCGACAAGGTCTCGGCGGGCATCTTCGACGGCGGCAAGGCGCTGGTGTCCCTCAACTACCAGCAGTACTTCGCCCAGTTCCGACGCGGTTCGGGCATCACGCAGGAGATCGAGCTGAACGTGGTGGCGTTCCCCACGAAGGACTCCACTCTGACACCGAAGCTCACGTACAAGGAGTACGCGTTCGGCGAGGATCAGACCCGCTTTCTGGGATTCTGGCGCACCCAGGTGGACTGCGACAGCCAGGTCGCCATCGATGCGGGCAAGGCGCTGTTCGACGAGCCGAAGCACAAGTCGGGTTTCGTCTACACCCTGCCCGTGGCCAACGGGACGACGCCCGCGGCCGTACCGCCGGCGGAAGCCCAGAAGCGGGCGGACGCCGTGGACGTCTGGCACGTGGACTGCGGAGTGTTCGGCTCGGAGGTCAACGGCGCCTTCCCCGCGGACAAGATCTACTACACGATCGACGCCAACCTGCGGGGCCTGTCGCCGCAGCCGGTCAGCGCGGCACCGTTCACGGAGTACGGTTCCCGCTCGGTCAAGGTGAACGGGCAGCCGAAGAAGAGGCCGGTGGCCGCGCCGCTGAACGTGTTCGGTCCGTACACCTGGTACGACCTGAGCAGTGCGAAGGGAAAGGTGACGGTGAAGCTCGGCCAGGCGCCGCAGCACCCGGGTTCGTACACGGAGACGTTCATCAAGCTGATCACGGGCCAGGACCCCGTCGGGGCCTGGGTCTACCAGTCGCCGCCGGTGGCCGTCCAGAACCGTCCGTACTGGATGCACGCCGATGTCTCGTAACGGCGAGGAGCCACCCGTACAGAAGGATCACCGCGACATCATCCTGCTCGTGCAGTCGGATCCCTGGCGAGGTTCCGCACTCGCCGAGCGGCTCAAGGAGCATTTCCACGACGCCTATCTCGTGCTCCGCGCGGCCGGCCGGGCGGACGCCGAAGGGACGCTGACCGCCGCCGCGGAGAGCGGACGCCGGATCGCCGCGGTCATCTCCGACGACGAACTTCCCGACGGGTCGGGGCGGGAGCTCCTCCGGGCCGCCGCCGTCGACGCGGCCCTGCCCGAAGGGAGCAGACTCGTGCTGTCTTCCGCGGCCCCGCCCGCGGGCGGGGCCGACGGCGGACTCCGGCTGCTCCCGCTGTCGCCCGCCGACGAGGGCCTCTGGCCGGCCGTGGAGGAGATGCTCTACGACTCGGCGGGGCCCGACGCGGTCAAGGCCGTCGTCCACGGTGACCGCCGGAAGAAGGAGGTCTTCCGGGTCCTGCGCTTCCTCCAGCTGAACAGCGTCCGGTACAAGGTGGCCCCTCCTCTGTCGGGCTGCACCGTCGCCGTCAGGGTGGGCGTCGACACGTTCCGCGACCCGAAGCTGATCGAGCTCGCCCGCCGGCTCAAGCTGGTGTCACACAGCGGGCGGTCCGCCTATGACCTCATCGTGGTGGGCGGTGGGCCGGCCGGCCTCTCGGCGGCGGTGAACGCGGCGGCGCTCTTCCTCGACCACGTGCTGGTCATCGAGAACGTCGCCCCGGGCGGCGCGGCGGGCACCGCGAGCAACGTGATCGACAACTATCTGGGCTTCCCCGACGGCGTCAAGGCCGACGAACTGGCCCAGCGGGCGATGCGTCAGGCGCTCAACCGCAAGATCGACTGGATGCCCGCCCATGCCGCCACGAAGCTGGAGACGACCGTACTCGGCGGGCTGACCCTGCCGACGGTCTACAAGGTCACCGTCACCACGGACGACGGCAAGTCCGCCGCGTACACCGCGCCCGTGGTGGTCGCCGCCTGCGGCGTCGCGCCGCGTCGACAGGGCGGGAAGAACGAGAAGACCTACGAAGGGCAGGGGGTGTACTACACGGCTCTGCCCAGCGACGCGAGAACGGTCGAGCAGGGCGACAGGATCGCGGTCGTCGGCGCGGGCGACACGGCGGGACGCGCCGCCCTGATGTTCGCGAAGGCGGGCGCCCACGTCACCATGATCATCCGCAACAAGCTGGACAAGGACATGCTTTCCCGCCTCGTGAAGATGATCAGGGCGGAGAAGCGCATCACGGTCCTGGAGGACAGCAACATCTCCGAGTACAAGGGCAGCACGGCAGGGCAGCTGACCGGAGTCGTCGTCAACCCCGGCGCCAAATCGCTCACCGTGACCTCCGCCTATGTGCTGATCGGGGCCGATCCGGACACCGAGTGGCTGGAGAAGGCCGGTGTGAAGGTCAAGCGCCGCAAGGAGACGGACAAGACCGGTTATGTGACGACCGACGTCGACGTGAAGCTCGAGTCCGGCCAGAAGACCCCGCCTCCCCTGGGCACCAGCCTGCCGGGGGTCTTCGCCGCCGGCGACGTCCGCTACCGGGGCGTCCGCCGGATCTCGATGGCCGCCGGTGAGGGGGCCTCGGCCGCGCTGTCCGTGCACAACTACCTGAAGGACCAGGTGGGCGTACCGTTCGCCGAGGACGACCCGCTGTCGGCCTACTACGCGTAGGGCAGGTCCCCCCGTACCGGAGGCCGCTCACGAAGTGGGCGGCCTCCGGGAGGGGTTCACGCGCGGGGGCGGCCGACGGCCTGCTGGTAGCGGAACAGACCGGCCGGGTCGTAGCGCCGCTTGACGGCGACCAGACGGTCGTAGTTGGGGCCGTAGTAGGCGTGTTGCCAGTCGCGCAGGTCGGGGTCGGGGAAGTTGACGTAGGCCGCGCGGGTGGCGAGGCGGCGGCCGAGCATGTGGTGGGCGGTGCGGGTCTGTTCCAGGAGGGCGCGCACCTCGCCCGGCGGGGTGCCGGGCTTCCAGTGGGTGCCGATGTCGATCACGAAGGTCGCGCCGCGGTGCGGATAGGCCGTCTCGTCCGGCCGGGGTGCGGCGCTGTCGCCGCCCATGGCGAACAGGGTCACGTAGCCGGTGGCCCGGCCGGGGCCCGGGCGCCAGCCGCGGGTCCAGTCGACGACGGCGGCCACCGTGTCGGGGGCGGGCCACCGGTCGGGGACGAGGGACTTGGAGGCGTAGGCCTCCTTCGGTCCGAGGGGTTCCATGAGGTAGTCCTGCGCCTGCCAGAAGCCGCGCTCCTCGATGAAGGTCCGTGTCGGTCGCAGCTGCAGAAGGGGTCTGAACAAGCGCCGCAGGGTGTCCTCGTCGCCGAGCCGGTGTCCGAGGAGCCACAGGGTGGTGGTGCCGTCGCCGGCGTGCTTGAAGCCGATCCGGACGTCGAAGTCGTTGTTCCGGTCCGCGTCGACGATGTGCCGCAGCTCCTCCATCACGCGGACGCCGGCGTCCAGGGCGAAGGTCAGGTCGAAGACCGTGGCGCGCAGGCGGGCGACGGACACGGCGTCGAAGACGAAGCCGGTGTTGATGCCGAAGTTGCCACCGGCTCCGCCCCGGCAGGCCCAGAACAGGTCGGCGTTCTCGTCGTCGGCCGCCCGTACCAGCGTCCCGTCGGCGAGCACGACCCGGGTCTCGACGAGCCGGTCGCAGGTCAGGCCCCACTTGCGGTCGTTGAACCCGAGGCCGCCGCCGAGGGTGAGCCCGGCGACGCCCACTTCCGGGCAGCGGCCGCCCGGGAAGTACAGGTCGGCCGCGCGGGCCGCGTACACGTCCGAGTTCGTGGCGCCGCCCCCGAGGCGCAGCCGACGTCCTCGGGGGACCACCGCGTTCAGGGCGCGCAGGCTGATCACCAGGCCGGGAGTGGTGGAGTAGCCCGCGTAGTTGTGACCTCCGGAGCGGGGCGCGAAGGGCACGCCGTGCTTGGCGCACCACCGGATCGCGGTCACGACCTCGCGGTCGGTCGCGCAGGCGAGGACACCGGCCGGGCGGACGAATGCGTAACGCTGGTTGTCGGGGGTCGCGCGCTCGTCGTACTCCGCGCTCCCGGGGCGGTAGAGACCGGCGCCCGGGCTGAGGCGCCGCCTCAGCTCACGCCAGGCGGCCGGCTCGACGTCGTCGCCCGCGAACGGCGCACGTGCGGCGGCCACGGCGACGGGAGCGGCACCCGCGCGCCCGCCACCGAGCCCGATCAGACTTCCGGCGGTCACGACGGCCGCCCCGGTGCGCAGTAGTTCTCTTCGGCCGGTCTCCACAGGCGATCCCCTTCGAGGTGAGTCCGGGCAGCGGGCGGCAGACCCGGGCCCGGGCGGCAGCGGCCCTGATGGCCGGGCCGTGTCCACCATGCGGGCAACCAGGGATGGTTACTCACCGTGACACCGTCGAAGGGTGGCAATTCACGCGACCGGCGGCAGCGGCGTCTCCTCCGTCAATAGTCCTCAGCGGAGCAGCGCAGGACATCGCGTAGGGTTCTACGCGCGTCATAATTGCCGCCGCTTTATCGGAAAACACCACTGGGAATGCCTGCGATTGGAGCAATGGCATAACCGCCGGGTAAGGGGGCGAAATATGCCCCTGGCCGGGAGAGAATTCCGGACGCACTGTCCAAAAAGAGCAAGAGGAATGACCCGTGCGACCGAGACTCTTCGGCATGACCGCCTCCGTGGCCGCTTTCGGCCTCCTGGGTTCCCTCGCCACCGCCTGCGGCTCGTCCGAGGGCGACGGATCCACGCTGCGCCTGGTGGCCCCCGAGTACGGCGACGGCCCGGCGACCAGTTCCAAGGCGTACTGGGACAAGCTGACCGCCGCCTTCACCGCCGCCCACCCCGGCAAGAAGGTGGAGGTGACGCTGTACCCGTGGGCCGACGTCGACCGCGAGGTCACGCGCATGGTCCAGGAGAACAACGCCCCCGACGTCGCTCTGATGGGCGCGTACTCCGACTTCGCCGCGCAGGGCCGCCTCTACTCCGCCGACGAGCTGCTGTCGATCAGGGCGGAGGCGAACTTCCTGCGGCCGCTCGCGGCGGCGGGCTCGGTCGACAACACGCTCTTCGGGCTGCCCTTCGTGGCCAGCAGCCGGCTGCTCTTCTACAACGAGGAGCTGTTCGACAAGGCCGGCGCGAAGCCCCCGAAGACCTGGTCGGACCTGAAGAACGCGGCCGAGGAGCTGAAGAAGGTGGGGGTGCGCTATCCGTACGCCCTGCCGCTCGGCCCCGAGGAGGCCCATGCCGAGGCCCTGATCTGGGAGCTGAGCAACGGCGGCGGGTACACCGACGTCAGCGGCGGCTACAGCATCGCCTCCGAGCAGAACACGCAGACCTTCCGCTGGATCAAGGAGAACCTGGTCGTGCCGGGTCTGACCGGCCCGGTTCCGCCGGCGCAGCTCAACCGTCAGGACGCCTTCGCCGCCTTCCTGCGCGGTGACGTCGGCATGGTCAACGGCTATCCGTCGCTTCTCCACGAGGCGAAGGCACGGGGCATGAAGGTCGGCACGCTCAGCATGCCGGTGTCGGACACGCTGGGCGAGGGGAAGAAGCCGCCGGCGGCGGGCGTCGCCGACTGGATGATGGCCTTCCGCCACGACGGCAATCGCGAACTGGTCGGCTCGTTCCTGGACTTCGTCTACCAGGACAAGAACCTCAGCGAGTTCGCGGGGCGCTACCACCTGCTGCCGGCGACGGTGTCCGCCTCCGAGGCGTCCGAGAGCTCGGCCGTGGACGACCACAGCACCGAGCAGTTCCTCGCCGCGCTGAACAGTGCCCAGCTCTACCCGGTCAACGAACCGTCCTGGCTGAAGGTCAGCAACACCATCAAGCGGAACATCGGCAAGGCCGTCGCGCCGTCCGCCGACCCGAAGGCCGTCCTGGAGGACATCGCCGACCAGGCCCGGGAAGCGCAGCAGGAGCAGCAGTAGCGCTCCCGGGTCTCCCCCGCTCACGGCAGCACCGCTCACAGCAGTAACGCTCACTGCAATACCCCTCACGGCAGTACCGGGCGCCGATGCCTTCGGCGCCCGGTACCGGACTCACTGATCGGCGCTCAGGCCGTGTGCCGGCCTAGCGCTTCCCCTCCCAGGGGTCGACGCCCTGCGACCAGAGGCGCCGCTGCTCGGCGTCGCCGAGGAAGAGCGCCGGTGCCCTCCCCCACAGGGCGAGGTCGCCGAACGGGCACTCGTCGAACTCCCCGCGCAGGACGCGCACGAGGAACTCGACCATCCCGCAGTCGTAGCGCCGCCACAGGTCGTCGTCCCGGTTGCGCACCAGGACCGGCCACGCGTCGGGGTCGTCGCCGGACGCGTCCCAGCACACCAGGTCCGAGCTGCCGGTGACCCCCCAGGTGATCAGCAGGGGCTCAGCGCCGTCGAGCTCGGGGGACTTCTTCTCCCGCGCCCAGGCGTCCTCCGCGTTGACCGTCTCCAGGAGCATGCCCCCGAACGGGGACGCCGGTTCGGCGCCCTTGTACTCGGGCTGCTCGATCACGAGGTAGGCCTGGATCGAGCCGGCGCCGTAGGCCTCGATGAACCGCCGGTAGTCGGTGGGGAACCCACGGCCCCACGAGGTGCCCATCCGGTCCCAGTCGATCGATACGCCGCCTTCGCCCGGCGGCGGCACCAGGCGCCGGAGCGCCTCCCATTCGGCCACCTGACTCACTCTCTCCTCTCATTCCATCGATCCGGTCGGGACCTGCCGACCGGTGTCAGGATCGTTGAACATGCCGAGATTCCGGCCTGCCAGGGTGTTCGACACGAAGGTGTCGATCCTGATGCCCGCGGACCCGTCCGGGTTCGTACCGTACGCGGTGATCTTGAACCCGAGCGAAACGGTTCTCCGGCCGCTGTAGGTGGGTGTCACCGAGTACAGGACGTCCTGTCCGGCCGCGACCGCCGCGGCGACCCGGTTCTCGTGGTTCTTCATGTTGTTGTCACCCTGCTGGGAGCCGGTCTGCCAGTCGTTGGCACCGCGCGCGCACGTCGCCAGGTTGTTCAGGTCGGTGCCCGAGCCGCTCAGCTGCTTGCCGAGGAGGTGGCAGGCGTTGATGTTCTGGTCCACCGGGTGCGCCCCGAGGAAGCCGGCCGTGCGCTGCGCCCACCGGTAGCCGGGAGGCGCGACCTTGGAGACGTCCGTCTTGGTTGCGCTCGGCGTCCCGCTTCCACAGCGGGTAGCCGGTCCGCTGGTCGTAGCACGACACCGTCTTGGCGCCGTTGGCCTCTTCCAAGTAGACGACGTTGTTGTCGGCGTCCCAGGACAGCTTGCTGACCTGCGACTTGGCGTTGGTGGTCTGCACCGGACGGCCGAAGTCGTCCGTCACGTAGTCCGTGGCACGGTTCTCGGCGTCGGTGACCCTGGTGGCGGTGAACTTGGCGTTCACGGCGTCCGGGGCGTACATGAAGGAGGTGGTGCCCTGCCGGCGGTCGGTGATCGCCTTGGTCCACCAGTGGTACTTCGGGTCGTCACCGGCCTGCGGGGCGTGGTACGCGAGCTGGGTGGCGTTGCCGCGGGGGTCGGTGACCTTGACCAGCTTGACGTTCTTGTTGCCCTGGGTGGCGTCGTACTCGAAGGCGAAGACCTTGGGCTGGGACGAGCCGGTGCCGTCGGTCAGCTGGGTGAGCAGGCCCTTGTCCGAGTACGCGAAGGTGAGCCTGCGTCCGAGATGTCGGTCATCGACTTGACGTGGTCGACGACCTTGGGGCCGGCGCCGTCGGCCTTGCCGTAGTACGTGACGGTCGGCGTCTGCCGGCCGACGGGGTCGGTGATGTAGGCGAGGAACTTGGTGGGCTTGTTGTTGGACTTGCGTTCCTCGTACGTGTAGGTCTGCGTGTTGCCGTTCTTGTCGACGACCGACGTCATGTAGCCGTCGCAGCCGAACACGAACCGGGTGCCGTCGGGGCGCGTGAGCGTCCAGGCGTCCGTGATCGGGCCCTTCTCCGGGGTGCAGTCGAGGCCCGGCTTCGGCGTGATCTTGAAGTGGACGCCGGCCGGGGCCTTCCACGAGCCGTCCGGCTGCTTCCGGAAGACGTGGGTCGTGCCGTCGCCGTCCGGGAGGCGGATCTCGGTCGGGTTCGGCTTGGGGTGGAACTCCAGCGGGGCGCCGAGGCGGATCGGTCCGGCGGCCTGGCCGGACCAGCCGGCCCCGAGGACGGTGTCCGAGGTGTCCAGGGAGTTGTAGGAGAACCGGACGAAGGTGTTGAGACCGCGGCCCGGGTTGGAGAACGCGTTGTAGTGCCAGACGGTGTTGCCGGAGGCCGCGTTGTTCATGACGGTCGAGCCGGCGCCGGTGTTCTTGCCGGCGAAGAAGTAGAACTTCTCCAGGCCGAGCGTGTCGGAGGTCGGGTCCTCGACGGCCACGTTCGCTGGAGGCCGGGGATGCCCGCCGTCGCGGACGCCCAGGTCCCGGCCGTCCTGTCGTAGACGTCCCAGGTCAGCGCGTAGTCGGTGCGCTTGTTGCCCGAGTCCGAGTTGATCGGGGTGCTCACCTGCGCCTGGAGCGTCACCGAGTCGCCGGGTGCGACGTCCCGGGGCAGGGCGGTCCTGATCTGGTTGCCGCCGTTGGTGACGTCCGTGCCCTCGGGCAGCGTCCACCGGTAGGTGAGGACCTGGTCGGCGGCCGTCCAGGTGGCGGCGGTGGTGTTGGTGAGGGTGACGTCCACCGTGTAGGTGGTGTTCGGGGTCATCCGGGCCGGGGTCTGCGGCGCGTAGTACGTCGACTCGGTGGTGGAGTCGACGTACGTGAGGACGATCCTCGGGCGGAGCCGCTGCTCGGCGCCCTCGGAGGAGAGGAACAGCGTCCGCTCCTGCGCGGCGGTCTCGTCGGCCGTCCTGACCATGACGCCCTGCTGGGAGGCGGGGGTGGTCACCCAGGACTGGGCGAGCGAGGTGACGTTCCACTCGTGGCGCGCCGGGTCGTTGCCGATGGACCCGTTGTCGGCCACCGGGGCGCCGGAGTCGCCGCCCTGACTGGTCCAGTCCGTGGTGGCGTTCGCCTTGGTCCAGGTGGCGGTCTCGTCGAAGTCAAGGGTGAGCGGCCGGAGTTCGTAGACCGCGCCCGCGGCGTCCATGGTGGTCTGCGTGCTCCACAGGCGCACGTCCGCTTCGAGGACGCGGGCCGTGGTGGGGATGCCGAGCGCCGGGAACCCCAGCAGGGCACGGGTCCTGCCGTACGTCGCCGAGTTGTTGCCGACCGAGAGCCAGGTCTGCGCCCGCCGCCGTCGAGGGTGTCGTGCGGGGCGGTGGGCTGCGTCGAGGACAGGGTGGTGTCCTGGGACGCCTCCAGGTTCTTCGTCGTGCGGCCGGCCTTCGGCAGCCGTACGAGCTGCGTCGGGGCGGGACGACCTGCCCGTCCTTCGTCTTCACCGCGACCATGTAGTAGTACGCGCGCCCGAACGGTGTTCAGCTCACCGGCCTTCTTGGTGACCACACCGCCCTTGGTGAACCGGACGGCGTCCGCGATCACCGAGGTGGTCGTCGACGCGGGACCGTCGCCGAGGACGATCTTGCCGAGCGTTCCCGCCTTGAACGGGTGGGAGCCGAGCGTCTTCCACACGCCGGCCGTGCCGGCCTGCTGGTTGACCGTGTACGTCTTGCTGCCACCGTCGTACGTGACGGTGTAGTCGTACGTGACGGTGTAGGGGGCGTTGGTGGCGCGGTCCGACGCGGGTATGGAGTGCGTCTCGACCTGGTAGGTGCCGTCCTCGGGGAGGCTGGGCTGCCAGGTGTACGTGTCGCCCGCGACCGAGTCCTTGTTGTACAGGTAGTCCTGGTTCACCGCGTACTGCGTGTACGCCGTGTTCCCCGAGGCGGGCCAGGCGCCGACGGCCGCGGTGCGGCCGGTGTCGCCGTCGTCGACGACGACGGCCGTGCCGGACAGCTCGCCGGTGATCGCGCCGGCGCTGTTCCAGGTCGCCGTGGACTCGGTCCAGGACTGGGTGGCGCGGTGGGCCTCCAGCTGCACCTCGGTGTCACCCGTGGTGTGCGTCTGGTCGTAGTAGAGCCGCAGGTCGGCGGAGTCCACCGGGGTGCCCGCGGGGATGCTGCCGAGCGGGAACCTGACCAGGGCGCGCGAGGCGCCGGTGCTGGTGTTGCCGACGGACAGGCGCCAGTTGTCGTCGTAGTTCGTCGTCGGACCGTCCGACGAGATCATCAAGTCCTGGGCGGTGGTCGGCGTCGGCGCGATCGCGATCGTCGGATCGACCGTGACGGAATACGTCCGCTCGGGGGCGGCCAGCCATTTCGCGTCCGGTGTGACCGTCAGCTTCCAGCCCTTGCCGGCCCGGGTGAGCTTCTGCTCGACGGACGTGCTGTAGGCGGCGCCGTACGGCGAGGAGGCGTCCTTCCTCGCGTCCGTCATGAACGCGGCCGGGATCACCAGGACCGGCTGCGCGGCCTCGCCGTAGAAGGCGACCGAGCCGTCCTTGCCGGCCTTCGGCGCCAGGCCGCCGGCGTCGAGGGTGAAGGTGAACGAGACCGGCCCGGCGGGCCGTTCGTGGGGGTGCCGCCGGTCGAGGCCTGCGGCGCCCGGGCGTCACCGGCGTCGTCGTCCTCGTCGGAGAACCAGCCCTTGAAGGTGTCGAACACACCCCCGTCACCGCTGTCCGACGCCGGCGCGGCAAAAGCCACGCCCGGCATCATGGAGGCGGTGACCGCTGAAACCCCACGAGGCAGGCCAGGGCCCGCCCGAATCTCACTTTCACGCCATTCCCTTCGTTCGCGCCCACCCGCGCATAAGCGAAAGGGGCGCACCGGTGCTTGGCGGGAGGGTTTCTCACCAAACGCGGAGAGCAGTGTCAACCGACTTCATAATTAGGACATTTGACGGTGCGACATAGGCCGTAGGGCATTTTCGACCGGAATGGCCGCGCCCTTGCATTCGCCGGTCCGAATGATGTACGCCTCTGTCGCATTCCCGCCGTCGGGCTGCGGGAATGCGTATATCGCGGGCGTATCGAAAAGCGCATACGCCGCCGCGACGGGCCTTCGTCTTCCATGGCGGCATGAACCACGACACGCCTCTGTCCGCGTCACCCCGCCGGATCGTGCTCCTCGCCCTGGCGGTCCTCGGCCTGACGAGCGCTCTGTTCGCGGTGCGGAGGCCGCTCATGATGTCCGCTCCGAGGTGCCTGGCGGGGCGGTGGCACGGCTGCTTCGACACGTTCAACGGCGTCGTGCTCCTCACCCTGGCCGCGCTCCCGCTGTCCGCCCTGGTGGTGTGGGCCCTGGCCCGCCGCCGGCGGGCCGCCGGTGCCGAGGCGCCGTGGCGCAGCTCGCTGGCCGAGGTGGGCCTGGTGCACGGGACGGTGCCGTTCCTGTGGCTGACGCTGATGCCGGGCGCCGGGGCCGGCACCGTCCCCGGCCGGGTGAGCCTGGTACCGCTGCGGGACCTGGTCACGATGGGTGCGCTCGGGATCGCCGGGAACCTGCTGGTCTTCGCGGCGCTCGGGGCCTTCGCCCCGATGCGGTTCGCTGCCGTGGCGTCCGTTCCACGGGTCCTGGCGCTCGGGGCGGGCTGCTCGGTCCTGGTCGAGACCGCGCAGTACGTGCTGCGGCTCGACCGGGTGTCCTCCGTGGACGACGTCCTGGTCAACGCCGCCGGCGCGCTGCTCGCCGCGCTGGCGACACGCCGCTGGTGGCGCACCGGGGCACGCACCGGGGCGGCGGAAGCGCCGGCACGGGCCGCCTGAGCCGCGCATACGTCGGCGATAGGTCGGGTTGCCTAGGCTTCAGCCATGCGCGTACTGATCGTGGAGGACGAGCCCTACCTGGCCGAAGCCGTACGGGACGGTCTGCGGCTCGAGGCGATCGCCGCCGACATCGCGGGCGACGGCGACTCCGCCCTTGAGCTGCTCGGCGTCCACTCCTACGACCTCGCGGTCCTCGACCGCGACATCCCCGGCCCCTCCGGCGACGAGGTCGCCCGGCACATCGTCGCCTCCGGCAGCGGCATCCCGATCCTCATGCTCACCGCCGCCGACCGCATCGACGACAAGGCCTCCGGGTTCGCGCTCGGTGCCGACGACTACCTCACCAAGCCGTTCGAGCTGCGGGAGCTCGTGCTGCGGCTGCGGGCGCTCGACCGCCGGCGCGCGTACGCCCGGCCGCCGGTCCGCGAGATCGCGGGCCTGCGCCTCGACCCGTTCCGCCGGGAGGTGTTCCGCGACGGGCGCTATGTCGCGCTCACCCGCAAGCAGTTCGCCGTGCTCGACGTCCTCGTCGCCGCCGAGGGCGGGGTCGTCAGCACCGAGGAGCTGCTCGAACGGGCCTGGGACGAGAACGCCGACCCCTTCACCAACGCCGTCCGCATCACCGTCTCCGCCCTGCGCAAACGGCTCGGCGAGCCGTGGATCATCGCCACGGTGCCGGGCGTCGGCTACCGCATCGACGCCGACGGGCACGCGGATGCCTAGACGCCCCGGGCTCAGTGTCCGCCTGAGGCTCACGCTCAGCTATGCCGGGTTCCTCGCCGTCGCCGGCGCTCTCCTGCTGGCCGTGGTGTGGGGCTTCCTGCTGCGCTACGTACCCGACAACGCGCAGGGCCTGCTCGGGATCTCGCCCAACCGCTACCTCCTGGTGCGCACCTTCGGCCCCGCCGCTGCCGTGGCGATGGCGTTCCTGCTCGTGTTCGGCCTCGTCGGGGGATGGTTCCTCGCGGGCAGGATGCTCGCGCCGCTCACCCGGATCACGGCCGCGGCGCGGACGGCCGGGAGCGGATCGCTGTCCCACCGGATCCGCCTGGAGGGCCGCCAGGACGAGTTCCGCGAGCTCGCCGACGCGTTCGACTCGATGCTGGAACGGCTCGAATCGCACGTCGCCGAGCAGGAGCGGTTCGCGGCGAACGCCTCCCATGAACTGCGCACCCCCCTGGCCGTCTCGCAGACGCTCCTCGACGTCGCCCGCAGGGATCCGACGCGGGACCGGGACGAGCTCCTGGCGCGCCTCGCGGCCGTCAACACGCGCGCGATCGACCTCACCGAGGCCCTTCTGCTGCTCAGCCGCAGCGACCAGGGGGCCCGCCGCGAGAGCGTCGACCTGTCCCTCGTCGCCGAGGAGGCCGCCGAGACCCTGCTGCCCCTCGCCGAGCAGCGGGGGATCACCCTCGACGTCACCGGGGAAGCGGCTTGGGCCGGCGGCTCCCCGGAGCTGCTGCTGCGGATGGTGACGAACCTCGTCCAGAACGCCGTCGTCCACAACCTCCCCGCCGGTGGCACGGTGACGGTCCACACCGAGGCGCGGGGCGAGACGAGCGTGGTACGGGTGGAGAACACGGGCCGTCCGGTCCCGGCGGAACTGGTGCCGACCCTCACCGAGCCCTTCCAGCGCGGTACGGAACGGGTGCGCACCGACGAGCACGCCGGGGTCGGCCTGGGCCTCGCCCTCGTGCACGGCATCGTCCGCGCCCACGACGGGACCCTCGACCTCGTCCCTCGCCCCGACGGCGGTCTCCTCGTCACGGTCCGACTCCCCCACATTCCCGTGTGACGCAGGTCACATTCCCCTCTTGTCAGGAATCGCGCCGCCGCCCCGGTCAATCCACGGAAGGCAAGCGAACCGACAGGAGCACACCATGAAGCACCGCATCGTCGTCCTCGGCGCCGGTTACGCCGGGAGCTACGTGGCTGGGAACCTCGCACGTCGGCTGTCCCCGGCGGACACCGAGATCACCGTGGTCAACGCCGTGCCGGAGTTCGTCGAGCGGCTGCGGCTGCACCAGCTCGCGGCCGGCCAGGAGATCGCGGCACCGCGGCTCACCGACGTCTTCGCGGGTACGGCGGTACGGCTGCGCCTGGCCCGGGTCACCGCCGTCGACCCCGACCGCCGGGTCGTCACCGTGGCCGACGCCGACGGCGGCGGCGAGCTCGGCTACGACACCCTCTTCTACGCGCTCGGCAGCCACGGCGACGACCGGCGCGTCCCCGGCGCCGCCGAGCACGCCTTCGACGTCAGCAGCCGCCCGGCGGCACTGCGCCTGCGCGAGCGCCTGGACGGCCTGGACGGACGGAGCGGAGGCGGCAGCGTGCTGGTCGTCGGCGACGGTCTCACCGGCATCGAGACCGCCACCGAGATCGCCGAGTCCCGGCCCGGACTCCAGGTGACGCTGGTCGCCCGCGGCGAGCTGGCCGCCCGGCTCTCCGCCGGAGCCCGCGACCACCTGCGCCAGGCCTGCGCCCGCCCGGGCGTCACCGTCCTGGAGCACACCACGGTAGAGGCCGTCGAGGCGACGCGGGTGCTGTGCGCGGACGGCACCGCCGTGACGTCCGACGCGACCGTGTGGACGGCGGGGTTCGCGGTCGGCCCGCTTGCGGCCGCCGGCGGCCTCGAGGTCACCGAGGACGGCCGGATCGTCGTCGACCGCACCATGCGCTCGGTCTCGCACCCGGAGGTGTACGCCGTCGGCGACAGCGCGTACACCCTCGGCGACAACGGCCTGCCCCTGCCGATGTCCTGCGCCTCGGCCGGCTACACCGGCATGCAGGCCACGGAGGCGTTCGTGGGACGCATGACCGGCCGCAAGATCGGGAACACCAAGCTGGAGTACGTGGGCAACCACATCAGCCTCGGCCGGCGGGACGGGATCCTGCAGCTGGTCGACCACGAGGGGCGGGCGAAGCCGAAGTACCTGGGCGGCCGGAAGGCCGCGCGGATCAAGGCGGGCATCCTCAGGATGTCGCTGTGGACCACCTCGCACCCGACCTTCGGCCTGCCGAAGCGCAGCCTCCACGGCACGGCCGCGACGGAGGAGTCCGCCCGGAGGACGGAGACGTCCGCCCAGAAGGCCGTCGCCTAGCCACCCGAGGACATCCCCGTGGACAGCATCACCATCGACGGCTCCGACATCAGCCGGTTCGAGGCCGGCCGCAACCGGCTGGCCTCCCTTGCGTACCGGATGCTCGGCTCCGCCGCCGACGCCGAGGACGCCGTGCAGGACGCGTTCCTGCACGGCGTGCCGCCGACCGGCAGCGGATCAAGGTGCCGGAAGCCTGGCTGACCAAGGTCGTCACCCACCTGTGCATCGACCGGCTCCGCTCGGCGCAGGTCCGTCGCGAGCGCGCCGCCGGAGCCTGGCTGCCCGAGCCGCTCCTGGACGGAGACCCCATGCTCGGCCCCGCCGACACCTTCGAACAGCGCGAGTCGGTGTCCCTTGCCGTGCTGACCCTCATGGAGCGCCTGTCGCCGGTGGAGCGGGCGGTCTACCTGCTGCGCGAGGCGTTCTCGTACAGCCACGCCGAGATCGCCGAGATCCTCGACGTCTCCGAGTCCGCGAGCCAGCAGCACCTCCACCGGGCCCGGGGCCGGATCACCGCCGCGCGGCGGCGCGGCGGTGAGGTCGACCCGGCGTCCGCCCGCAGGCTCGTCGAGGAGTTCTTCGACGCCGCCTCGTCGGGCCGGACCGAACGGCTCGTTGCGCTGCTCACGGACGACGTGACCGCCGTCTCCGACGGTGCCGGGCTGAGCGAGAAGCTGCTGCGGTTCGACACTCCCCAGCGCGTCGCCGCCGTCGCCCGGGGCGGGTTCAAGCCCAGTCCGGCGAAACGGCGCCTCGCCGGTGGCACACCCGCCGTCCACACGGCGCGCGTCAACGGTGCTCCCGCCCTCCTGTTCACGCTCGGCGACCAGGTCATCGGCGCCGTGACCTTCGACATCGCCGGCGGCAGGATCGCCACCGTGCGCGGCATCGCGGCCTCCACCCGCCTCGTCCGCCTCAACGCGGCCTGGCGGCGGCAGGAACCGGGCACGCCGCTCCGCGCCCGGTGGTGACGCGACCGAGCCGAGTCAGAGGGCGTCGGCGATGCCTCCCGCCAGGTACGGGATCCGGTGCGCGGGGACGCCCGCGATGTTGATGCGGCCCGCGGTCGTGCCGTAGATGCCGGACCGCCGGCGCATCCGGCTCATGCCCTCGGGGGTGAGGGGCAGCATCGAGAACATGCCCTTCTGGCGGGCGAGGACGCTCGCCCGCTCCTCGTGGCCGAGCGCGCCCAGGTGGGCGACGAGGTCCGTCCGGTTGGCGGTGATGCGCCGGCGCATGACGTCGAGTTCGGCGAGCCAGAGGCCCTTGAGCCGCTCGTCCTCCAGGACGGTGGCGACGACGGCGGCGCCGTGGTCGGGCGGCATGGAGTACAGGGTGCGGGCGGCGTTCTGGAGGGCGGTCTCGACGTGCCGGAGCGCGCGCGCCGAGGAGCCGAGGACGATGGCGCAGCCGGTGCGGTCGCTGTAGAGGCCGAAGTTCTTGGAGCAGCTGACGGCGATGAGTACTTCGGGGAGCCGCTCCGCCAGCATCCGGGTGGGGGCGAGGTCGGCTTCGAGGCCGTCGCCGAGGCCGTGGTAGGCGAGGTCGACGAAGGGGACCCAGCCGTTCGCCGCCGCGAGCGCGGCGAGCTCCTCCCAGGTCTCGGCGGTGGGGTCCGCTCCGGTGGGGTTGTGGCAGCAGCCCTGGAGCAGGACGACGTCGCCGGGTCCCGCCGCGCGGAGGTCGTCGAGCATGCCCTCCGGGTCGAGCCAGCGGAACGCGCGGACGGTGAGGCCGGCGCCTTCGAGGATGGGGCGGTGGTTGACGTACGCGGGGTCGCTGATCCACACCGTGGTGCCGGGGCGCGTCTGCCGTACGAGGTCGGCGAGGAGGCGCAGGGCGCCGGTGCCTGCCACGGTCTGGACGGCCGTCGCCCGTGCGGTGAGGGCTTCGGTGCCGAGGACGGTGGTGAGCATGGCGCGGTTGAAGGCCGTGTTGCCCGACAGGCCGAGGTACTCCTTGGAGCCGGAGCGTTCCGCCAGGCGTATCTCGGCCTCCTTGACGGCCGCCATGACGGGGGTGACGCCGGTGTGGTCGCGGTAGACGCCGAGGACGAGGTTGAGGCGCTCGGGGCGCGGGTCGGCGGCGTACTCGGCCGTCAGGTCCCACAGCGGGTCGACGGGCGGGGCGGGGAGGAGCTCAAGCATCGGCGGAGACCTTGGTTCGGGCGGGGTGGTCGGCGGGGGCTCCCGGCAGGGAGCCGTCGGCGGGGGCTCCCGGCAGGGAGCCGTCGGCGGGGGCTCCCGAGAAGGAGCCGTCGGCGGGCGCGACGGTGCGGCGGCGTCGGTTGGCCAGCGCGACGCCGAGGGTGATGAGGGGGACGCCGACGACGACGGGCAGCGTCGGCCTCTCGTCGAGGAGGGGCATGGCGAGGAGGACGACGGCGACCGGGCTGAGGCTGCCGACGACGGAGCTGCGCTCGGGGCCGAGGCGGCGGATGGCGAACGCGTACATCAGCCCCGCGCACAGGCCGACGCCCAGGCCCTGGACGACGAGGAAGAGCGCGATGTCGTGGCCGGCCGCGTGGGCGATGCCGGTGGGCAGGACGCCGCTCAGGACCAGCAGCGCGATGACGGCGAAGGAGGGCAGACAGAGCAGGCCGATGGACCCGATCGGGTCGAGGTCCACCTCTCGCAGGCCGACGGTGTAGAGGGCCCACAGGCCGCTGGCGACGAGCAGCGTGCCCGTGCCGAGCAGGACGTCCGCGTCGAGGGCCGCGGTGTAGCGCCAGACCAGGGCCACGACGCCGGCGACGATGAGGGCGAGGCCGGCCGCCTGGGTGCCGCGCGGGGCGCTCTTGCCGCCGGCGACCATGAGGGCGGAGACGAACAGCGGGACCATGCCGGGCACGATCGCCCCGACGAACGCGGCCGAGGTCAGGGAGCCGCCGTACATGGCGGCGAGGAAGAACGGGACCCCGGCGCCGCAGACGATCTTGGCCGCGGGGGCGAACCGGACGGCGGCAAGCCGCCGCCTGCGCCGCCACAGGGCGGGGGCCAGGACCACGAGCGGCACGCCGAAGCGGAGCAGCGCCGCGTCGGCGGGCAGCAGCGTGGAGCTGCTCAGAGCACGGGCGCTGAGGGCGAAGGCGGCCCAGACGGCCACGGTGAGCAGCAGCGCGATCATGCCCACGCCCTGCGGGGAGAGCCCGCCGAACCGGCCGGCACGGGGCTTCCCCTCGTACCCCTCGGACGGAGTGCGCGTCTCGCGCGCCTCCCCCGTTCCCGCCCCCACCGATTGCGTCGCGGCCACCGGCCGTACCTCCCACTCGAAGCCGTTCGGGCGGAGCCGATGTCCGGCTTCGCCCCGTTGGCAACGGTAGAGCTTGGGGCGGGGCAGCCGATTGCCAGTTCTGCCCTCCAGACATAGCGTGGGGGCAGAATCTGCCAAGATCCGCCAAGGAGAACCGATGGACGCCGTGGACTTCCAGATCATCCATGAGCTGCAGAGCGACGGCCGCCTGTCGAACCAGGACCTCGCCGACCGGATCAGGCTGTCCCCGTCCCCCTGTCTGCGCCGGGTGCGCCGCCTGGAGGAGTCGGGTCTGATCGGCGGCTACACGGCCACCGTCGACCAGGTGGCCTTCGGTCTGCCGATCACCGTCTTCGTACGGATCCGCCTGGAGCGCCACACGGCCGAGGCGGTCAACGTGTTCGAGCACCACGTGGGCCTCATCGACCACATCCAGGACTGCTATCTGATGGCCGGCAGCAGCGACTACCTGCTGAGGGTCGTCATCGAGAGCCTGGAGGCGTACGAGGCCTTCGTCCGCACCCGGATCCACGCCATCCCGGGCATCGCGTCGATCGAGTCGAGCTTCGCCTTCGGCAGCGTCAAGCAGTCGAAGGTCTACCCGCGGCCGGGGGTCCCGTCGAAGCGGCCGGCCGAACCGCGATGATCCATGTCACTGGCGCCGGATCTTCAACAGGCCGTCGCACAGCCCGTAGCGTTGCCGCGACGAGCCGGGCACGGTGAAGGGATCAGAATGTTCCGCAAGGTGCTGGTGGCCAACCGCGGCGAGATCGCGATTCGCGCGTTCCGCGCCGGCTATGAACTGGGGGCTCGGACGGTCGCCGTCTTCCCCCACGAGGACCGCAACTCACTGCACCGGCTGAAGGCCGACGAGGCCTACGAGATCGGTGAACCCGGCCATCCGGTGCGGGCCTACCTCTCCGTGGAGGAGGTCATCCGGGCGGCCCGCCTGGCCGGCGCCGACGCCGTCTACCCGGGCTACGGATTCCTGTCGGAGAACCCGGAACTGGCGCGCGCCTGCGAGGAGGCGGGCATCACCTTCGTCGGCCCGTCCGCGCAGACCCTGGAGCTGACGGGCAACAAGGCGCGTGCGGTGGCCGCCGCCCGCGAGGCCGGGGTGCCCGTCCTCGGGTCCTCGGCGCCCTCCACGGATGTGGACGAACTCGTCGCGGCCGCCGAGGAGATCGGCTTCCCGGTGTTCGTCAAGGCCGTCGCCGGTGGCGGCGGCCGCGGCATGCGGCGGGTCGAGGACCCGGCGACGCTGCGGGAGTCCATCGAGGCGGCGGCCCGCGAGGCCGAGTCCGCGTTCGGCGACGCCACCGTGTTCCTGGAGAAGGCCGTCGTCGACCCGCGCCACATCGAGGTGCAGATCCTCGCCGACGGCCGGGGCGATGTCATCCACCTGTTCGAGCGGGACTGCTCGCTGCAGCGCCGCCACCAGAAGGTGATCGAACTCGCCCCCGCCCCGAACCTCGACCCGGCGGTACGTCAGCGGATCTGCGACGACGCGGTGAAGTTCGCCCGCCGGATCGGCTACCGCAACGCGGGCACCGTGGAGTTCCTCCTCGACCGCGAGGGCAACCACGTCTTCATCGAGATGAATCCGCGCATCCAGGTCGAGCACACGGTGACCGAGGAGGTCACCGACATCGACCTGGTGCAGTCGCAGCTGCGCATCGCCGCCGGAGAGACCCTCGCCGACCTCGGGCTCACCCAGGAGTCCGTCGTCCTGCGCGGCGCCGCCCTGCAGTGCCGGATCACCACCGAGGACCCGGCCAACGGCTTCCGCCCGGACACCGGCATGATCAGCGCCTACCGCTCGCCCGGCGGCTCCGGCATCCGGCTCGACGGCGGAACCACCCACGCCGGTACGGAGGTCAGCGCCCACTTCGACTCGATGCTGGTCAAACTGACCTGCCGGGGACGGGACTTCAGGACCGCCGTCGACCGCGCCCGGCGCGCGGTGGCCGAGTTCCGCATCCGGGGCGTGTCCACGAACATCCCCTTCCTGCAGGCCGTGCTCGACGACCCGGACTTCCAGGCCGGGCAGGTCACGACGGCCTTCATCGAGCAGCGGCCGCACCTGCTCACCGCCCGCCACTCGGCCGACCGCGGCACGAAGCTGCTCACCTACCTCGCCGACGTCACCGTGAACAAGCCGCACGGTCCACGCCCCGTGCTGATCGCCCCCGCGACCAAGCTCCCCCGGCTGCCCGCGGGCTCGCCGCCCGCCGGATCCCGGCAGCGGCTCACCGCGCTCGGCCCGGAGGGCTTCGCGCGCGGCCTGCGCGAGTCGCCGACCCTCGGCGTCACCGACACCACCTTCCGCGACGCCCACCAGTCCCTGCTCGCCACCCGGGTCCGCACGAAGGACCTGCTCGCCGTCGCCCCGGCGGTCGCGCACACCCTGCCGCAGCTGCTGTCCCTGGAGTGCTGGGGCGGCGCCACCTACGACGTCGCGCTGCGCTTCCTCGCCGAGGACCCCTGGGAGCGCCTCGCCGCGCTGCGCGAGGCCGTACCGAACATCTGCCTCCAGATGCTCCTGCGCGGCCGCAACACCGTGGGGTACACCCCGTATCCGACGGAGGTGACCGACGCCTTCGTGCGGGAGGCCGCCGCCACCGGCATCGACATCTTCCGGATCTTCGACGCGCTCAACGACGTCGACCAGATGCGGCCCGCCATCGAGGCCGTACGGGAGACGGGCACGGCGGTCGCCGAGGTCGCGCTCTGCTACACGTCCGACCTCTCCGACCCGGCGGAGAAGCTCTACACCCTGGACTACTACCTGCGGCTCGCCGAGAAGATCGTCGCCGCCGGTGCGCACGTCCTCGCGG
The DNA here is from genome assembly GCF_055602235.1 of Streptomyces sp. NPDC037410. Classification (NCBI taxonomy): domain Bacteria; kingdom Bacillati; phylum Actinomycetota; class Actinomycetes; order Kitasatosporales; family Streptomycetaceae; genus Streptomyces; species Streptomyces sp. NPDC037410. The sequence continues at coordinate 494,005 of NZ_JBVJWR010000002.1, read as the reverse complement.
TCAAGGACATGGCCGGGCTGCTGCGCGCCCCCGCCGCGGCCAGGCTCGTCTCCGCGCTGCGCCGCGAGTTCGAGCTGCCGGTGCACCTGCACACCCACGACACCGCGGGCGGCCAGCTCGCCACGTACCTGGCGGCGATCCAGGCCGGCGCGGACGCCGTGGACGGTGCGGTGGCCTCCATGGCCGGCACCACCTCGCAGCCCTCGCTGTCGGCGATCGTCGCCGCCACCGACCACTCGGACCGGCCGACCGGCCTCGCCCTCCAGGCGGTCGGCGACCTGGAGCCGTACTGGGAGAGCGTCCGCAGGATCTACGCCCCCTTCGAGGCGGGCCTGGACTCGCCGACCGGCCGCGTCTACCACCACGAGATCCCCGGCGGGCAGCTCTCCAACCTGCGCACCCAGGCCGTCGCGCTCGGCCTCGGCGACCGCTTCGAGGACGTCGAGTCGACGTACGCGGCCGCGGACCGGATGCTGGGCCGCCTGGTGAAGGTCACGCCCTCGTCGAAGGTGGTGGGCGACCTCGCGCTGCACCTCGTCGGCGCCGGGGTGGCACCCGCGGACTTCGAGGCGGCACCGAACCGGTACGACATCCCCGACTCCGTCGTCGGCTTCCTCCACGGCGAGCTCGGCACCCCGCCCGGCGGCTGGCCCGAGCCGTTCCGCAGCAAGGCCCTCGAAGGCCGCGCGGGTCCCAAGCCGACGCCGGACCTCACCCCGGAGGACCGCACCGGCCTGGAAGAGGACCGGCGCGCCACGCTCAACCGCCTGCTCTTCCCCGGCCCGACGACGGTGTACGAGGCGCACCGGCAGGCGTACGGCGACACCAGCGTGCTCGACAGCAAGGACTTCTTCTACGGGCTGCGCCCCGGAAAGGAGTACAGCGTCGACTTCGGGCCCGGCGTGCGGCTGCTCATCGAGCTGGAGGCCATCGGCGAGGCCGACGAACGCGGCATGCGCACGGTCCTGTCCACCCTGAACGGTCAGCTGCGGCCGATCCAGGTCCGCGACGAGGCGGCCGCGGCCGATCTGCCGGTGACCGAGAAGGCCGACAGGTCCGACCCGGGCCATGTCGCCGCGCCGTTCGCCGGTGTGGTCACGCTGGCCGTCGCCGAGGGGGACGAGGTCGAGGCCGGGGCGACGGTCGCCACGATCGAGGCGATGAAGATGGAGGCCTCGATCACCGCCCCGAAGGGCGGCCGGGTGTCCCGACTGGCCATCACCAGGATCCAGCAGGTGGAGGGCGGCGACCTCCTCGTCGAGATCCGGTAGGCCGGAAGGCGGCCGGGACACCGGGTCCGGTGTCCCGGCCGGGGCCTCCTACTTCAGGTAGCCGAGGACGGTCATCATCCCGGACTCGGCGTGGTAGACGTTGTGGCAGTGGATCATCCACAGGCCCGGGTTGTCGGCGTCGAAGTCGACCTCGATCCGCTTCCCCGGCAGCACGATCGAGGTGTCCTTGCGCGCCCCGCCGCCCGCGTGCGCGTAGGTGTGCCCGTGCAGGTGCATGGGGTGCCACATCGTCGTGTCGTTCACGAACGCCAGTCGGACGCGCTCGCCCGAACGGACGGGGTAGCGCTGGGCGGGGTCGTACTTCCTGCCGTTGATGGCCCAGTCGTACTTCATCATCGAGCCGGTCAGACTGAACTCGATGGTGCGGTCGGGCCGGCCCTGCTCCAGGCGCACGGACTCCGCCGCCTTGAGCTGACCACCGTGCACGACCCTGCCGTCCAGCTCCTTCGGACGCGCGGAGGCGGTGGGCGCGGCTCCGCCGCCGGTGCGCAGGACGGCGAGGGCGGTGCGGCCCTTGCCCTCGGCGAGCGCGGTCAGGGGGAAGGCGCCGCTTCCGACGGTGACGAGGGCGTCGACGCGCTCGCCCATGCCGAGCAGCACCGCGTCCGCCTGCGCGTGCTCGACGGGGAAGCCGTCGGTGTGGGTGACGGTGAGCCGGTGCCCGCCGAGCGCGATCCGGAAGGCGGTGTCGCCGCCGGCGTTGATGATCCGGAGCCGGATCCGGTCGCCGGGCCTCGCCGTGAAGGTCCCCGGGTTCTGCGGCGTACGGCCGTTGATCAGGTAGTACGGGTAGCCGACATCACCCGCGTCACCGCCGAGGAGATCGCTGCTCGCGCCCATGAGCATGCGGGAGGGGGCAGGGGACGGTGACGTCCGGGTGGTCATCGACATGTTCGACATGTCGTGGCCCTCCGTACCGCCGGATCCGCTCATGTCCATGCCGCCGTGGTCCATCCCGCCGCCGCCCATGCCCTTGCCGAGCTCGGCGAGGACAGCGTCCGGGGTGGAGCCGTCGACGCCGTCGACCCAGTCGTCGAGGACGATCACCCACTCCTTGTCGTACGTCAGCGGCTCCTTGGGGTCCTCGACGATCAGCGGCGCGTACAGGCCGCGGTCCTGCTGGACCCCGGAGTGCGGGTGGAACCAGTACGTGCCGGGGTGGGAGACGGCGAAGCGGTACGCGAAGGAGCCGCCGGGCTTGACGTCACGCTGGGTCAGGCCGGGCACGCCGTCCATGTCGTTGCGCAGCGCGAGTCCGTGCCAGTGCACGCTCGTGGCCTCGGGCAGGTGGTTGGCCAGGGTCAGGGCGAGGGTGTCACCGGCGGTGACCCGCACCTCCTTGCCGGGGAGCGCGTCCCCGTACGCCCAGGTACGGACGGTGCGTCCGCCGCCGAGGTCGAGCGGGGTCTCGACGGCGGTGAGCTTCACCTTCCGCTCGGGGCCGGGCTTGCGCAGTGCCTCGGTCGCCCCGATCTCCTTGCTGTCGGGGGTGATGTAGCCGGCGGTCGGCGTGGTGCCGGTGCCGCTCGCGGAATGGTCCATGCCGCTCATCGAGCCGGAGCAGGCGGTCAGCAGGCCGGTGCCGGCGGCGGCGAGTCCGGCGCCGAGGACGGTACGACGGGTGGGTCGGTTCATGGCTGAGGAACCTCAAGACGTGGTCGTTGCGGGGGGGGCGGTTTTCCGCTCGCGGTGAGGAGCGGCCGAGCCCGCCTATATGCGCAACAGCGAAAGACGCGTCAGGAGGGAGCCGGGCGGGGCGGGCGGCGGGATCGCGCGGAGCGCGTACGCGAGACGTGCCGTCGGCGGCAGCAGGTCGCGTACGGGCGTGCGCCGTCCGATGACACGGGCCAGCAGGGCCGCCCCGATGCCGACGCCGAGCACGGCCAGGCAGACGGCGGCGGCTCCGGCGCCGTGGGCGGGTGCGGGGTGCGTCGAGTGAGGTGTCGGAGCGACGGCCGGGTGTTCCGCCGGTGCGGCCGCCATGACGTGGCCGGCGTGAGTGACGTGGCCCGCATGAGTGACGTGGTCGGCGTGAGAGACGTGGTCGGCGTGAGAGACGTGGGTGTCGGTGGCGGCGTGCGCGCCGGGGTGGCCGAGGGCGTGCATGAGCACGATGCCGAAGAGCAGCGCGACGGAGAGCAGACACCGGCTCGTCCAGGTCGCCGTCTTCGGGCGTACTGCCACGTCGGTCTCCTTCCTCGCTCCGGTACCGGCCGACCGAACGCAGCCGATGATACGGGGTGGGGGTATGAAGCTCGATCCGGCCCGGCCAAGAAGGTGCCTGACAACAGGAGGCACGGATGAGGTTTACGGTGCAGACTGGGCACGAAATGGCGTCGAGTCCTGCTTGGGGGCCGAAAGAGTGAACGGCGGCAGCGGCGGACGGCGCCTGCCCGGCCGCGGCTCGGCCGGGCAGGACCCGGCGGGAAGCCGCTCGACCTGGGAGAACGCCCGCTTCCGACGGGGCAGAGGCGTTCTGCCACCGGACAGGTTCACCCTGCGCAGCCGACTCGCCTGGCTGAATTCCGCCAGCACCAGGATCGGCACGACCCTGGACCTGGAGCGCACCGCGCAGGAGCTCGCCGAGTTCACCGTGCCCCGCTTCGCCGACGGGGCGGCCGTGGACATCCTGGAGAGCGTCCTGCGGGGCGACGAGGGCAGCCGGTGGACGGAATCGGGCATCCCGGCCATGCGGGCCACGGCGCTCTGCGCCATCGAGGAGCTCACCTCCCTGGAGCCCACACCGGTGGGCGAGACCTTCGTCCATGCCGAGAAGCCGCACGAGACCCTGCTCCACCGCTACTGCCTCCGGCAGCGCAAGCCGGTCCTGCTGAGCCGCATGCGCGACGAGGACTTCAACCGCGTCGCGCCGACCGTCAGCGCGGCGGAGAAGATGCGCGCCGCCGGTGTGCACAGCTATCTGGCCGTCCCCCTCATCGCCCGTGGGCTGCTCCTCGGCAGCGCCGACTTCGTGCGTGCCCCGGGCACCCCGCCGTTCTCCTCCACCGACCTGGCCCTGGCGGAGCAGCTCGCCTCCACGGCGGCCGTCTTCATCGACAACGCGCGGCTGTACGGGCGAGAGCGCGAGCACGTCGTCTCGTTGCAGCGCAGCCTGCTGCCACGCGTGACTCCGGCGACGCCGGGCCTGCTGGTGCACTCCGAGTACGCGCCCGCGGCCGCGCATCACGGCGTGGGCGGCGACTGGTACGACGTGATGGCGCTGCCGGGCGGACGGACGGCCCTCATGGTGGGCGACGTGATGGGGCACGGGCTGCCGGCCGCCGCCACCATGGGGCGGCTGCGGACCGTCGCCCGCACCCTGATGACCCTGGACACGGCCCCCGAGCGGATCCTGGCGCGGCTCGATCTGGCCACCCGCGACCTGGAGGACGAACAGGTCGCCACCTGCCTGTGCGCCGTGTACGACCCCGCCGACTCCACCTACACGCTGGCGAGCGCCGGGCATCTGCCGCCCCTGCTCCTCGACGGTCAGGGCGGTGCCTCGTACGTCCCGGTGCCGACCGGCGCGCCGCTGGGGGCGGGAGTGATCCCGTACGACCCGCTGCGGCTGCGCGTCCCGGACGGCGCCCATCTCGTCATGTACACGGACGGACTGGTGAAGTCGCGGGATGTGGACGTCGACGCCCAGCTGGACCGGCTGCGTTCGGCGGCGCTCGGACTGACCCCCGAGGCGCTGGAGCAGGGCGGTCTCGTGGAGTGTGCTCCGGCCACCGCAGCCCGCTTCGACGAGGCGGTGCTCCTGGTGACGGCGGATGCCCCGCTTCCGGCCGGCGATCTGCGGGTGTGGCAGCTGCCGCAGGACGGGCGGGCCGCCTCGGTCGCCCGGGGTCTGGTCACCGACCAGCTCGCCGCGTGGGGCCTCGACGAGCTGGCCGACGTCTCCGAGCTCGTCGTCTCCGAGCTGGTCGGCAACGCGCTGCGCTACGGGAACGGTCCGGGCGAGCTGCGTCTGCTGCGCGGGGAGCGGCTCGTCGTGGAGGTCTCGGACACCGGCCCCGACCTGCCGCAGATCCAGCACGCGGACCTCAGCGACGAGGGTGGCCGGGGGCTTCAGCTCATCAACATGCTGTGCCGCAGATGGGGTTCCTGTCGCACCGTCACCGGCAAGGTGGTCTGGGCCGAACAGAACATGCCGTCCTGAGACGGGAGCGGGCCCCGGGCGGATGCCCGAGGCCCCTCGCGAAGGTTCAGGCGATCGTCCACCGCTGGAGGGCGGAGCCGGTGTCGGCCTGCTGGGTGAGCGTGGCCCCGTCGGCCGTGGAGGCCGTGGTCATCAGGAGGCCGCTGCGGGCCGAGGTGACGGTGTAGCCGCCGGAGGCCTGCCGGACGAGGTTCCAGCGCTGGTTGGCGCCGCCGTGGCAGGTCCACTGGATGACCCGTGCGCCGGCGGTGAGGGAGCCGTTCTCGATGTCGGCGCACTTCCCGGACGAGCGGTTCTTGATCTCGTACGTGCCGTCGGTCTGCTGGGTGAGCGTCCAGCTCTGGTTGGCGCCGCCGTTCGGGGTCCAGGTGATGAGCTGGGTGCCGTCGGTGGCGCTGCTGCCCGGGTTGTCGAGCGCCTTCCCGCCGGTGGTGAGGGTGTGGACGCCGTTGAGGGAGGCCGAGACCGCGGTCAGCGTCAGCGACTGCTCGCCCGGCGTGCGGCCGCCGCCGACGGGGTTCCCGGTGGTGTCGCTCCAGCTGCGGGCGGGGGTGGTCTCGCTGAGGCGGCCGGTGGTGCCGGAGAGGCCGAGGACGAGGCCGCTGTATCGGTTGACCAGCTTGTACGTGCCGGTGGGGCTGTTGTCCGTGGCGGAGGCGCCGCGGATGACGAACCACTCCTGTCCCGGGCCCGTGGTGGCGGGGGTGGCCGTGGGTCTGGTGCCCCAGGCCCGGGTGGCGGTGCCGGAACCGTCGACGCCGAGCAGGTTCCCGGTGGAGGCGTTGGCGATGCGGTAGGAGCCGTCGCCCTGGGCGGTGAAGGTCCACGCTTCGAGGTCCGAGCCGGTGGCGGCGGGCACGGACGTGGTCGCCGAACCGCCGGGGACCTGGGCGAGGACGCGGCCGCCGGCGCCGGCGATCCGGTAGGTCCTGCCGGAGTCGACCGGGGCGGCCGGCTCGTTCGTGCCGACGCTCAGGTTGACGTACTCGGAGCTCGCTCCGCCGGAGCAGCCGAAGGAGCAGTAGGCGCGGAAGTCCTTGCCGACGATGCCGGAGCCGGTCCTGTTGCCGCTGTCGAGGAACCAGCGGTACCAGGAGGCGGTCCTGTAGCCGCCGGTGTCGCCGAGCCGGAACCACTTCTGGGTGGTCAGGTCGTCGGTGGCGTAGATCTCCTGCGGGGCGTTGCCGCTCTGGTCGACGGCCTGGGGCTCGCCGAGGTAGAGGCCGAGGTAGGCGTTGTAGGTGATGTCCATGACGAACAGCGGTGACGTCGGGGGCGTGAGGCCGGCGGCGACCTGCTGGCTCACGGAGCCGCTGTTGGCCGGGTCGTACTCCTTGGCCGTCGGCACGTATCCGGTCGTGCTGCTCGCGCCGACCGGGACCATGGTGCTCTCGCGGCCGCCGACGCCGGGTTCGGTCCAGGTGCCGTCGTACCACTTCTTCCAGGTACCGGGGGCCATCTTCCCGGAGAGGGGGGCGCGGGCGACGTGCCCGTAGAACGCGGCCCAGCCGCCGCCCTTGTTGACGATCCGGGAGCCGTAGAAGGCGTAGAAGTAGCCGGAGGCGGTGTCGACGAAGAGCCTCGGGTCGCCGGTGCCGTAGTCGTAGGTCTGCTGCGGGAAGGCGGCGTTGTCGCCGCGCCTGGTGCTGTACCGCGAGGTGATGACGTGGTCCTTGACGGTCCAGGTCTTCCCCTGGTCCGTGGAGACCGCGTAGTCGATGCCGTCGTAGTGGATGCCGTCGCCGAAGGGCTGGGGGGTGAACTCGTTGTGGACGAGCCCGTACCAGTCGCCGGTGTCGGGGTCGACCCACATGCCGGTGAGGTCGCAGTAGTTGCGGTGCGCGTAGCCGCTGCCGGCCGGGGCCTGGGTGGACTCCAGGCCCGTGGGGCTGTTGTCGCAGCGCCATGTGGTGTCGTTGTTGCGGTCCGCGGTGTTGTTCGGGTTGACCGCGTCGCTGAGGGCGGCGGACCGGTTGGCGGTGTCGAAGTTCGACCCCGTGTAGAAGGTCCAGCTCCGGCTGTCCTTCGCTCCGTAGAGCGCGTGCGCCTGCTGGTAGTAGAAGGTGCCGTCCTTGTCGATGTAGGGGCTGGCGGGCGTGTCGTCCGGGCGGGTCCAGGACCCCTTGGCGCCGACGGTGACCGTGTACGTGGCCGTCGACGGGACGGCCGAGGCCGCGGGCGGGGCCGCGAGGGTGCTGCCGCCGGTGACGGCCAGGGCCGCCGCGGCGAGCAGGCTCACCGTTCTGCTGCGCGGAGATCTCACACGTACTCCTCAGCTCGTGGGGGCGCACGCCGGGGCGGCGTGCAGGAGGTACGGCTGACGCAGGCACGGACCCTAGGGCTTCTTTGACCGGTAAAACAAGACCTGGGCGACGGGGAGGTGCGGGCCTCGGGCGCCTTGACCGGGGGTGGTGGCCGCGTTACGTTGCGAGCCCATCCTGACCGGTACTTCGGGGGCGCCATGGTCACCATGAGGGACGTGGCCGAGCGCGCCGGCGTCACCAAGCAGACCGTCTCCAACGTCGTCACCGGACGGGTTCCGGTACGCCCCGCCACAGAGGCGCGGGTCCGTGCCGCGATCGCCGAACTCGGCTACGTGCCGAACCTCGTGGCGCGTTCCCTCGCCACCGGCAGCACCCGGACCGTCGGGCTTTTCGTCCCGACCGTCCGCGCCCCGTTCTACGCCGAACTCGTCGAGCACGTCGAGGACGTCCTGGAGGAGCGCGGCCACCGCTTGCTGCTCTGCACCACCCGGCTCGACGGGGAGCGCGCCCGCCGGCACCTGGCGGGGCTCACCAGCCGCTCGGTGGACGCCCTCCTGATCGCCGGGGACCAGGGCCTGACGGGTCATCTGCCGCTGCTCTCGGGGGCCCGGTTCCCCGTGGTCCTGTGCGCCTGGGAGGCCGGACTCCCCGACGGTCTCCCGGACGGCTTCCCCGTCGTCACGATCGACTACGAGCACGGCGGGCACCTGGCCGGCCGGCACCTCCTCGGCCTCGGGCACGAACGGGTGGCGGTGCTGGCCAGCCCCGCGCACGGGGTGCGCGTGGCGGGCTTCCGGCGCGCGTTCGAGGAGGGCGGGATCGCGCTGCCCGACAGCGCGGTGCACCTGGCCGCGGAGCCCACCTTCCGGAGTGGCCTGGAGGCGGCGGCCGCGGCCCTGCGGGCGGCTCCCGGCACGACGGCGCTGTTCGCGACGCACGACCTCCTGGCGGCGGCCGCGGTGGAGGCCGCGCGGACCCTGGGCCGCTCGGTGCCGGACGACCTCTCCGTGGTGGCTCACGACGACACCCCGGAGGGGCTGTTGTCCCGTTCCCCGCTGACCTCCGTCGTCCTGCCCAAGCGGGACCTGGCCCGGCAGGCGGTCGAGGTCGCGCTCGGCGCCCTCGACGCCCCCGCCTCCGCCGATCTCCGGCCGAGGCTCCTGCGCCCCGAACTCGTCCCCGGCGCCAGCACGAAGCGGGCGCCGGAGCACAGGGGCGCACGCCGAACGGTCCGCCCCTGAGGACGGACCGTTCGACGCCTACGGCCTGGTGACGCTCGGACGGAGGTCAGCGCACGGCGAGGGCGACGATCTGGGTGACCGCGTCCTCGGCGAAGTTGTCGTCGCTGACCAGGATCAGCGACCGCTCGCCCGACGGCAGCCTCGGGCCCCACGTCATGCCTTCGGTGTTGTCGACGGTGGAGAGGCCGAGGGTGTCGAAGTCCGCGACGAGCGTCTTGCGCATCGCCACGACCGGCTGCCCCGCGAGGGATTCCCTCGCCTGCACGTCGGTCGCACCGCGCGTGGTGGCGTCGAAGAGGCGGATCTTGTAGCCGGCGCCGGCGACCCAGGTGCGCTCCAGGACGAGGTAGCGGTCCGGGTCGTCGGGGAAGGCGAGGATCGACGGGACGCCGGTGTCCGGGCCCCAGGGGCTGTTCGGGTCGTTCACGGCGAAGATCTTCTCGACGGGGTACGCGAACTGCCCGAGGACCCGGCCGTCGCGCGTCTGCTTCGTCACGCGGACGAGCGCGCCGTGCTCCACGGTGGGCTCCGGGCCGTCCTGGAGCAGCGGGCCCTCGATCGCGCTGGTCAGGACGCGGCCCCGGTCGCCGAAGGTGATCGCCTCGATCGCCTGGTTCCGGCGCGGCCCGCGGTCCTCCATCGTGATCTCGTAGTTCGCCGGCAGCGGCAGCTGCCCGAGGTAGGCGCCGGTGGGGCCGGCGAACTGGATGGACGGCTGGATGACCGGCGGGCCGACCGTCTTGGGCCGGTCGCCCTCCTGCGCCCACCAGTAGTCGCAGGAGCGCGGGTCGACGCGGATCTCCTCCGGGTCGACGGCCTTGCCGTCGCCGAGCGTCGGCGCGGGGTAGACCGAGCCGTCCGGCTGGAGGAAGGGGTGGGTGCCGGTGAAGTCGACGGCGTGCACGCCGCTCGCGTCGACGTCCAGCCTGGCGGTGTAGAAGCGGGCGGGCTGGATGTACGAGCGGTCGTCGCTGATGAACACGTACTCGCCGGTGCACCGGTCGCGGTCCACGCCGGAGAGGCCGCCGACGGTGGTGCCCTGGAAGTCGAGCTTGTGGGGGACGATCTTCTCACCGAGCAGACGGGCCTGCGCGGCCCGCACCGGCCGGTGGTCGTGTCCGCCGGGCTGGGCGGCGACGGCCACGGCGGGGGCCAGCGTCGAGGTCAGGAGCAGGGCCGCGGCGAGCGCCCGGCGCGTCAGGGATGAACTCATGGAGTTGATCTTGCCGTCGTCCGCCCCGGCGCCGCAGTCACCCATCCGGGTATTCCTGCGGGTACACGACCGACGGGCCCCGCCGTGACGGCGGGGCCCGAACTGGTCATCGGTTCACTCGGTATGACTATACGTCAGAGGACGTTGACCCCGGTCCAGGCGGCGGCCACGGTGGCGTACTCGGGGCTGGTGGCGCCGTACAGGTCCTTCGCCGCGTTCAGGGTCGCGGTGCGGGCGCCCTTGTAGTCCGTGGTGGAGGTCATGTAGACGGTCAGCGCCCGGTACCAGATGGCGGAGGCCTTCTGGTTGCCGATGCCGGTGACGGTGGAGCCGTTGTACGTCGGGCTGTTGTAGGTGACGCCGTTGATCGTCTTGCTGCCGCTGCCCTCGCTGGCGAGGTAGAACCAGTGGTTGCCGACGCCCGAGGAGTTGTGCACGTCGAGACGGCCGACGGACTTCGACCAGTAGTCGGCGGAGCGGCCGTCCAGGGAGGGCTTGTCGAAGCGGCGCAGCCACGGCGGGGTGGACTGGTCGCTGAAGAGGTAGTCCGGGGTGTCGATCGGGTTGTTGGCGTACCACTCGACCATCGTGCCGAGGATGTCGCTGGTGGCCTCGTTCAGGCCGCCGGACTCGCCGCTGTAGCGCAGGTTCGCGGTGGCCGAGGTGACGCCGTGGGTCATCTCGTGGCCCATGGTGTCGAGGTCGACCTGCTCGGGGTCGGTGACACCGTCGCCGTCGCCGGTCATCATGCAGAAGCAGGCGTCCGACCACTGGGCGTTGTCCCAGTTGGTGCCGACGTGGACGAAGACGGTGGCGCCGCGGCCGTCGTTCTTGATGCCGTTGCGGCCGAAGGTGCTCTTGTAGTAGTCGAAGGTCTTCGCCGTGTTGGCGTGCGCGTCGACGGCGGCGGTGGCGCGGTCGGTGGAGAACTTCTTCCCGTCGCCCCAGATGTTGTCGGCGTCCGTGTACAGGGTGCCGGAGGAGCTGTTCAGGGACGAGGACGAGACGTTGTGCGCGTCCTTGGTGATGTGGCCGCGGACCGGGTCGATCAGGGCGTAGGTGCCGTTGGCCTGGAGCGTGGTGTCGAGCGTGATGTCACCGGTGTACTCGGAGTGGCCGGTGCCGGTCGCCTCGCGCTCGGTGTCGTAGTTCTCGATCGCCGCGCCGGTGGTGGCGTCGGTGACGAAGACCTCGCCGTGCGGCTGGCCCTTGTCGCCGAGGCCCTGGACGGTGGTGCGCCAGGCGAGGCGGGGGGTGCCGTCGGCGGCCCACACGACCAGCTCGGGGGTGGACCTGGCGCTGCGCACGAGGCCGTTCGAGCGGTTCAGCGCGCCGGCCGAGGCGCCCTTGGCGTCGACCGCCGGGGTGACGGAGCCGAGCGCGACCTTGTGGGCCTTGGCGTGGGTGGAGCCCTTGAGCGAGCCGTCGGCCTTCTGGTGGACGACGAAGTCGCCGCCGACGACGGGGAGGCCACGGTAGGTCCGGTCGAAGCGGACGTGCTGGGTGCCGTCGGCGTCGATGACGACGTCCTTGACCTGGAGCGCCTGGCCGGCCCCGAAGCCGAAGGTGTCGGCGTGGCGGGTCACGTTGGCCTCGGCCCGGGCTATCGCCGTGTCGCGGACGGAGGTGACGTGCCGGGTCGCATCGGGCTGCGAGTACGCCGGTGCGGCGAGCGTGCCCGTGGTGATGACGGCGGCGGCGACCATCGTGGAGAGGGCCAGCAGAGGACGGGTCATGACGGGGTGTTCCTTCGCTCGTCGTGGGGGGTGACGACGTCCTGGGACGTTGACGCGAAGTGTTCACCAGGTGACATGTTCCTGACGTGATCCCATGTGGGATATAGCTGGGGAGCTATAGGGGGGTGGAGGGCCACGGCCCGGCCGGCCGCCCGGCCGCAGCCCTCGGGCCCGCCCCGCGGGAGCCGTCAGCCGTCCGCTCCGAGCGCGAACTCGGCGCCGCCGTCCTCCCACCAGGCCAGGTACTGCGGCCGCTGCCGCACCAGCGAGAGGTACTCCGCGAGGAGGCGCTCGCCCACCGCGTCGGCGAGCTCGGGCGGGACGGACTCCGTGTTCCAGGCCAGCTGCAGCCGCCGGTGGAACGGAACGTCCACGAGCGGCCGCTGCACGGTGCCCTGCGCGGGCACGTCGGCGCTCGGCCACACCCCGCAGACGGCGCGCCGGCCGGCGACCAGGATCTGTGCCACGGACAGGTCCGGCGTCACGTGCGCGATGCGCGGGGTGAACCCCGCCGACTGGCAGGTGAGGTGGAGATAGGCGTGCACCCCGCTCTCGTCGGCCTCCGGCATCACCCACTCCTCGCCGCGGAGGTCGCGCAGGAAGACCCGCTCCTGGCGCGCCAGCGGATGGTCCTCGGCGAGCAGGACGAAGACCGGTTCGCGCAGCAGCGTGCGCGTCACGACCGACTCGCCGACGGACAGGGGAAAGCCCGGGAACTCGCCGAAGACCGCGATGTCGCATTTCGACTGACTCAGCGCCTTCACCAGGGTGTCCACGGAACGGCGGGCGTCGATGGTGACCCGGTTCTCCGGGACGAGTTCGAAAAGGGCGGATATGAGCAGTGACACCAGGGGGCCTGCGGTGCCGCCCGCCCGCAGTGGCACCGTGGCCCCCCGGTCCGTCTCGGCGGCGGACCGCGCGTGCTCGCGCAGCCGGTCGAAGCCGGCCACGAGGTCGCGCGCGCAGCGCAGGACGTACTGGCCGTGCTCGTTCGGTCTCACCCCCTCGGCGCTGCGGGTGAAGAGGGGGCCGCCCAGTTCCTGCTCTATCCGCTTCAGTTGAGCGCTCGTGGCGGGCTGGGAGAGCTGGAGGCGCGCGGCGGCTTTGCGGATGCTGCCGGCCTCGGCGACGGTGAGCAGGACACGGAGGTGCCGGAACTCGAGGTGCATGTACATTCCCCGCTCAGGGCGGAGGGCCCTTGCGCACCCCCCGTGACCAGCAGTACCAGCTGCCCGGGGGCATGGTCACCAAGCCTCTGACGGGCCTGTCGGGGCGGCAACCACGGGAGGGCAAAATCTACGTGCCCATGCCAGGCTTTGCAGCGGCATCGCGCGGCCGGGCCGGTCGGGGTCCGGTCGGAAACGGCTCGTTAGAGTAGGTGGCATGCCCCGCACCTCTCCCGACCCCATGGCACGGCGTTTCGACTGCTCCGACCCCTCGGCCCGCCGGGCCGGCCTCGACGCGGCGGTGGCCGCCCTCCGGCAGGGGCGCCTCGTCGTCCTCCCGACGGACACGGTCTACGGGATCGGGGCCGACGCCTTCGATCCCCGGGCCGTCGCCGGTCTGCTCGCCGCGAAGGGACGGGGCCGTCACAAGCCCTCCCCCGTGCTCGTCGGCTCGAAGGACGCGCTCCACGAGCTCGTCGGGGACCTGCCGCGGACGGCCGAGGACCTGATCGGGGCGTTCTGGCCGGGCGGTCTGACGCTGGTGCTCCGCCACCGGCCCTCGCTCTCCTGGGACCTCGGCGAGACCGGCGGGACGGTGGCCGTGCGGATGCCCGATCATCCCCTGGCGCTGGACCTGCTGGCCGCGGCCGGCCCGATGGCCGTCTCCAGCGCGAACCTCACCGACCGGCCCTCGCCGGAGGACTGCGACGCGGCCTTCGGGATGCTGGGCGACTCCGTGGCCGTGTACCTCGACGGGGGCAGGACCGCGGGTCCGGTGTCCTCCTCGATCGTCGACCTGTCCGGCGACACCCCGGTCCTCGTACGGGAGGGCGTGCTGTCCGCCGCGCGGCTGGCGACGGTCGTCCCCGGGCTGCTCGTGCCCTGACCGCTTCCCCACCACCGGCGCCGCCGCCCTCGTTCCCGGGGGCGGCGGCGTCGTATGTCCCTCACGTCGTATGTCCCCCACGTCGTATGTCCCTCAAGAACAAGTCCCGTCACCTTCCCGGTGAGCGGGAACCGCCCCCTGCGCCGGGGCGCCTCCCCCTGCCAGGCTCCGGTCCGCCGTGGTTCCACCGCCCGCGCCCCGCCCGGGGAGGGCGGTGCGGCAGGGAGGACGTGACAGATCATGAGGGGCGCGCAGACCATCGCCCGGCTCGCGGACTGGGCCGCCGAGCGGTACGGGGATGAGGAGGCCCTCGTCTTCGGCGAGGAGCGCTGGACGTTCGCGGAGCTCCGCGACCGGGTCGACCGGGCGGCACGCGCGGTGATCGCCCAAGGGATGCGCCCGGGTGACTCGGTCGCCGTGTGGGCGCCCAACAGCGCGCGCTGGGTGGTGGCCGCGCTCGGCGCGGTGGCGGCCGGCGGGGTCCTCGTCCCGGTGAACACCCGCTACAAGGCCGCCGAGGCCGCCGACATCCTGCGCCGCTCGCGCACCCGCCTGCTCTTCACCGAGCACGACTTCCTCGGGACGGACTACCGGGCCCTGCTCGCCGACTCGGGAGAGGAACTCCCGCTCCTGGAGCGGACGGTGGCCCTGCACTCGGCGGAGTGGTCGCGGTTCCTGGCGGGTGCGGACGGGGTGACCGGGGAGCAGCGCCACGCCCGTACCGCCGCCGTGGGCCCGGACGACACCGCCGACATCCTCTTCACCTCCGGCACCACCGGCCGCCCCAAGGGCGTGCCCACCACCCACGGCCAGAACCTGCGCGTGTACGACGCCTGGGCCCGCACGGTCACCCTCCGGCGCGGCGACCGGTACCTGCTCGTCAACCCGTTCTTCCACACCTTCGGCTACAAGGCGGGCGTCCTCGCCTGTCTGCTGCACGGGGCGACGATCGTCCCGGAGCGGGTCTTCGACGCCGACGCCGTGCTCGGCCGGATACGGGACGAGCGCATCTCCGTCCTGACCGGAGCTCCGACGGTCTTCACCTCGCTCATCCACCACCCCGAGCGTGCGGCGTACGACCTGAGCTCGATGCGGATGGCGGTGACGGGCGCGGCGAACATCCCCACCACGCTGATCGAACAGATCAGGACGTGCCTTTGCGCGCGGAGCGTCAACACCGCGTACGGGCTGACCGAGTCGACGGGCGTGGTCGCGATCTGCCCGCCGCACGAGTCCCCGGAGACCCTCGCCCGCACCTCGGGGACGGCCCTGGAGGGGACGGAGCTGCGCATCGACGCCCCGCCCGGGGAGCCGGGCGAGATCCTCACCCGCGGCTACCACGTGATGCACGGCTACCTCGACGACCCCGAGGCCACCGCCCGGACCGTCGACGCGGACGGCTGGCTGCACACGGGGGACGTCGGCGTGCTCGACGAACGGGGGTTCCTGCGGATCACCGACCGGCTCAAGGACATGTTCGTCGTGGGCGGGTTCAACGTGTACCCGGCGGAGGTGGAGCAGGTGCTGCGCGGCCACCCCGCCGTCCGGGACGCGGCGGTCGTCGGCGCGCCGGACGCGCGGCTCGGAGAGGTCGGCGTCGCGTACTGCGTGCCGGAGGGCGGGGCCGGCATCGACGCGGCCGAGCTGACCTCTTACACGCGTGAGCGGCTTGCGAACTTCAAGGTGCCGCGCTCCTTCCGCTCGGTGCCGGCGCTGCCGCACAACGCGGCGGGCAAGGTCGACAAGAAGGCGCTGCGGCGGTCGGCGGGCACCACCATCACCCCTCGATGAGGAGAGTACGAACGTGAACGAAAGCAACACCGAGTCCGCCGACGTCGTCGACGTGGTCGTCGTCGGCGCGGGCGTCACCGGCCTGTACGCCGTGCACAGGCTGCGCGGTCTCGGCCACCGCGTGCGCGGCTTCGAGCGCGGGGACGACGTGGGCGGCGTCTGGTTCTGGAACCGCTACCCCGGCGCCCGCTGCGACGTGGAGTCCGTGGACTACTCGTACTCCTTCGACGAGGAGCTGCAGGAGCAGTGGGACTGGAGCGAGAAGTACGCGACGCAGCCGGAGATCGTCCGCTATCTGAGCCATGTGGCCGACCGCTTCGACCTGCGCCGCAGCTACACCTTCGGCGCCTCGGTGCTCTCCGCCGAGCTGGACGAGGAGACGCTGCGCTGGACGGTCCGCACGGACGGCGGCGAAGTGGTGTCGGCCCGGTACTGCGTGTTCGCCGTCGGCTGCCTCTCCAGTACGCACGTACCGGACATCCCGGGCGCCGAGGAGTTCAACGGCGCCACCCACCACACGGGGGCCTGGCCGCGCGAGGGCGTGGACTTCGGCGGGCTGCGGGTCGGCGTGATCGGCACCGGGTCCTCCGGCATCCAGGCCATCCCCCTGATCGCCGAGCAGGCGGCGCACCTCACGGTCTTCCAGCGCAGCGCCAACTTCAGCATCCCGGCGGGCAACGCGCCGCTCGACGAGGAGACGCGCCGGCGGCAGAAGGCCGGCTATGCCGAGCGGCGGCGGCTCTCGCGGCTCAGCGGCGGCGGCTCGCCGCACGCGGCGCACCCGTCGGCGACGTTCGACGTGTCGCCGGAAGAGCGGCGGGCCGCGTTCGAGGAGCGGTGGGAGCTGGGCGGCGTGCTGTACTCCAAGACGTTTCCCGACCAGCTCACCGATCTGGCGGCGAACGAGGCCTCCCGCGCGTTCTGGGAGGAGAAGGTCCGCGCGCTCATCGACGACCCCGCCGTAGCCGACCTGCTCGTGCCCACGGACCATCCGATCGGCACGAAGCGGATCGTCACCGACTCGCGCTACTACGAGACGTTCAACCGCGACGACGTGACGCTCGTGAGCCTGCGGGAGAACGCGATCGAGCGGATCGACGCCACCGGCATCGTGCTGGCCGACGGCACCCGGGTGGAGCTCGACGCGCTCGTGTTCGCGACCGGTTTCGACGCGATGACCGGGGCGGTCGACCGGGTGGAGGTGCGGGGGCGGGGCGGCCGACGGCTCAAGGACGTCTGGAGCGGGGGTCCCCGCACCTATCTGGGCCTCGGCGTCGACGGCTTCCCGAACCTCTTCCACCTCACCGGCGCCGGCAGTCCGTCGGTCATGGCGAACGTCGTGCTCTGCGCCGAACAGCACGGCGACTGGCTCGCCGACTGCCTGCGCCATCTGGACGAGCACGGCCACCGGGCGATCGAGGCGAGCGAGGAGGCCGTCGAGGAGTGGGTCGCGCAGTGCAGGGACCGGGCGGCGGCCACGCTGTTCCCGGCGGCGAACTCCTGGTACCTGGGGGCCAACATCCCGGGGAAGCCGCGGGTGTTCATGCCGTTCATCGGCGGCTTCGGGGTGTACGGGGAGATCATCGCGGACGTCGCGGCCTCGGGCTACAAGGGGTTCACCCTGATAGGCTCCTGATACCGGCCGTGAGCCATGAAAGCGCACCGGCCCTCACCCGATCGGGTGAGGGCCGGTGCGCATGCGCGCGCGTGTGCCTGGGGCAGTCCTGGGCGAGGGCCTCGCGCAGGGCGGCGAAGGCGGTCTCGCGGGCCTCGTTCGCCGCGGGCAGGGCGCCCGCCATGGAGAGGAAGCCGTGGAACATCCCGGCGTGGTGGTGGGCGGTCACGGGGACGCCGGCGGCCGTGAGGGCCTCCGCGTACGCCAGGCCGTCGTCCCGCAGCGGGTCGAAGCCCGCGGTGACGACCTGGGCCGGTGGAAGCCCGGACAGGTCGGCGCCCGCCAGCGGGGCCGCGTAGGGGCTGGTGCGGTGCGCCGGGGCCTGCAGATAGCCGTCCCAGTACCACCGCAGGTGGTCGGCGGTGAGGAAGTAGCCCTGGGCGTTCTCCCGGTGGGACGCGCGTGAGCGGGTGGGGTCGAGCATCGGGTAGTAGAGCGCCTGGCAGGTGATCTCGGGGCCGCCGCGGTCGCGGGAGAGCAGGGTGAGGACGGTGGCGAGGTTGGCGCCCGCGCTGTCCCCTGCGACGGCGATCCGCCGGCCCGGGTACGTCGCCGCCGCCCACAGCAGGGCCGTGTAGGCGTCCTCGGGGGCGGCGGGGAAGGGGTGCTCGGGGGCGCGGCGGTAGTCGACGGAGACGACGAGCGCCTCCGTGGCCCGGGCGAGGGAGCGGCAGAAGCCGTCGTGGCTGTCGAGGTCGCAGAGGACGAAGCCGCCCCCGTGACAGAACACGATCACGGGGGCGGTCTCGTGGACACCGGGGTCGTAGACGCGGACGGGCACGCCGTCGGCGTCCGCGTCCGCGACCCGGGCCACGGGGGGGCTGGGGGACGGCGGGCCGGGGGCGGGCGGCGAAGAAGGCACGCACCTCGGTGATGTCCGTCATCTCCGTCGCCAGCGCGGGGAACCCGGCGGTGGCCAGGTCGATGACCGCCTGGACGTCGGGGTCGGGTCGGTTCACGTGGCGGCTCCGTTCGGGGGCGGTGGGTTCACGCATGGGTCTCCTGCGGCGTGAGGAGCGGCGTGCGGCCCGCCGACGCGCCGCCGTCCACGGCGAGTTCGGCGCCGGACAGGTAGGAGGAGTCGTCGGAGGCGAGGAAGGCGACGAGGTGCGCGACCTCCTCGGGCTCCCCGACCCGTCCGAGCGGGGCGCCCGGATGCTCCTTGGTGCCGAGGTGGGCGGTCATGGCGGTGGCGATGGCCCCCGGGTGGACGGAGTTGACCCGGATGCCGTCCGGTCCGAGTTCGAGGGCGGCCGTCCGGGTGAGGCCCCGGAGCCCCCATTTCGCGGCTCCGTACGCGCCGTGCCCCCAGATGCCCTGGAGGCCGGCCTGCGAGGAGATGTTGACGACGGAGCCGCCGCCGCTCGCCCGCATCGCGCCGGCGACGGCGCGGACGCCGAGGAACGGGCCGATCAGGTTGACGCGGAGGATCGCCTCCAGGCGGGCCGGGTCCTCCTCGGTGATGGGCGAGGTGGAGTAGATCGCCGCGTTGTTGACGAGGACGTCGAGCCGGCCGAAGGCGTCCAGGGCGGCGGTGACGGCAGCCGCCCAGGACTGCTCGTCGGTCACGTCGTGGCGTACGAAGCGGGCGGCGGCGCCGAGGGAGGCGGCCGTCGCCTCGCCTTCCGGTACCAGGACGTCGGTGAGGACGACCTGCGCGCCGAGGGCGGCGAAGAGGCGGGCCTCGGCCTCGCCCATGCCGCGGGCCGCGCCGGTGATCAGCGCGACTTTTCCGGTGAGATCGACGGGCATCAGGGGTTCTCCTCGCTCGGGTCCTCGATCGGTCGCAGCGTCGGGCCGGTCACCGCGGATCGGCTGAGCGCGTACGGGCGATGTGGTCGGCCGCGAGCCAGCTGAAGGTCATCGCGGGGCCGATGGTCGCGCCGGGTCCCGGGTAGGTCTCGCCCATGACGGCGGACGACACGTTGCCGGAGGCGTACAGGCCGTCGATGGGCGTGCCGTCCTCCCGCAGGACGCGGGCGGTGGCGTCCGTGACGAGGCCGCCCTTGGTGCCGATGTCGCCGGGGTGCACGGGGACCGCGAAGTACGGGCCCTTCTCCAGGGGCGCCAGGTTGGGGTTGGGGAGCGTCGGGTCTCCGTAGTAGCGGTCGTAGACGCTGTCGCCCCGGTGGAAGTCCTCGTCGCGGCCGGCGCGGGCGAAGCCGTTGAAGCGGTCGACGGTGGCCCGCAGCCGCTCCGGTGCGACGCCGATCAGGGCGGCGAGGTCCTCGACGGTCGGGGCCTTCTTGACGAAGCCGCTCTCCAGCCACGGCTTGGGGAACGGCTGGCCCGGGAAGAGGCCCATGAAGAGGTAGCGGGCCTTGGCGGTGGCGTCGAGGATCAGCCAGGAGGGGACGGTGGTCGCCCCGGGCTTGTCGTTCGCGTACATGGCGTCGACGAACTCGTGGTACGGGGCGGCCTCGTTGGCGTAGCGCTCCCCCGCCGCGTCGACGATCACCATGCCGGGGATGCCGCGGTCGGCGACGAGGAAGAACGGCTTGCCCTCGGGAGGCACCACCGACGGCGCGCCCCAGACCCGGTCCATCAGGTCGGTCGCCGCGCCGAGGGCCAGGGCCGGCTCCAGGGCGTCCCCGGTCTGGCCGTCGGACGCGGAGCTCCACTCGGTGGAGGTGGGCGCCGGCAGGTACTTCTCGCGGAGCCGCTGGTCGTGGGAGAAGCCTCCGGAGGCGAGGACGACGCCGCCGGTCGCCCGGACGGTGAGCGCGCGGCCGTTCCGGTCGATCCGGACGCCGGTGACCCTGCCGTCCTCCTCGACGAGTCCGGTCAGCGGGGCGGAGAGCCACAGGTCGGCGCCGAGGGCGTCGAGGGAGTGCCGCATGCGGGCGATCAGCGCCTCGCCGAGGGAGAGCAGCTCCTGACCGGAGAGCCGGGCCTTCACGGCCTGGGCGCCGACCTTGACGGCCGTGCGGCGGCCGGACCAGGTGCGTCCCACCATGTTCAGCTGCCGGAAGTCCTTGGAGGTGATGGTGAGGCCGTACGTGGGCAGGCCGGCACGGCGCATGGTGGCGCGCTGCTCGGGGCCGAGCTTCTTGAAGTCGAAGACCTGCGGTTCGACGGAGCGGCCCTGCGGGTAGCCGCCGAGCCGCTCGGGGTAGTAGTCGGAGTAGCCGGGGGTGTAGACGAACCTCACGGCCGTGCGGTCGTGGAACTCCCTTACCATGCGCGGTCCGTGGGCGATGTAGGCGTCCTTGCGCTCGGCGGGGACCCGGTCGCCGACGGTGGCGTCCAGGTAGGCGCGGGCCTTCTCGGGGGTGTCGCCGAGCCCGGCGTCGTCCAGGTGGAAGGTGGCGGGGACCCAGATCGCGCCGCCGGACAGGGCGGTCGAGCCGCCGTAGACGTCGGTCTTCTCCAGGACCAGGGCGGTGAGGCCGCGCAGCCGGGCGGTGAGGGCCGCGGCCATGCCGGCGGCGCCGGAGCCGACGACCACCACGTCGTACGTGTGGTCCCACTGGTCGTTCATCGTGTTCTCCCTGGTTGTCTCGGGTGGGTCGGGGGGGGGGGGGGGGGGGGGGTCTCCCCCCCCCCCCCCCCCGCGCTGGGGGGGGAGGGCGGGAGACGCTCG
>NZ_JBVJWR010000002.1:460520-472986 GCF_055602235.1 Streptomyces sp. NPDC037410 | reverse complement strand
CACTTTGTTCTTTGGCCCCCCCTTGTTTCTCCTTTGTTCTCTTTTTTTTTTTGGGGGGGGCCTTGTGGGCGGTGGGTCCCCTCCCCCCCCCCCCCCCCCCGGGTCGTCGCGCGCGGTGAGCCGCGCGCCGGTTCAGCGGACCGTGATCCGCGCGCCGGTTCGGCGGACCGTGATCCGCGCGCCATTCAGTGGACGTGATCCGCACGCCGGTTCAGCGGGCGGTGATCCGCGTCGGTTCAGCGCGCGGTGATGCGCGCGTCGGTGAGGACCGGCGCGTCCCCGCGGTCCGCGGCGGTGGCCGTGAGCCGGTAGCCGTCGGGGGTGTCCCAGACGCGCAGCCGCAGGGTCTCGCCGGGGTGGAAGACGCCGGCGAAGCGCGTACGGCAGCCGGTGACCGCGCTCGCGTCGCCGTCGAGCAGACGGTCGGTGACGGCCTTGACCGCCATCCCGAAGGTGCAGAGCCCGTGCAGGACGGGGCGGTCGTGGCCGGCGCGCCGGGCGGTGGCGGGATCCGCGTGCAGCGGGTTCCAGTCGCCGGTGAGCCGGTAGAGCAGCGCCTGCTGACGGAGCGTCGGGATCTCGGCCACCAGGTCGGGTTCGCGCTCGGGCGCGGGGAGGCGCTCGGAGGGGCCGCGGTCGCCGCCGAAGCCGCCCTCGCCGTGGACGAAGATCTGGTTGCGCTGGGTGAGCAGCGGCTCGCCGTCCTCGCCGGTGAGGGTGGACTCCTGGACGATGACGGCGGCCTTGCCGTTGTCGTGGACGGCCGCGACCCGGGTGGCCGCGGTCGCCCGGGCGGCGGTGGGAAGCGGCCGGTGCACGGTGATCTCCTGGCCGCCGTGCAGCACGTTCGCCAGGTCGATGTCGACGCCGGGCAGGTCGAAGACCTGGAAGCCGACGCCGCCGGTGCCGCCCGCGACGACTCCGAAGGTGGGCAGGACCTGGAGGCCCCGCTCGTGTCCTTCGTACGTGTAGCGCAGTTCGCGCGGGTCGGTCTCGGGGACGCCCGCGCCGAGGGCCAGGTGGTAGAGCCGTACGTCGCGCTCGTCCCACCCGGCCTCGGTGCGCACCGGCGGCGCCGAGGTCGCCTTCTCGACGTCGATCGGCATCAGAACGCGCCCACGGCGTAACGGCTGCGGAAGAAGAGCAGCGGCCGGCCGTCCTCGCCGGCGTCGAGCGCCACCACCTGCGCGGTGACCAGGTGGTGGTCCCCGGCCTCGTAGACGGCGTCGAGCTCGCACTCCAGGTGGGCGAGGGCTCCGTCGATGCGTACGGTGCCGTGCGCGCCGGTGGTCCAGGGCACTCCGGCGAACTTGTCGGGGCCGCTGCGGCCGAGCGCGGCGCAGGTGTCCCGCTGGTCCTCGGCGAGGATGTTGACGCAGAAGCGGCCCGCGCGCTCGATCCTCGGCCAGCTGGTGGAGTTCTTGCCGACGGCCAGCATGACCAGCGGGGGGTCGAGGGAGAGCGAGGCGAAGGACTGGCAGGCGAACCCGACGGGCTCCATCGCGTCGGCGTCGAGCGTCGCGACGACCGTGATGCCGCTGGCGAACCGGCCGAGCACGTCCCGGAACTCGGAGGGCGGGATCAGCCGTTCCACTGGTGGCCCCAGAAGCTGTCGGTGGTGATCTCCTTCGCGACCCAGGTGGCGGGGTCGACGACGAGGCCGTCCCAGCCGTACTCGACCTGGAAGCCGCCGGGGGCCTGGGCGTAGAAGGACACCATGCGGTCGTTGGTGTGGCGGCCGAGGCTGGACGCGATGGGGATGCCGGCGGCGTGCATGCGGTCGAGGCCCCGGCCGACGTCGTCGAGGGTCTCCAGCTCCACCATGAAGTGCACGATGCCGGGGGGCAGCGCGCCGGGGTAGAGCCCGAGGCTGTGGTGGCGGCGGTTGGGGCTGAGGAAGTGCATCCAGTGGAAGTCCCGCTGCTCGGTGGCGGTCGGGACGGCCTGCGGCGGCAGCTTCATGGAGTCGCGCAGCTGGAAGCCGAGCAGGTTCTCGTAGAAGTCGAGGGCGGCCTCGATGTCCGGCACGGGGATCACGACGTGGCCGAGGCCGAGGTCCCCGGTGACGAAGCGGTTGCCGTACGGGGTGCCGAGGGCGGTGTGGTCCTGCGCCTGGCCCCAGTAGAGCTCCAGCGGGTTGCCGCCCGGGTCGGTCACGTGGATGAGGCCCTGGACGCGGCGCTCGGTGAGTTCGGCGGGGTCGGCGGCCTTGACGGCGACGCCGGCGGCCTCCAGCTCCTCGGCGGCGCGGGCGAGTGCGGCGGCGTTGGCCACCTCCCAGCCGGCGGCGAGGAGCCGGTCGCTCTCGCCGGCCCGGATGACGATGCGGTGGGCGCGGTCGTCCAGGCGGAGGCAGAGGGTGTCCTCGGTGGTGCCGGATGCCTCCACCATGCCGAGGACGTCGAGCGCGTAGCGGCGCCATGCGTCCAGGGTGGTGGTCTCCAGGCGGAGGTAGCCGAGAGCGCGGATGTCCATGGTGTGCACCTCTTCGGTGAAGGGTCTCAGTGGGAGAAGAAGTCGACGGCGAGGCGGTTGAACTCGTCGGCCCGCTCGGTCTGGGCCCAGTGGCCGCAGTGCGGGAAGACGTGCAGGCGGGCGTCGGGGATGGTCTTGAGGGCGACGAGCGCGCCGTCGAGGGGGTTGACCCGGTCCTCGCGGCCCCAGGTGAGGAGCACCGGGTGGGTGATCCGGTGGGCCTCGCGCCAGAGCATCGTGTCCCCGGCCCAGGCGGGGTTGGCGAACGAGGCGCCCATCCGGGCGTTGCCGAGCCGGGTGTCGGGGTCGGTGGCCGAGGCCCAGCGCTCCTCGACGAGTTCGTCGGTGACGATCGACTGGTCGTACGCCATGACACCGAGGAACGCGCGCAGTTGTTCCTTGGTCGGCTCGGGTGAGGCGTTGAACTCGAAGAGCCGCTTGATGCCCTCGGTCGGGTCGGGCGCGAAGAGGTTGACGGAGACTCCGCCGGGGCCCATCAGGAGGAGCTTGCCGACCTTGTCCGGGTGGTCGAGCGCCATGCGGACGGCGGTGCCGCCGCCGAGGGAGTTGCCGATGAAGTGCGCCTGCCGGATGCCGAGTTCGTCCATGAGGGCGGCGACGGCGCCGGCGCTGAAGCTGAAGTAGTCCTTGTCGAGCTCCGGCTTGTCCGAGCGGCCGAAGCAGGGCTGGTCGACGAGCAGCGTGCGGAAGTGCTCGGCGAGGACGGGGAGGTTGCGGCCGAAGTTGCTCCAGGCGGAGGCGCCGGGGCCGCCGCCGTGGAGCATGACCACGACGGGGGCTTCGGACGGCCCGTCGGGGGCGGCCTCGTGGTAATGGAGGGTGAGCCCCGCCGCCTTGGCGGTGCGGGAGGTCGACTCGTACGTGAGCTCTGCCATCGTCGGCGCCTCTCAGGCCATGGTGTCGTGGATGTCGATGCCGAGCGCGCTCTGCCCGTACATGACGAGGGCCCGCTCGGGGTCGTTGGCGGCGTGGCCGCGGCCGGTGTGGGCGTCGCGCCAGGCGCGCTGGACGAGGCCGGGGCCGGTGCGCATGGCGCTGCCGCCGGAGTTCTCCATGAGCAGGTCGACCGCCGCGACGGAGCGCTCGGTGGCGAGCACCTGGTCGCGCCGGGTGCGCGTGCGCAGCTCCATCGGGATCTCCTCGCCGCGCTCGGCGAGGGCGTACATCGCGCCGATGTTGCGGGTCAGCTGCAGCCAGCTCGCGTCGATGTCGCTGGCGGCGCGGGCGATGCGGACCTGCGCGAAGGGGTCCTCGGCGACCTTCTGCCCGTACGAGACGCGGAACCGCTGCCGGGTGGCCTCGGCGTACGACTCGAAGGCGCCCTCGGCGATGCCGACGATCGGGGTGGAGATGGTGGTGGTGAACACACCGGCGTACGGCAGCCGGTACAGCGGCTCGGGGTTGACCTCGTGGCCGGGCACCTTCAGGGCGGTGACCGGGCCGAAGCTCAGGGCGCGGTGCTCGGGGACGAAGGCGTCCTCGACGACGACGTCGTTGCTGCCGGTGCCGCGCAGGCCGACGGTGTCCCAGACGTCGTCGACGCGGTAGTCGGAGCGGGGGATCAGGAAGGTGCGCATGTCGACCGGGTTGCCCTCGCCGTCGGTGACGAGGCAGCCGAGGAGCGCCCAGCGGGCGTGGTCGCAGCCGGAGGAGAAGTGCCAGCGGCCGGAGAGCCGGAAGCCGCCGTCGGTGGCGGTGGCCTTGCCGGTGGGGGCGTACGAGGAGGCGATGCGGGTCTTGGGGTCCTGTCCCCACACCTCCTGCTGGGCGCGGGGGTCGAACAGGGCGACGTGCCAGGGGTGGACGCCGACCACGGAGGCGACCCAGCCGGTCGAGCCGCACGCCTTGGCGATCTCCTTGACCGCCGAGTAGAAGACCACCGGGTCGGCCGCGCGGCCGCCGAAGGCCTTGGGCTGGAGCAGCTGGAAGAAGCCGGTGTCCTCCAGTTCCTTGACGGAGGTGTCGGGCACCCGGCGCAGCGTCTCGGCCTCGGCCGCGCGGTCGCGCAGGGCGGGGGCGAGATCACGGATCGCTGCCAGGACGTCATCGGCCATGGGGCATCCCCTTTCGGGTCGTGGTGGGGGAATGCCAGGACCGTACGGCGCGCCGTACGGCAGCGAAATGCGCTGCTCCCACTGAGCGGGAACCCGCCCGGGACGCGGCCTTCGGGGTCAGACCATCGGGTCGTGGACGTCCATGCCGAGGGCCTCCTGGGCGTACGGGACCAGGGCCCGCTCGATGTCGTTGGCGGCCTGGCCGCGGCCGGTGTGGAGGTCGCGCCAGGCCCGCTGCAGGACGTCGTCGCCCACGTGCAGCGGGCCCCGGCCGGCGTTCTCCATGAGGAGGTCCACGGCGGTGAGGGCGCGTTCGGTGGCGAGCGCCTGGTCACGGCGGGTGCGGGCGCGCAGTTCCATCGGGATCTCCGCGCCGGCGCGCGCGACCGCGTACAGCTCCGCCATGTTGCGGGCGAGCTGCAGCCGGGCGGCGTCGATCTCGCCGGCGGCGCGGGCGATGCGTACCTGCGCGAAGGGGTCCTCGGCGGCCCTCCTGCCCTGGTCGTTCCGCAGGCGGGCGCGGGCCGCGCCGAGCTGGTCCTCGTGGGCGCCTTCGGCGATGCCGACCATCGCGGTGGAGATGGCGGTGGTGAAGACGGCCGCGTACGGCAGGCGGTACAGCGGTTCGGGGTGGACCTCCTGCCCGGGGCAGCGCAGCGAGGTCACCGGGCCGTAGCCGAGCGACCGGTGGGCGGGGACGAAGGCGTCCTCGACGACGAGGTCGTTGCTGCCGCTGCCGCGCAGGCCGACGGTGTCCCACACGTCGTCGACGCGGTAGTCGGAGCGGGGCACCAGGAAGGTCAGCATGTCCACCGGCCGGCCCTCGCCGTCGGTGACGAGCCCGCCGAGCAGGGCCCAGCGGGCGTGGTCGCAGCCGGCGGAGAAGTGCCACCGGCCGGAGAGCCGGAAGCCGCCGTCGACGGGCGTGACCTCGCCCGTGGGCGCGTGGGAGGAGCAGATCCGGGTGGAGCCGTCCGCGCCCCAGACCTCCTCCTGCGCCCGCGGGTCGAACTGGGCCACGTACCAGGGGTGGACGCCGAGGACCGACGCCGCCCAGCCGGTCGAGCCGCACGCCCTGGCGATCGCGTGCACGGCGGCGTAGAAGACGGCGGGGTCGGCGGCGAGTCCGCCGTACGCCCCGGGGCGGAGCAGCCGGAAGAAGCCGGCGGCCTCCAGTTCCGCGACGGAGGCGTCGGGCACCCGGCGCAGCGCCTCCGCCTCGGCGGCGCGCTCGCGCAGGGCGGGTCCGAGGGCGCGGACCGCCGCGAGGACGTCCTCGTCGCGCATGGCTGCCCCTCTCGGAATCCGGTCTCGTCGTGCCGTGACGACAGGGAACCTACGCGTTACTGTTCCGAGACGGAACTCCCTCTTCCCAGCGCCTGTCATCCTCTGGCAATCTCCACGCAATACCGGAGATTACGGACTCGGCCAGGGGCCATTCGACTGTGCCGTCCGTGTGGGAGGTGTCGATGACGACCCATGCCGTGGAGGCTGTCGAGGCCGGGATGCCGCCTCTGTCCCTGCTGGAGAAGGCGGCGAAGGTGCTGAGCACCTTCGAGAGCGCGGGGCCCCGGCTCACCCTCACCGAGGTCGTGCAGCGCTCGGGCATCCGGCGCTCCTCCGCGCACCGCATCCTCGACCAGCTGGTGCAGCTGCGCTGGCTGGAGCGCGAGGGCCGCGACTACCGCCTGGGCATGGGCATGCTGGAGCTCGGGGCGATGGCCTCGCACCACAACCGGCTGCGCAGGGCGGCCCTGCCGCATCTGCACGCGCTGCACGAGTCCACCGGCCATCTGGTGCACCTCACGGTGCTCGACGGCTCCGAGGTGGTCTATCTGGAGCGGATCGGCGGCTCGGACGACTCCGTCGTGCCCTCGCGCACGGGCGGGCGGCAGCCGGCGTACTGCACGGCCTCGGGGAAGGCGATCCTGGCCTTCGGCGACGGCGGGCCGGTGGAGCAGGTGATACGGGACGGGCTGCGGCCGCGTACCCCGCGCACCCTCACCCGCCCCGAGTCCTTCCGCCGTGAGCTGGCGATGACGCGGGAGCGGGGCGTGGCCTTCGACCACGAGGAGGGGTACCGGGGGGTGTTCTGCGTGGCCGCTCCGCTGCGCGGCTCCGGCCGGGCCATCGCCGCGGTCTCGGTCAGCGGCCACGGCGTCCACCGCGAGATGGAGCGGCTGGCCCCGGCCGTGCGCGGCTGCGCGCGGTCGGTGTGGCAGGCGATGTTCGGACCGGGGCGGCGGTCGGAGAAGCGCGCGAGGCCCGAGGGGTCCGTGGCGGGGATCCCGCAGCCGTCGATGGACGACATGATGGCGTGGCTGCGGTTCAGCGACTGGATGTGACGGCTGGGGGATGTGACGGCTGGGGGATGTGACGACGCCGTCCCCGGAGTCCGTACGGGCTCCGGGGACGGCGGACCGTCGGCTGCCCTCCTCAGGAGTAGGTGATCCCGACCCGGTCGGTGAGCGGGAGGGCCTGGCAGGCCAGGACGTACCCCTCGGCGATGTCCCGGTCGTCCAGGGCGTCGTTGCGGAGCATCTTGACCTCGCCCGCCACGACACGGCAGGTACAGGCGCTGCAGGCGCCTTCCCGGCAGGAGTACGGGGCGTCCACGCCCGCGGCCAGGAGCACGTCGAGCAGGGGCGCCGTCGGCGGCCAGGCGACCGTGTGGGTCTCGCCGTCGAGCTCGACCTCGGCCGTGCCGCCGCCCCCGGCCGCCGTGTCCACCGGAACGGCCGGGGCGTCGAAGACGTCCGCGCCGAGCGAGAAGAACCTCTCCCGGTGGATGCGGTCGCCGAGCGCGCCGAGCGCGCGCAGGGCCTGCTCGACGGCGTCCATGAGCGGCTGCGGGCCGCAGACGAAGGCCTCACGGCCGGCGTACGGCGCGAGGGCGGCGGCCAGCCGGTCCACGGACGGCAGGCCCTGGAGCGACTCCAGCCAGTGGAGCACGAGCAGCCGGTGCGGGTGGTCCTGGGTCAGGGCCCGCAGTTCGTCGCGGAAGACCACCGAGGACTCGTCGCGGTTGGCGTAAAGGAGCACCACCCTGCCCCGGCCGGCGGCCAGGGCCGATTTGGCGATCGACAGGACGGGGGTGATGCCGCTCCCCCCGGCGACGAGCAGCAGGTCGCCGTCGAGGGAGTCGGGGGTGAAGGTGCCGGCGGGAGGCAGCACCTCCAGCTCGTCGCCGGCCGCGAGGCGGTCGCAGACCCAGTTGGATCCGTACCCTCCGGCGACCCGTTTGACGGTGATCTTCAGGGGCTCGCCGGTGTGCGGCGAGCTGGCGAGCGAGTAGCAGCGGGCGGCGGGCCGCCCGTCCGCGCCGGGCAGCTTCAGGGTGAGGAACTGCCCGGGGCGGTACGTGAAGCGGTCGGCGCTCTCCGGCGGCGCCTGGAGCACCAGGGAGTGCGCGTCGGCCGTCTCGGCGACGACCTCGACGACGCGCAGCCGGTGGGTGCGGGCCCGTGTCGTGGACTCAGACATCGACGGCCTCCGGGGGCTCCAGGGTGCTCACCGTCAGGGTCCCGTCCTCCACCGCGCGGGCGATGCTCGCCCGCAGGGACCGGCAGGTCCGCATCCGGGCGGTGGTCACGCCCGGGCCCACCCGGTCGCGGAACTCCGCGCAGGCGACGGCCGCGTCGGCCGTCCACTGCACGGAGGTGTGGGCGACGCTGAACTTCTCGCACAGGACCTGGTTGCCGCAGGCCGCGCACTCCACCGCTCGCATCTCAGGCTCCGGTTTCCGTCTCCGTCGCGCGGCGCGCGAGGTTCTCCTCGACCTCGGCGCGCCAGGCCGTGTTGGCGCGCCGGGTGTCGATCTCGAACTCGAAGCGGCGGGTCATCTCGTCCTTGACGTCGGCGACGTCGACGTAGAACTGCTCGTACCAGCGGCGCAGTTGGTAGACCGGGCCGTCCTCCTCGGTGAGCAGGGGGTTGTCGATCCGGGTCTTGTTCCGCCAGATCTCCACGTCCTGCTCGAAGCCGACGGTGGCGCCGTCGGCGGTGAGCCGCGCCGCCTCCGTGGCCTGCTCGTCCGTCATCCCGGGCAGCCGCTTGACGATCGCCCCGTACTGGAGCAGGAAGCTGTTCTCGTCGATCGGGTAGTGGCAGTTGATGAGGACGATCTCCATCTCCGCGCCGCCGCCGACGTCGCTGTAGAGGTTGTCGATCATGTAGGAGGGGCCGAAGTAGGAGGCGTCGGAGCGCAGGCGGCCGGAGCTGAGGGTGCCCAGTTCCATGTCGCCGCGCGGGCTGCTCTCCATGTACTGGGTGGCGACGTGGCCCTCGAAGACGTTCTTGAAGTACTCGGGGAACGCGTAGTGGACGTAGTAGAAGTGCGCCATGTCGACGACGTTGTCCACGATCTCGCGGCAGTGGGAGCCCTCGACCCGGAGGGTCTTCCAGGTCCAGTCGCTCCACTGGTCGGCCTCCGGGCCGTGGATGCCCGCGATCTCGGGGACGGTCACCTCGGGGGGCGGCGGGTCGCCCTCCGGGTCGTTCCAGACGAAGAGCTGCCTGTTGCGCTCCAGGGACACCCAGGCGCGGGTCCTGGCGCGGGGCGGGACGCGGCGGGCGTACGGGATGCCGGCGCAGCGGCCGTCGCCCGACCAGCGCCAGTCGTGGAAGGGACAGGCGACGGCGTCGCCCTTGACGGTGCCCTGGGCGAGGTTGCCGCCCATGTGGGGGCAGTAGGCGTTCAGGACGTGCAGCTGTCCGTCGTCCTCGCCCTGGAAGACCACCAGCTTGGTGCCGAAGGCCTCGATCTCGTGCGGCCTGCCGTCCTTGAAGCCGTCGGCGAGGCCGAGGCAGTGCCAGCCACGGGCGAAGCGCGCCGGCGGCCTGCCCGTCTCGATGACCCGGACCTCGTCGTTGAGAGCAGTCATCTCGTCCCTCCTGGTTTCTGTCGGTTCAGTTCTGTGCGGCGAGTTCGACGGCGATGTCGATGAGCTGGTCCTCCTGGCCGCCGACGAGTCGGCGCTCGCCGGCACGCAGGAGGATCTCGGCGCCGGAGACGCCGTAGCGCTCGGCCTGCCGGTAGGCGTGCTTGAGGAAGCTGGAGTAGACGCCGGCGTGGCCCATGAGGAGGGCGAGCCGGTCGAGCCGGCACTCGTCGTCCATGACGGGCCGGACCACGTCCTCGGCCGCGTCGATGATCTTCAGTACGTCGATGCCGGTGCGGATGCCCATCTTGGCGCAGACGGCGACCAGGGCCTCGACGGCGGTGTTGCCCGCGCCGGCGCCGAGCCGCCGGGTGGAGCCGTCGATCTGCAGGGCGCCGGCCTTGATCGCGGCGATCGAGTTGCCGGTGCCGAGGGCCAGGTTCTCGTGTCCGTGGAAGCCGACCTGGGCGTCGCCGCCGAGTTCGGCGATGAGCGCTTCGACCCGGTCGGTGACGTCGTCCATGACCATGGCTCCGGCCGAGTCGACCACGTACACGCACTGGCAGCCCGCGTCGGCCATGATGCGGCCCTGCCGGGCCAGTTTCTCCGGGGTGGTGGAGTGGGCCATCATCAGGAAGCCGACGGTCTCCAGGCCCCTCTCGCGGGCGAGGCCGAAGTGCTGGTCGGCGATGTCGGCCTCGGTGCAGTGGGTGGCGATGCGGCAGATGCTCGCGCCGTTGCCGTGGGCGGCCCGGATGTCGTCCTTGACGCCGAGCCCGGGAAGCATGAGGAAGGCGATCCTGGCCTTGGTCGCGGTCTTCACCGCGACCCTGATCAGCTCCTGCTCGGGGGTCTTGGAGAAGCCGTAGTTGAAGGACGATCCACCGAGCCCGTCGCCGTGCGTCACCTCGATGACCGGGACTCCGGCGTCGTCGAGGGCGGCGACGACGGACCGTACGTCGTCGGCGGTGAACTGGTGCCGCTTGGCGTGCGAGCCGTCGCGCAGCGAGGAGTCGGTGATCCGGATGTCGAGGGTGTCCGAGTAGGGCATGCGGGGTGCTCCTTACGCGCCCGTGGCGAGGAGCGCCGTGGCGAACTCCTCGCCGACCTTGGTGGCGGCGGCGGTCATGATGTCGAGGTTTCCGGCGTAGGGCGGCAGGTAGTCGCCCGCGCCCTCCACCTCCAGGAAGACCGCGACGCGGGCCGTCCCGCCGTTCTCCGGGCCAGGGTCGTCGAACTGCGGTTCGGCGCGCAGCCGGTAGCCGGGGACGTACGAGGCGACCTGCTCGGCGATCTCCTTGACGGAGAGGGCGATGGCGTCCCGGTCGGCGTCCTCGGGGATGGCGCAGAAGACGGTGTCGCGCATGATGACGGGCGGCTCGGCCGGGTTGAGGATGATGATCGCCTTGCCGCGCGCGGCGCCGCCGATGGTCTCGATGCCGCGTGAGGTGGTACGGGTGAACTCGTCGATGTTCGCGCGGGTTCCGGGGCCGGCCGAGACGGAGGCCACCGAGGCGACGATCTCCGCGTACGGCACGGGGGCGACGCGCGAGACGGCGTACACCATGGGGATGGTGGCCTGTCCGCCGCAGGTGATCATGTTGACGTTGGGCTTGTCCAGGTGCTCGTGGAGGTTGGCCGGCGGCACGACGGCGGGGCCGACGGCCGCCGGCGTCAGGTCGACGGCCTTGATGCCGAGCTCGGCGTAGCGCGGGGCGTTGGCCCGGTGGACGTAGGCGCTGGTGGCCTCGAAGACGATGTCGGGCTTCTCGTCCTGGGCGAGCAGCCAGTCGACGCCTTCGTGGCTGGCCTCCAGGCCGGCGCGGGCGGCGCGGGCGAGGCCCTCGCTGTCCGGGTCGACGCCGATCATCCAGCGGGGTTCGAGGTGCTCGGAGCGCAGCAGCTTGTACAGCAGGTCGGTGCCGATGTTGCCGGAACCGACGATGGCGGCGGTCGCCTTTGTCGTGATGGTCATGATCACCTCAGATGAACGAGAGGGAGACGGAGCCGAGGCCGGTGAACTCGGCGGTGAAGGTCGCCCCGGCCGCCACGTCGACGGCCCGGGTGCACGAGCCGGGCAGCACCACGTGCCCCTTCCTCAGGGACACGCCGAAGCGGGCGACGGTACGGGCGAGCCAGGCGACGGAACGGGTCGGGTCACCGAGCACGGCGTCACTGCGGCCCTCGGCGAGGAGCGCGCCGCCGCTGGTCAGCCGGGCGTCGATGGACGTGAGGTCGAGCTCGCGGGGCTCCCGCCCCTCCCCGATCACATAACCGGCGGAGGAGGCGTTGTCCGCGATGGTGTCGGCGATGGTGATCCGCCAGTCCCGGACCCTGCTGTCGATCAGCTCCAGGGCGGGCACGACGCGTTCGGTGGCGGCCAGGACGTCCGCCGGGGTGCAGGTCTCGCCCGGCAGGTCGTCGCCGAGGACGAAACCGACCTCGACCTCGACGCGGGGAGCGCAGTAGCGTGCGGCGCGGACGGGGACGCCGGAGCTGAGCTCCATGTCGTCGAGCAGATGGCCGTAGTCCGGTTCGTCGACGCCCATCATCCGCTGCATGACCGGGGAGGACAGGCCGACCTTGTGACCGCGCACCGCCGCGCCGGCCGCGAGGCGGTGGCGGATGTTGACGAGCTGGATCTCGTACGCGTCCTCGGTACCGATGCCGGGGAACACGTCGACCAGCGGGGCGATCGGCGTGACGGCATCTTCGGCGGAGCGCAGCAACTCGGCCGCCTCGAGTCTCTGGCGGTCCGTGAGCATGGCGGGTCCCTCCTGCGGGGCGGTTGGGGCTGTCCGGGGAGGCTAGGACGGGGTGGTCTCCGCCGGGGAGCGCCGGTTCCCGGTGAGCGGGAAAGGACGACGGGCCGGCCGCCCCGACGAGAACGCCGGTCCGGAGCGGCGGGGGGGGGGGGGGGGGGGGGGTTGTGGGGGGGGGGGGGGGGGGCCCCCGCCCCCCCCCCCCCCCCCTTCCCCCCCCCCCCCCCCACCCCCCCCCCCCCCCCTCGGGGTTTTTTTCCTCTTTTTTTTTTTC
>NZ_JBVJWR010000002.1:389967-460510 GCF_055602235.1 Streptomyces sp. NPDC037410 | reverse complement strand
ACAACGCCCAACGCCCCCCCCCCCCCACCAAACCCCCCCTCCCGAGGCCCGGGGGGGGGGGGGGGGGGGGCTTGCGCCGTAGGGCGCGGGCCCGCGTGGGCCCGCGCTCACCCCCGTGTGCGCCCGCGCCCGGCGGGACGGCGCCCACCCGCCGTGTGGGCAATCGTCCCGCCGGGTGCGGGGTCACGACGGGGGCACCGCCTCATCGGGGCGCGGCCCACGACAGGGGGTCAACGGGTGCCGTAGACCGGGTGCGGGGGGGCCGCGTCCGCCAGGAGTTTCAGGGTCGTCGCGCCCGCCTCGTCCGGCGTCCAGCGGGCGCCCTTGTCGGCGGAAGGGCCCGGGCGCCAGCCCTCCATGACCGTGATCCGCCCGGCCTCGGCCTCGAAGACGCGGCCGGTGACCCCGGCCGAGGCCGCGGAGCCGAGCCAGACGACGAGGGGGGAGACGTTCTCGGGGGCCATCGCGTCGAAGGCGGCACCACCGGGCGCGGCCATCGTGTCGGCGAACGTCTGCTCCGTCATCCGGGTCCGGGCCGCGGGGGCGATCGCGTTGACCTGGACCCCGTACCGGCCCATCTCCGCGGCCGCGACGAGCGTGAGGCCGACGATCCCGGCCTTGGCCGCGGAGTAGTTGCCCTGGCCGACGCTGCCGAGCAGCCCCGCTCCGGAGCTGGTGTTGACCACCCGCGCGACGGGCTCGCGCCCGGCCTTGGCCTCGGCCCGCCAGTGCGCGGCGGCGTGCTTCAGCGGCAGGAAGTGGCCCTTGAGGTGGACGCGCATGACGGCGTCCCAGTCGTCCTCGTCGAGGTTGACGAGCATGCGGTCGCGCAGGAAGCCCGCGTTGTTGACGAGGGTGTCGAGGCGGCCGAAGGCGTCGAGCGCCGTGGCGATCAGCGTGGCGGCCCCGTCGGCCGTGGCGATGTCGCCGCCGTGCGCGACCGCCTCCCCTCCCGCCGCCGTGATCTCGTCGACGACCTGCTGCGCGGGCCCCGCCCCGCCTCCGGTGCCGTCGAGGCCGACGCCGAGGTCGTTGACGACGACCTTGGCGCCTTCGGCGGCGAAGGCGAGCGCGTGCGCGCGGCCGAGACCGCGGCCGGCCCCGGTGACGATGACGACCCGTCCGTCGCACAGTCCTGTCATGGTGGTGAGTCCTTTCGGTGAGCGGGTTCGAATCGGTTCAGTGGTTGACACTCGCCGCGTCCAGGAACGCCGGGCGTTCCCCGCCGCCGTGCACGAGGAGGCTGGCGCCGGTGATGTACGCGGCCCGGTCGGAGGCGAGGAAGACGCAGGCGTCGCCGATGTCGGAGGGCTCGGCGAGCCGGCCGAGGGGTACGGTGCGGCCGACGGAGGCGACGCCGTCCTCGTCCCCGTAGTGGAGGTGGGACAGTTCGGTGCGCACCATGCCGGGGACGAGCGTGTTGACCCGTACCAGCGGCGCCCATTCGACCGCCATGGACCGGGCGAGGTTGTCCAGGCCCGCCTTGGCTGCGCCGTAGGCCGCGCTGCCCGGTGAGGGGCGGGTGCCGCTGACGCTGCCGATCATGACGATGGCCCCTCCCCCGGGCTGACGGCGCATCACCTCGTACGCGGCGAGGGAGGCGGTCAGGGGGGCTGTGAGGTTCAGTTCGACGACACGGGCCTGTTGCCCGGCGCTCCCCTCGCCGAGCATCCGGAAGGGTGTTCCGCCGGCGTTGTTGACCAGGACGTCGAGTCGCCCGTGGTCGGCCCGTACCCGGTCGAAGAACTCCGTGACGGCGGCCGGGTCGCGGAGGTCCACGGGGAGGAAGCGGGCCGTGCGCCCCGCCGCCTCGACGGGCTCGTCCGGGGGCCTTCGGGCGCAGGTCACGACCTCCGCGCCGGCTTCGAGCAGAGCGCGGGCTATCCCGGCGCCGACGCCCCGTGTGCCGCCGGTGACGACGGCGACGGAACCCGACAGATCGATGGTGACTGGCAAGGGACACCTCCCGCAGCGCGCGAACCGCTGCTATCTTCTACCTAACAAACGTTTGGTGGAAAGGTAGCTGATCTGCTCATGGGTGTCTCCACCTCCGCCCCGGACAAGGGCATCGCCGTCGTCACCGTCGACTTCCCCCCGGTCAACGCCCTCCCCGTGCAGGGCTGGTACGACCTCGCCGCCGCGGTGCGCGCCGCCGGAGCCGATCCCGAGGTGCGCTGCGTCGTGCTCACCGCGGAGGGCCGCGGCTTCAACGCCGGCGTCGACATCAAGGAGATCCAGCGCACGGCCGGGCACGACGCCCTCCTGGGCGCCAACCGCGGCTGTTACGAGGCCTTCGCCGCCGTCTACGACTGCGAGGTCCCGGTGGTCGCCGCCGTGCGGGGCTTCTGTCTCGGCGGCGGCATCGGCCTGGTCGGCAACGCCGACGCGATCGTCGCCTCCGAGGACGCGACCTTCGGTCTGCCCGAGCTGGACCGGGGCGCGCTCGGCGCGGCCACGCACCTGTCCCGGCTCGTCCCGCAGCAGCTGATGCGGGCCCTGTACTACACCTCGCGCACGGTCACCGCCGAGGAGCTGCACCGGCACGGCTCGGTCTGGCGGGTCGTGCCGCGCGAGGAGCTGCTCGGCGCGGCGCTCGAACTCGCGCGGGAGATCGCCGCCAAGGACGGACAGCTGATCCGGCTGGCCAAGGCCGCGATCAACGGCATCGACCCGGTGGACGTCCACCGCAGCTACCGCTTCGAGCAGGGCTTCACCTTCGAGGCCAATCTCAGCGGCGTCGCCGACCGGGTCCGCGACACCTTCGGCGACAACACCGACGAGGAGCAGCAGTCGTGAGCAGGGACAAGACGATGACGGCCGAGGAGGTCGTGGGCCGGCTCCGGAGCGGGATGACGATCGGCATCGGCGGCTGGGGCTCGCGGCGCAAGCCGATGGCCCTGATACGGGCGCTGCTGCGCTCCGACATCACCGATCTGACCGTCGTCTCGTACGGCGGCCCGGACGTGGGCCTCCTCGCCGCGGCCGGGAAGATCCGCAAGCTGGTCGCGGCCTTCGCCACGCTCGACTCCGTCCCCCTGGAGCCGCACTTCGGCGCGGCCCGGCAGCGCGGCGACTTCGAGCTGGTGGAGCTGGACGAGGCCATGGTCATGTGGGGTCTGACCGCCGCCGTGCACCGGCTGCCCTTCATGCCCATCCGGGCCGGGCTCGCCTCGGACGTGATGACCGTCAACCCCGCGCTGCGGACGGTCACCTCCCCGTACGACGACCGCGAGGAGCTCGTCGCCGTGCCCGCGCTGCGCCTGGACGCCGCGCTTGTCCACCTCAACCGGGCCGACGCGCACGGCAACGGCCAGTACCTCGGGCCCGACCCGTACTTCGACGACCTGTTCTGCGAGGCCGCGGACGCCGCGTACGTCTCCTGCGAGCGGATCGTGGAGACCCCGGAGCTGCTCAAGGACGCGGGGCCGCAGTCCCTGCTGCTCAAGCGCGCGTTCGTCGACGGCGTCGTCGAGACCCCGAACGGCGCGCACTTCACCTCCTGCGCGCCCGACTACGACCGCGACGAGGCCTTCCAGCGCGCCTACGTCACGGCGGCCCGGGACCCGGAGGCCTGGCGGGAGTTCACCGCGCGGTTCCTGTCCGGCGACGAGGACGCCTACCAGGCCGCCGTCGCGGCGTTCCACGAGGAGGAAGCATGAGCGGCACCCCGACGAACGCGACGCGGGCCGAGTACTGCGTCGTCGCCTGCGCCGAGGCCTGGCGGGACGCGGGCGAGGTCCTGGCCAGCCCGATGGGCACCGTCCCGATGATCGGCGCCCGTCTCGCGAGGCTCACCTTCTCCCCCGGCCTCCTGCTGACCGACGGGGAGGCGCTGCTCATCGCCGACGTCCCGGCGGTCGGCGCCCCGCCCCGGGTGGTGGAGGGCTGGCTGCCGTACCGCCAGCACCTGGCCATGGTCGCCACCGGGCGCCGTCACGTGATGATGGGCGCGAGCCAGCTCGACCGGTACGGCAACCAGAACATCAGCTGCATCGGCGACTGGGCGCGGCCGAAGCGCCAGCTCCTCGGTGTGCGCGGCGCTCCCGTCAACACCCTGAACAACCCGACCAGTTACTGGGTCCCCAAGCACTCGACGCGGGTCTTCGTCGAGCGGGTCGACATGGTCTGCGGCGTCGGCTACGACCGGGCTGCCGCGGCCGGCCCCTCCGCGAGCCGCTACCACCGCCTCCCGGACGTCATCAGCGACCTCGGCAGCTTCGACTTCGAGACCCCGGACCGCACGATGCGGCTGCGTTCGCTGCACCCCGGCGTCACGGTCGAGGAGGTCGTGGCGGCGACCGGCTTCGCGCTGACCGTCCCCGACGAGGTGCCGTACACCCGCGAGCCGAGCGCCGAGGAACTGCGGCTGATCCGCGAGGAGATCGACCCGAAGGGGCTGCGCGACCGGGAGGTCCCCTCATGAGCGACGCCACGATCGCGACGCCGCTCACCGAACTCGTCGGCGTGCGGCACCCGGTCGTGCAGACCGGCATGGGGTGGGTGGCCGGTCCCCGCCTGGTCTCGGCCACCGCGAACGCGGGCGCGCTCGGGATCCTGGCCTCGGCGACGATGAGCGCGGACCAGCTGCGCTCGGCCGTGCGCGAGGTGAAGTCCCGTACGGACGCGCCCTTCGGCGTGAACCTGAGGGCGGACGCCGGGGACGCGGGCGAGCGCGTGCGGATCATCATCGACGAGGGCGTGAAGGTCGCCTCCTTCGCGCTCGCGCCGTCCCGCGAGCTGATCGCCCGGCTCAAGGACGCCGGGGTCGTCGTCATCCCCTCCATCGGGGCCAGGCGGCACGCCGAGAAGGTCGCGGCCTGGGGTGCCGACGCGGTGATCGTGCAGGGCGGCGAGGGCGGCGGGCACACCGGCAGCGTCGCCACCACCGTCCTGCTCCCGCAGGTCGTGGACGCCGTGGACATCCCGGTCGTCGCGGCCGGCGGCTTCCACGACGGGCGCGGCCTGGTCGCCGCGCTCTCCTACGGCGCGGCCGGCATCGCCATGGGCACGCGCTTCCTGCTCACCTCCGACAGCACGGTCCCCGACGCGGTGAAGGCCCGCTACCTGGCCGCGGCGGTCACGGACGTCACCGTCACCACGAAGGTGGACGGGCTGCCGCACCGGATGCTGCGCACGGAGCTTGTCGACGCCCTGGAGCGCTCGGGCCGGGCCGCCGCGCTGCTTCGGGCGGTCCGGCACGCCTCGGCCTTCCGGCGCGAGTCCGGCATGAGCTGGCCGCAGATGGTCCGGGACGGACTGGCGATGAAGCACGGCAAGGACCTCACGTGGAGCCAGATCCTGCTGGCCGCCAACACCCCGATGCTGCTCAAGGCGTCCATGGTCGAGGGCCGTACGGATCTCGGCGTGATGGCCTCCGGGCAGGTCGCGGGGCTGATCGACGACCTGCCGTCCTGCGCCGAGCTCGTCGACCGCCTCATGGCCGAGGCACGCGCGACGCTGCGCGCCCTGCGGCAGCACGACGGCGCCGGTACGTCCAGGGACTGACCTGCCCCACAAGGGTCCTGCCGTCCACCGACTGACCGACCCCACGAGCACACAGGTCCGCCGGGGTACCTTCGCCCCGGCGGACCTGTGTCTCGACCGCACGTCCCCCGCACCTCCACCGAACGGAAACACCATGCCGATCCAGCGGCTGAACCACGCCGTCCTCTTCGTCTCCGACCTGGAGCGCAGCCTCGCCTTCTACCGCGACGTCCTCGAGTTCCGCCCGCTGCCGCAGGCCTTCCCCGGGGCGGCGTTCCTCCAGGCGGCGGGCTCCGCCAACGACCACGACCTCGGCCTGTTCCAGTCGCCCGAGCCGGGCTCGGCGCAGCGCACCGGGCGGGTCGGCCTGTACCACCTGGCGTGGGAGGTGGACACCCTGGCCGAGCTGGACCGGATGCGGGCCCGCCTCGCCGGGGCCGGGGCCCTGACGGGGGCGAGCAACCACGCCTCCACGAAGGCCCTGTACGGCCGGGACCCGGACGGCATCGAGTTCGAGGTGTGCTGGCTGGTCCCGGACGCGGCCGTCGCCGGGGAGCTCTCGGCGATGACCTCGCCCACCCGCCCGCTGGACATCGACGCCGAGATCGCGGTCTACGGTGCGGAGACCCCGGGAGGCCCCCGCACCGATCACACCGTGTGGCACGAGATCTTCACGAGCGGCGTCACAGACGCTCGATGATCGTGACGTTCGCCTGGCCGCCGCCCTCGCACATGGTCTGCAGGCCGTAGCGGCCGCCGGTGCGCTCCAGTTCGTGGAGGAGGGTGGTCATCAGCTTGGTGCCGGTCGCGCCGAGCGGGTGGCCGAGGGCGATGGCGCCGCCGTTGACGTTGACCTTCTCCGGGTCGGCGCCGGTCTCCTTCAGCCAGGCGAGGACGACCGAGGCGAAGGCCTCGTTGATCTCCACGAGGTCGATGTCGTCGAGCGTCATCCCGGCCTTCTTCAGCGCGTACGCCGTCGCCGGGATCGGCGCCGACAGCATGCGGATCGGGTCCTCGCCGCGCACGGAGAGGTGGTGGACGCGGGCGCGGGGCGTCAGGCCGTGTTCCCGTACGGCGCGCTCCGAGGCGATCAGCATCCCCGAGGCCCCGTCGGAGACCTGCGAGGAGACCGCGGCGGTCAGCCGGCCGCCCTCGACCAGCGGGTTCAGGCCGGCCATCTTCTCCAGGGTGGTGTCGCGGCGCGGCCCCTCGTCGGTGGTGACGTCCCCGTACGCGACGATCTCGCGGTCGAAGCGGCCCTCGTCGATGGCGCGGGCGGCCCGCTGGTGCGAGCGCAGGGCGAACTCCTCCATGTCCCGGCGGGAGATGTCCCACTTGGCGGCGATGAGCTCGGCGCCGTGGAACTGGTTGACCGGCTGGTCGCCGTAGCGGGCGCGCCAGCCCTCGGAGCCGGTGTACGGGCCCTCGGTGAGCCCGAGCGGGTCGGCGGCCTGGCGGCTGGCGAAGGCGATGGGGATCATCGACATGTTCTGCACGCCGCCCGCGACCACCAGGTCCTGGGTGCCGGACAGGACGCCCTGGGCGGCGAAGTGCAGGGCCTGCTGGGAGGAGCCGCACTGCCGGTCCACGGTGGTGCCGGGCACCTCCTCGGGCAGTCCGGCGGCCAGCCAGCAGGTGCGGGCTATGTCGCCGGCCTGCGGGCCGACGGTATCCAGGCAGCCGAAGACGACGTCCTCGACGGCGGCCGGGTCGGCGCCCGAGCGCTCCATCAGGGCCTTGAGCACATGGGCTCCGAGGTCGGCCGGGTGGACGGCGGCGAGTCCGCCGTTGCGCCGGCCGACCGGGGTGCGTACCGCTTCGACGATGTAGGCCTCGGCCATGACCGCTCCTTCTTTCTCTGTCCACGATGTCATGTCATGTACGGAGGGCGACGCCTTCGAGCACCATCGACAGGTACTGGCGGGCGATCTCCTCCGGGCTGTGCTGTCCGCCCGGCCGGTACCAGGACGCGGCGACCCAGACGGTGTCGCGCACGAAGCGGTAGGTGAGCCGGACGTCGAGGTCGGCGCGGAAGTCCCCGGCGGCGACGCCGCGCTCCAGGGTTCTGAGCCAGGCCTCCTCGAACCTCCGCTGGGAGCCGGCGAGATAGCCGAAGCGCGGCTGCTCCCGCAGGTGCCCGGACTCCTTCTGGTAGATGGCGACGGCGGCGCGGTGCCGGTCGATCTCCCGGAACGATGCGGTGACGAGGGCCGCCAGGGTCTCCCGGGGGCCGAGCCGCGCGGCGAGCACGGCGCCGTACCGGGCCCACAGCTCGTCGAGGAAGGCGCGGAGGATCTCGTCGAGCATCGACTCCTTGGAGTCGAAGTGGTAGTAGAGGCTGCCCGCGAGGAGGCCGGCCGCGTCGGCGATGCGGCGGACGGTGGTGGCGTCGTACCCCTGGGCGGCGAAGACCTCGGCCGCCGTGTCCAGGATCTCGCGGCGCCGCCGGGGCGCCGGTCTCACGGGTGCTGGCTGCTGACGGAGAGGACCTCGCCGGTCAGGTACGAGGAGTAGCCGCTGGCCAGGAAGACGATCACGTTGGCCACCTCCCAGGGCTCGGCGTAGCGCCCGAAGGCCTCGCGGGAGGTCAGCTCCTCCAGGAGTTCGGGGGTGGTGACCTTCACGAGGTGCGGGTGCATGGCGAGGCTCGGGGAGACCGCGTTGACCCGTACCCCGTAGTCGGCGGCCTCCAGGGCGGCGCAGCGGGTGAGCGCCATGACGCCGGCCTTGGCGGCGGCGTAGTGGGCCTGCCCCTGCTGGGCCCGCCAGCCGATCACGGAGGCGTTGTTGACGACGACGCCCCCGGCGCCCGCGGCCTTCATGCGGCGCAGTGCGGCGCGGGTGCAGCGGAAGGTGCCGTTGAGGGTGACGTCGAGGACCTTGTCCCACTGTTCGTCGGTCATGTCGACGAGGTCGGCGGTGCCGCCGAGGCCCGCGTTGTTCACGACGACGTCGAGGCGTCCGTGGTGTTCCGCGGCGAGGTCGAACAGGGCGGCGACCTGGGTCTCGTCGGTGACGTCGCAGGGCAGGGCGGCGACGCGGTCGGCGCCGAACTCGGCGGCCAGTTCGGCCTCGGTCTCCTTGAGCCGGCGGGCGTGGGCGTCGGAGACGACGACGCGCGCGCCTTCCTCCAGGAGCCTTCGGGCGGTCGCGCCGCCGATGCCGGCGCCCGCTGCGGCGGTGACGACGGCGCCGCGGCCGGCGAGCAGACCGTGGCCCGGCACGTAGGGGGGTGGGGTGCCGGTCATGGGCGGGCCTCCTTGGGCAGGCCGAGGACGCGCTCGGCGATGATGTTCCGCTGGATCTCGTTGGAGCCGGCGTAGAGGGTGTCGGAGCGGGAGAAGAGGTAGAGCCGCTGCCAGTCGGTGAGGTCGTACGGTGCGCCGTCGGCCAGCATCCCGGCGGCTCCGCAGACGTCCATGGCGAGTTCGCCGAGCTCGCGGTGCCAGGTGGCCCAGAAGATCTTCCCGATGGAGGCCTCGGGTCCGGGTGCTCCGGCGGCGACGCCGTCGAGCATGCGCAGGGCGTTGAACCGTATGGTCTCCAGGCCGATCCAGGCGCGGGCGATGCGGTCGCGGATCAGTGGGTCGGCGGCGGCGCCGTTGCGCTTGGCAAGGTCGATGAGGGCCTCCAGCTCGCGGCGGAAGCCGACCTGCTGGCCGAGGGTGGACACGCCCCGCTCGAAGCCGAGGGTGGCCATGGCGACGCGCCAGCCGTCGCCGGGGGCGCCGACGACGTGCGAGGCGTGGGTGCGGGCCCCGTCGAAGAAGACCTCGTTGAATTCGGAGGTCCCGGTCAGCTGGACGATCGGCCTGATCTCGACTCCGGGCTGGTCCAGGGGGAGGAGCAGGTAGGACAGGCCGTGGTGGCGGGTGGATCCGGGTTCGGTGCGGGCGACGACGAAGCACCAGTCGGCCTCGTGCGCGAGTGAGGTCCACACCTTCTGTCCGGTGACCACCCACTCCTCGCCGTCGCGTTCGGCGCGGGTGCGGACGTTGGCCAGGTCCGATCCCGCGTCCGGTTCGGAGTAGCCCTGGCACCACTGCTCCTCGACGCTGACGATCTTCGGGAGGAAGCGCTCGCGCTGTTCGGGCGTGCCGAGGGCGATGAGGGTGGGTCCGAGGAGCTGTTCGCCGATGTGGCTGACGCGGGCGGGGGCGTCGGCGAGCGCGTACTCCTCGTGGAAGGCGACCTGCTGTTCGAGGCTCGCACCCCGTCCGCCGTACTCCTTGGGCCAGCCGACGCAGGTCCAGCCCGCGGCGGCCATGTGCCGCTCCCAGGCGAGGCGTTCGGCGTGTGCCTCGTGTTCCCGTCCGGGGCCGCCGCGGCCGCGCAGGGCGGCGAACTCGCCCGTGAGGTTGGCGCTCAGCCAGCCGCGGACCTCTCTGCGGAACTCCTCGACGTTGCTCATGGCCGTACGTTAACCTACCAAACACTTGTTAGGGAAGGAGGGCGGATGTCCGCTGCCCGCACCGCGTCCACCAGGGCCCCGGTCCGCTACGAACGCCTCGGCCCGGTGGCCGTGGTCACGATGGACCGGCCCGATTACCGCAACGCCCAGAACTCCGCGATGACCTACGCCCTCGACCGCGCCTTCTACCGCGCGGCCGACGACGAC
The DNA here is from genome assembly GCF_055602235.1 of Streptomyces sp. NPDC037410. Lineage (NCBI taxonomy): Bacteria > Bacillati > Actinomycetota > Actinomycetes > Kitasatosporales > Streptomycetaceae > Streptomyces > Streptomyces sp. NPDC037410. The sequence goes on along the minus strand of NZ_JBVJWR010000002.1, from coordinate 450,408 downwards.
GAGGTGAAGGTCGTCGTGCTCGCCGGAGCGGGGAGGCACTTCTCCGCCGGCCACGACATCGGCACCCCCGAGCGGGACGCCCACCTGCCGTTCGACCGGCACGCCGGACTGTGGTGGGACCACTCGGACAAGCAGGGCGCGGAGAGCCGCTTCGCCCGCGAGTCCGAGGTCTACCTCGGCATGTGCCGCCGCTGGCGCGAACTGCCCAAGCCGATGATCGCGTCGGTGCAGGGCGCCTGCGTAGCGGGCGGCCTGATGCTCGCCTGGGTGTGCGACCTCATCGTCGCCGCCGAGGACGCCTTCTTCGCCGACCCCGTGGTCCGCATGGGCATCCCCGGCGTCGAGTACTTCGCCCATCCCTGGGTGATGCCGCCGCGCATCGCCAAGGAATTCCTCTACACCGGCGACCGGATGGACGCCCGGCGCGCCTACGAGGTCGGCATGGTCAACCGGGTCGTAGCACCCGGGGAGTTGGCGGAGCGGACCATGGAACTGGCTTCCAGGATCGCCGAGATGCCCCGCATGGGCCTGGCCCTGACCAAGCGCGCCGTCAACCAGGCCGAGGACCTCCAGGGCCTGCACACCGGCATGGACTCCGTCTTCGGACTTCACCACCTCGCGCACGCGCACAACGCCGAGACCGCCCCCGACGCGCTGGGCGGCATGGACATACGCCAGATGAAGGCGGCGGGAGCCTGATGGACCTCGACTTCACCGCGGCGGAGGACGCCTTCCGGGCCGAGGCCCGCGCCTGGCTCACCGACCGTGTGCCCGACGTCCCGCTGCCGTCCCTGGAGACGGAGGAGGGCTTCGCCGCCCACCGGGAGTGGGAGCGGACCCTGTCCGCCGACCTTTGGTCGGTCGTCTCCTGGCCCGAGGAGTACGGCGGCCGGGGCGCCTCGATCCTCCGGTGGCTGATCTTCGAGGAGGAGTACTACGCGGCCGGCGCCCCCGGCCGGGTCAGCCAGAACGGCATCAACCTCCTCGCCCCCACCCTCTTCGAGCACGGCACCGACGAGCAGCGCGCCCGGATCCTGCCGTCCATGGCGAGCGGCGAGGTCATCTGGGCCCAGGCCTGGTCCGAGCCGGAGTCCGGCTCCGACCTCGCCTCGCTGCGCTCCACCGCCGCACGCGCCGACGGCGGCTGGCTGCTGCGCGGCCAGAAGACCTGGTCGTCCCGGGCGGCCTTCGCCGACCGCGCCTTCGGCCTCTTCCGCAGCGGCCGGGACGATACGAACACAGCCAAGCCGCACCAGGGCCTGACGTACCTGATGTTCCCGCTGGACACCGAAGGGGTGACCGTACGGCCCATCGGGCGGCTCGACGGCAAGCCCGCCTTCGCCGAGCTCTTCCTCGACGACGTGTTCGTGCCCGACGAGGACGTGATCGGCGCGCCGGGCCAGGGCTGGCGGGTCGCGATGAGCACCGCGGGCAACGAGCGGGGGCTCACCCTGCGCAGCCCCGGCCGGTTCACGGCCGCCGCCGAACGCCTCACGGCACTGTGGCGGGAGACCGCCGACGCCTCGGACACCGCGCTGCGCGACCGGGTCGCCGACGCCGTCATCGCCGCCCGCGCCTACCGTCTCTCCGCCTACGCGGGCGCCTCGCGGCTCGCCGCCGGGGGCTCGATCGGCGCCGAGTCCAGCCTCAACAAGGTCTTCTGGTCCGAGCTCGACATCGCGCTCCACGAGACCGCCCTCGATCTCCTCGGGCCGTACGGCGAGCTGGCCGACACGGCGGCGGACGCGCCCGCGCACGGCGGCTGGGCCGAGGGCCACACCTTCTCCCTCGCCGGCCCCATCTACGCCGGCACCAACGAGATCCAGCGCGACATCATCGCCGAGCGGCTGCTCGGCCTCCCGAAGGGACGCCGGTGATGCGGTTCCTCCTCGACGACGAGCAGCGGGAGTTCGCCCGCACCCTCGACGCGATGCTCGCGGCGGCCGACACCCCCGCGGCCGTACGGGCCTGGTCGGCCGGGGACTCCGCGCCCGGCCGCGCGCTCTGGTCCCGGCTAGCGGAGGCCGGGGTGTTCGCCCTCGCCGTCCCCGAGCGGCACGACGGGCTCGGCCCGCTGCCCGTCGAACTGGCCGTCGCCTTCACCGAACTGGGCCGCCACGCCGTACCGGGACCACTGGTGGAGACGGTCGCCGCGGCGGCGCTCCTCGACCGGCTCGACGGTGCCGCGGCCGCGCCCCTCGACCGGCTCGACGATCCCGCCCCCACCGTCTGGCTGCCGCAGATCGCCTCCGGGAAGGCCGTCGTCTCGCTGTGCGTACCGGACGCCGGCAGCCCCTACGCCCTGGACCCGGACGCCGCCGACGCCGTGCTCGTCGTCGAGGGCGACACGGTACGCCTGGCGGAGACGGCCGGTCCCGTCCAGCCCTCGGCCGACCCCGCGCGCCGCCTCGCCCGCCCGCTCGGCGGCACCGTCCTGGCGCGGGGCCCGGCGGTGACCGCGGCCGCCGCGCACGCCACCGAGGTCGCCGCGCTCGCCACCGCCGCCCAGTCCCTGGGCCTCGGCCGGGCGCTGCTCGCCCGGACCGTGGAGTACGTGAAGCAGCGCACCCAGTTCGGGGTCGCCATCGGCTCCTTCCAGGCGGTCAAGCACCGCCTCGCCGACACGCTGCTCGCCCTGGAGTTCGCCGAGCCCCTGCTCCACTCGGCCGCCCTCGCCCTGGCGGAAGGGGCGGATCACGCCTCCGCCGAGGTCGCCGCGGCGAAGGTCACGGCCGGCGAGGCCGCGTACGCCGCCGCCCGCACCGCCCTCCAGCTCCACGGGGCCGTCGGCTACACGGAGGAGCTGGACCTCGCCCTGTGGATCCGCAAGGCCCGTCCCCTCCGCGACGCCTGGGGCACCCCCGCCGCCTGCCGCGCCCGCGTCCTCGCGTCCTGAACCGGTGCCCGCTGCCCGGACGCGGGCAGCGGGCACCCGCACACTCCCCATACCGCTCACCGTCCCCCACGTCCCTACCGCACCCGGGAGCCAGCGTGTCCCCCGCACCGTCCCCGCACACCCCCCGTCCGGCATCGAGAGGAGCACAGGCATGAGGCTGACGGAGGAACAGGAGGAACTGCGGTCCGCCGTGCGGGCCGTGCTCGGACGCCACGCGGACGGCGCGGCCTGGCGGCCGCTCACCGAGCAGATCGGCGTCGCGGGCCTCGCCGTCCCCGAGGAGTACGGGGGCGCGGGGTACGGGGCCCAGGAGGTCCACGTGGTGATGGAGGAGCTGGGACGGGAGCTCAGCCCCGTCCCGTACCTCGGCTCCGCGGTGCTCGCGGTGGGCGCGCTGCTCGCCTCGGACGACGCGGCGGCCTGCGCGCGCCTGTTGCCGGACCTGGCTTCGGGTGCCGTGGTGGGCGCCCTGGCCTGGGCGGAGCTGGGTTCCTGGGACCCGTCGGCCGTACGGGCCGAGGCCACCCCCGGGTCCGGGGGGAGCTGGCGGGTCACCGGCGCCAAGGAGCACGTGCTCGATGGCGCGGAAGCCGGTGTCCTGCTCGTGGCGGCCCGGTCCGGGGCGGGGGTCTCGCTCTTCGAGGTGCCCGTGGACGGTACGGGCGTGGACCGTGAGGCGGCCGTGACGATGGACTCCACCCGGGCGCAGGCGCGGGTGGTGCTCTCGGGGGCTGAGGGCCGGCTCGTCGGGGCGGAGGGGGCGGGCGACCGGATCCTGGCGCACGTCCTCGACCTGGCCTGTACGGCGCTCGCCGCCGAGCAGGTCGGTGCCGCCTCCCGCTGTCTCGACGTCACGCTCGCCTATGCCCAGGAGCGGGTCCAGTTCGGCCGGACGATCGGCTCGTTCCAGGCGGTCAAGCACCGTCTCGCGGACGCCTACGTCCTGGTCGAGTCGGCGCGCTCGGCCGCGCTCGGCGCGTCCCTCGCCGCCGCCGCGGGCGACCCGGAGCTGACCCGCCGCGCGGCCGCCGCCAAGTCCGCCTGCTCGGAGGCGTTCTCGGCGGTGGCGGGCGAGATGATCCAGCTGCACGGCGGCATCGGCATCACCTGGGAGCACGACGCCCACCGCTACTTCAAGCGGGCGCACGGCGCGGCGCAGCTGTTCGGGCCCCCGGCCTGGCACCGTGCCCGTCTGGCGGCCGACTTGGGCCTGGTCGCGGTCTGAGGATCACGGCGGAGACGCCGATGTGACCCATGTGGCACCCATCCGTCCGGAGTGATCGTTTCTTCCTACTCCGGACGGATGACCCCGTGTGTCCGCGCCCAACTCCCCGGGGAGGAACGCCCCGACGAGGAGGTGTGGCATCGTGAGGGAACGGATGCGCCCGCCGCGGGTCCGCGGCATCCGGGACGGGACGTCGCTCGCAGCGGCGCCGGGGATCACGCCTGGCGTGTGGCAGCCGGCCGCGGACATGCCGTACGCGGGGTTCTGGGCCCAGCCGGCCGGCGCGGCGGCCGTCCTGCGCGACGACGAGGTGCTGGTCGCGGGCGGCGAGGACGGGCGGCGGCTCCCGACCGACAGCAGCATGGTCCTCACCGTGTCGACCGGCGTCTGGACGTCCACTCCACCGCTGCGGCAGGCCCGCCGGCTGCACACCCTGACCCGCCTGGAGAACGGCCAGATCCTCGCCGTCGGCGGCATCGGAGCGGGCCCCGGAGTACCGCCCACGGGCTTGGCCACGGCCGAGTTGTACGACCCCGCCGGCGGCGGCTGGGTCCCCGTCGGCGGACTCTCGCAGGGCCGCTTCTCCCATTCGGCGACCGCCCTCAAGGACGGCCGTCTGCTCGTCGCGGGCGGCTGCACGGCCCGCGACGACCACTCCCTGCACACCCTGCGGACCGCTGAGCTGTACGACCCCGGCACCCGGCGGTGGACACCGGTGCGCGCCCCGATGACGGACGCCCGCTTCGGGCATCCGGCGGTGCGCTTCGACGACGGCCGGGTGCTGCTCGTCGGCGGGGCGCTCGCGGTGGGGCGGGGCAGTTACGCGGCGCTCGGCCACTGCGAGCTGTTCCAGCCCGGCGACGCGACCTGGACGCCGACCGGCACCCTCGCCACGGCCCGCAAGGGCCATCAGGCCACCCTGCTCCTCGGCGGGGCCGTGCTCGTCACCGGCGGGGACATGCGGGGGTTCCGGGACGACGACTGGGCCTACGACCCGTACAGCCAGTGGGCGACCGAGCGCTACGACCCGGCCGCGGGCACCTGGAGCGCCGACGCCGACATGCCCTGGGGGCGCAGCCATCACCGGGCGGTGCGGCTGAAGTCGGGCGCCGTGCTGGTGCTCGGCGGCACGGACGACTCCTCGCTCGCCGTCGGCTACCAGAACGCCGTGCTGTACGACGCGGGCGCCCGCGCCTGGTCCGACACGTTCCCGATGGCCGAGGGCCGGTGGGCCCCGGCCGCGTTGGCCCTGCCCGACGGGCGGGTCCTGGTCATGGGCGGTCTCACCCACTCGGGCGCGGCGGCCCCGGTGCCGGGCGAGGACGAGGTCACCGCCGCCACCGAGATCTACACGCCCTGATGCGCGAGGAGTGGCAGTGCGCGACCTACTGGCCGGCGGAGCGGGGACAGCCGGGGGCACGGCATCGGCCTCGGCCGGGCGCGGCTCGGCGGTGCGGACCGGAGGGGGCGGCTGGACGGCCGCCGGGGACCTGCCGGTTCCTTTGGTCTACTGGCACGGCCAGTACGAGGGTCCGGTCACCCTCGAGGACGGCCGGGCGCTCGTCGCGGGCGGCGCGGGGCCGCTCCTGGTCTCCCTGGACGACTCCTGCGTGTACGAGCCCGGCCCCGGCTCCTGGACGGTGACCGCGCCTCTGCTCGAAGGCCGTCGCCTGCACTCCCTCACGGCGCTCCGCGACGGCCGCGCGCTCGCCGCCGGCGGTGTTCCCGGACGGCAGGCCTATCCGCAGCCGACCGTCGGCCACGCCGAGCTGTTCGAGCCCGGCGGCGGGACCTGGCGGGCCACGACGGAGATGACCGAGGCGCGCAACGGGCACTCGGCGACGGTGCTCGACGACGGGCGGGTCCTGGTCGCGGGCGGCCAGCGGCCGCGCTCCGCCCACGACATGGGCACCCTCGCCACCGCCGAGATCTTCGACCCGGTGCACGAGACCTGGACGCCGACGGGCGGCATGACCGTGGCCCGCTGGGGCCACGTGGCGGTGCCGCTGCCCGGCGGCCGTGTCCTCGCCGTGGGCGGCATGGTCGCCACCACACGGTACGGCGCCTCCCCGTCCCTCGGCCTGTGCGAGGTGTACGAACCGGGGAGCGGCACCTGGCGGCCGACCGGGTCGCTGCGCGAGGCCCGCGCCGTGCACACGGCCGTGCCGCTCCCCGACGGTTCCGTGATCGCCGTCGGCGGGGACCCCGGCCGTGCCTCGGACGACGCCCGCTTCCACCCGTACAGCCTGGCGAGCACCGAGATCTACGACGTCACGACCGGCGTCTGGCGTCCGGGGCCGCCGCTGCCGTGGGGGCGTTCCTACCATAGGGCGGCGGCGACCGGGGACGGCGTGCTGGTCTTCGGCGGCACCGAGAGCGCATGCCTGCACACGGGGTTCGCGAGCACGCTGCGGCTGCGGGACGGCGCCGGGCACTGGGAGGCCGCGGGGCCCCAGCTCACCGGCCGCTGGTCGTTCGGGGCGACCGTGCTCGGGGACGGGCGGGTGCTCGCGGCGGGAGGGGTCTCCCGCATGGACGCCGCCGCGCCCCGGACCGACGAGGGCGTCCCGGCCCGCTCGGCGGAGGTGTTCACGCCATGAGCCGAGGACAGTGGGGGCCGGCCGGCGAACTGCCGTGGGAGCGCAACCTGTTCGGAGCGGAGAGCGCCGCCCTACGCCTCAAGGACGGGCGCGTCCTGATCGCCGGCGGCGGCGACGACCGGCTCGGCGCGCAGGACGGGGCCGCGCTCTTCGACCCGCGCGCCGGGACGTGGACCGCCGCGGCGCAGCTGCGCGAGGCGCGGCGGATGCACTCGACCACGCTGCTCACCGACGGACGCGTCCTGGTGGCCGGCGGCTCCGGGGCGTCGGGCTTCCCCGTACGCGCACTGGACAGCGCCGAGGTGTACGACCCGGCCGAGCGGCGCTGGTCGGACGGCGGGCGGATGGGGCAGGCGCGCTGCGGGCATTCCGCGACCCTCCTGCCGGACGGCCGGGTGCTCGTCGCCGGTGGCACCGCGGCCCGCTCCGCGGACAGCGAGCGTTCCCTCGCCTCGGCCGAGGTCTTCGACCCGGCGTCGGGGCTCTGGACCCCGACGGACCCCATGGCCGACGCCCGCTCCTTCCACCCGGCCGTGGCCCTGCCCGGCGGCGGGGTGCTGGTCGCGGGCGGCTGGGCGGCCACCCGGCGCGACTGGCGGGGCGGAGCGGGTCTCGCGTACTGCGAGCGCTTCGACCCCGCCACCGGTCGCTGGACGGTGACGGGCGGCTTCTTCTCGGCCCGTACGGGACACCGGCTCACGGTGCTGGCCGACGGGACGGTTCTCGCCACCGGCGGCGGCGACCCCGACGCGGGCACGCGGGGGCGCCCCGACCCGTACAGCCGGGCCACCGCCGAACGCTACGACCCGGCGACCGGCACCTGGAGCCGTGAGGCCGACATGCCCTGCGGCCGGGCGCTGCACCAGGCGGTGCGCCTGCCCACCGGCGAGGTCCTCGTCATGGGCGGCACCGACGACCTGCTGGGCGAGGCCGGTTACCGCAGCACCGCGCGCTACGACCCGCGTTTCGGGACCTGGACGGAGGGGCCGGGGATGGCGGTCGGGCGGATCGACTTCGCCTCGGCCGCCCTCGCCGACGGCCGGGTCCTGGTGGCGGGCGGCTCCGTGCGGACGGGACCGGCGGCCCCCACCGGCTCGTTCCTCCGTCTCACCCGCACCAGCGAACTGTTCACCGCCTGATCGCTCGCCGTCCCCACGGCACAGAGGAGTTCCGCCATGACCGAAGCGACCGCCGGCCCACCCGACTCAGCCCCACCACCGGAGCGGCGCCTCGTCACCGGCACCGTCACCGAGGACGGCCGTCCCGCCTCCGGGACCCGGGTCGTGCTCACCGCCCGGCAGCTGCGGTCCACGAGCGGGCTCGGCGAGACCCGGACCGGGAGCGACGGCCGCTACCGTCTGGAGTACGAGCCGTCGGCCGAGCCCGCCGGGCTGGTACTGAGTGCCTCCTCGCCCGACGGCCGGTCGGCCGAGGTCTCCTGCCCGGCGCCGCGCACCGAGGAGATCCTGGACGTGACCCTGCCCTCGGACCCGCGCACCGAGTACGCCCGGGTCGTCTCGGCACTCGCACCGCTGCTCGACGGCGCCGATCCCGCCGGACTCACCCCCGACGAGGCGGGCTTCCTCGGCCACGCCTCCGGCGTCGAACCGGACCACGTCCGCCGCATGTCCCGCGCGGCCCGGCTCGCGGCCGGCACCGGGCAGCCGACGGAGCTGTTCTACGGACTGCTGCGCCGGGGCCTTCCGGACGACCCCGACGAGCTGGCACTGCGGCCTGCGCGTGCGGTACGGGAGGCGTTGACGGCGGCCGTGGAGTCCCGCCTCATCGACTCGGCGGAGGGGGCCGAGGAACTCGTCGCCGCCGTGCGCGCCCGCCAGCTGGGCGCTGAGGGCCTCGCCGGGTCCACGAGCGACGGCGCCGGGAGCGGCCGCGGCACGGTCGGAGCCGACGGTGCCGGGAGCAGCCTCAGCACGGCCGGAGCCGACGGCCCCGGGCGCACGCACGCGACGGCGAGCGTCGACGGCGCGGGGAGCACGCACGCGACCGCGAGCGTCGGCGGCCTCGACGCCGGTGCCCGTCCGTCCGCCCTCGCCCGCCTCTTCACGCTCACGGTCGCGGACCCGGAGGTGCGGCAGCGGCTCTTCTCCGCCCACCTCGACCACGACGGACCCGAGGACCGCGCCCACGAGGCCCTCCTCGCCGTCGGTGCGCCGTCCGCGACGACCGAACGGCTCGGTCTGGCCCTGAGTTGAGCCGGGTGGCCGACGGGCACCCCGAGCTGGTCGGCGCGCTCCTCGACCGCTTCGACAGCGGGGAGCTCGCCCATCCGCGCGAGCTCGTACGGCTCGACGGGCACTGGGAGGGTCTCGTGGCGGAGGCGGGCGGCCCGCCGCACGCCAGTCCACCGGCCTTCACCCCGGCGCAGTACGCCGACGAGCTGCGTACCCGTGCCGAGCGGACGTACCCGACCGCGTACGTCGCCCATCGGCTCGCCACCGACCCGGCACCGGACACCGCCCCCGCCGCCCGTTTCCTGGCCGCGAACCCGGACTTCGACCTGGTGGGCACCCCGGTCGACGCCCGCAGTGTCCCCGACGAGGAGGCCCGGCCCGAACTGGGCGCCCTCCAGCGGGTGTACCGGGTCGCGCCGCGCTTCGACGCGGTGCGGGCGCTGCGGGACGAGGGGTTCTCCTCCTCGGCCGCCATCGCGGGGGTGGCCAGGGACACCTTCGCGGCGCGCATGGCGGAGCACCTCGACGAGACCGAGGCCCACGCGGTGCACGCGCGGGCGCTGCGGGTGCACGCCGCCGCGGTGAACCTGGTGGCGGACCTGCGGACGGCCGGCCAGTTCGAGGTGCCGTGGCTGCCGCGCGTGGAAGAGCACGCCGATCTGGTCCCGGACTGGGGGAGTTGTTCGGCTCCGCCGACTCGTGCGCGTGCAAGGAGTGCCGCACGCTCTACAGTCAGCCGGCCTATCTGGTGGACCTGCTGTACTTCCTGAAGCGGGCGCCGAGTTCGGGGTCGATGGGCGAGCTGGGCGAGAGCCCGATGGCGGACACGCTGTACGCCCGGCGGCCCGATCTGTGGCAGGTGAAGCTCAGCTGCGACAACACCGACCTGACGCTCCCGTACATCGACCTGGTCAACGAGCTCCTGGAGAACGCGCTCGTCCAGGACCCGGCCACCGGGGACGAGGTGCGGCAGAGCAGCGGGGACTCGGCGCATCTGCGGATCCAGCCGCAGTGGACGAACGACAGCGCCTACGACCGGCTGGCCAACGCCGTGTATCCGTGGACGCTGCCGTACGACCTCTGGGCCGACCGCTCCCGCAGCTACCTGTCTCTGCTCGGGGTGCGGCGCGAGGAGCTCATGGCCACCCTGCACCCGGCGGGCGCCGACTCCGTCGAGGTGGTCGCGGAGAGCCTGGGCATCACCCTGGGCGGCCTGCGGGTGATCACGGGCGAGTCCACGGAGCCGGGCCGGACGCTGGCCGCCTTCTACGGCAAGCCCTCCGCGATGCCGCCGCAGGAGCTCCTGAACTCCGTGTCGACGGTGCGGGCCATGATGGACACCGCCCAGCTGGACTATCCGGAACTGGAGTCGGTGCTCGACACCCGCTTCGTCGATCCGGGCGGCGCGCTGACCATCGTGCCGACGGATCCGAAGCACCCGTGCGCCACGGACCTGCTGCGGATCGACGGCCTCACCACGGACACCCTCGACCGGCTGCACCGCTTCGAGCGGCTGCGCGGGATCCTCGACTGGCCGGCGCACCGGCTCGACCGGGTCATCGCCACCTGCACGCCGGGCGAGCTGAGCGCTGCGACTCTGTCCTGTCTGGTCGCCGTGCGGCGCCTTTCCGAGCGGTTCGGCCTGTCCGTGGAGCGGCTGCTCTGCCTGTACGGCCCGCTTGACACCCATCTCTACCGCACGGGCGACGATCCCTCCCTGTACGACCGGCTGTTCCTCGACGACGCGGTGGTCGCCGGAGTGCCGGGCGGCCGCAACCCGTTCGCCCTGAACGCCGCCCGTACCGAGGTCGAGAGCCCGGGGGATCTGCACTCTATCCGCTGTCGGCCGCCCTGCTCGGCATCCTGGAGATCACGGACGCCGACCTGACGGTGATGCTCTCCGGGCCGCACGCGGTGGTCGCCGACACGCGGGTGACGCTCGCCGGCCTGTCGGCCCTGGTGCGGACGGTGACGCTGGCCCGCGCCGTGCGGCTGCCGGTCGCGGACCTGCTGCGCCTGTTCGAGCTGCGCGGCGGCAGTCCGTTGCGGCCCGGCGGGCGTCCGGTGCCCGGGGCGGTACCGGCCGGTGAGACCGAGCTGCCGGCCGGGCGGCCCGTACGCATCCGTCCCACGCCGGTCGACGACCCCGGGCGCCGGGAGTCCACGGCGGGCGCCGGGGGTGCGCCGGGCGAACCGCCGGCGGCCGGGGACTCCGCCGCCTCGGTGCGCGCCTCGCTCGCGGACACGGCCCGGTTCGCCGACGAGGCGGCCGCGGTCCTGGCCGGCGGGATCACGGTGGCCGAGGTCGACGCCGTACTGACCGCGACGACCGGGCCCGAGGGCTCGACCGTGCCGTCGGACGCCTCGCTCGGCTCCGTGCTCACCGGGCTGCGTGCGGCCCTGCGGGCCGTGTCCGAGCAGACCGCGCGGACCACGGACGACACAGGGGCACTGACGAGTCGTCAGCTCTCCCTGATCGGCTGGGAACCGGCCCGGGTGGAGCAGGCGGTGGCGACGCTGCTCGGGACGGCCGTGTACTCGGTGCGGATCGCCAACGACGTCGGTTCCCGCCCGTATCCCGCGGACCTCCCCGTGCGCTTCGAGCCCGGTGCCGACGGGCAGGGCCTGCTCCGGTTCACCGGGCCGATGACGCTCGCCCAGCGGGACCGGATGTACGCCCTGGGCTCCGGCGAGCTGTGGGGGATCTACGTACGCAGGCTGTTCGCGGGCCCGCGGGACTTCGTGACCACCCAGATGAACGCCTACCGGATCCCGCTGTACCGCGCGCCGCTGGCCGCCATGCCCGCCGATCTGGTGCTGCCGCCGGAGCTGGTCGGCAAGGTGTTCCACGATCCTTCGGCCGGGACTCTGTGCTCCTTCGGTCACCGCAGTCAGGAGGAGATCGACGCCCTGTCCGCCGCGAGCGGCGACGCCGACTTCCAGCGCGCCGTGCACCTGCTCCAGGACGCGCAGAACGAACCGGTCGAGGACGAGAACAAGTTCCTGGACAGGTCGCACGCCGACACCCTCTTCGACGGGCCGCAGTCCCCGGCCGACCGCTTCCGGCTGGTCCTTTCGGTGCTGCTTCCGGAGCTGCGCCGGCGGATCGGCGAGACGACCGTGAAGCTCCAGCTCGGCCAGGCGGCCGGGCTCGACGCGGCCTCGGCGGACGCGCTCCTGGGGACGTGGCTCCGGGCCCTGTCCGGGCCGGGTCCGCTGGTCCTGGACTTCCTCGATCCCGCGTTCGTCGACAGCGACCCGGCGGTGGCCGTCACGCGCACCGGCTTCCCCGTCCAGTTCACCGCCCTGTCGCTGCTGCACCGGGTCGCGCTGGCCCTGGCCCGGCTGCGGGTCACCGGCGCGGAGCTGCCGTGGGTGATGGAGTACGCGACGGGCGCCGGATGGCTCGACCTGGCCACTCTGCCGCCGGCCCCCGTCGAGGGCGCTTCGCCGCTGTACCGGCCGTTCGTCCGGCTGCTCGACCTGCTCGCGCTGCGCGAGACGGTCCCGGGCGGCTCGGACACGCTCGGGGTCGTCCTCGCCGCGGGCCACGGCCCGGGGTCGTCGCCCTACCGCGTCTTCGACACCCTGAGCGAGCGCACCGGGTGGGATCGCACGGACGTCGAGGTGCTGGGTACGGCCGACATGCTGGGGCTCGGCCTGCCCGGTGAGCTCGGGGACGAGCGCGGCCTCGGCAAACTGCGCTCGGCCATCTCGCTGCTGCGCCGCCTGGGGGTGTCGGCGGCACGTGCCCTCGCCTGGATCCCGTCGCTGCTGCCTCCGGACATCGTGCAGTCCGTGCAGATGGCCGCGAAGGCGCGGTTCTCGCCCGAGGACTGGCTGACCGCCGCCGTGCCGGTGGCGGACGCGCTGCGCGAGCGGCAGCGGGCGGCCCTCGTGTCGTACCTCGTCGCGTACCCGCTGACCACCAGTGTCGGATTCCCGTACTGGAAGGACGTCAACGGCCTCTACGACTACTTCCTGCTCGACGTCGAGATGGGCAACTGCCGGCTGACGACCCGGATGGCGCAGGCGATCAACACGGTCCAGCTGTTCGTCCAGCGGGTGCTGCTGGGTCTGGAGCCCCGGGTGCGGCCCGGGGACGACGAGACCTGGGAGCAGTGGGAGTGGATGAAGCGCTACCGGCTGTGGGAGGCGAACCAGAAGGTCTTCCTCTACCCGGAGAACTACTTCCAGCCCGATCTGCGGGCCGGTGCCTCCCCGCTCTTCACCAGGCTGCGCGACGAGCTGATGCAGAAGGAGGTGGTCGGCGACAACATGGAGGAGGTCTACCGCGGCTACGTCGACCGGCTCGACTCGGTGGCCCGCCTCCAGCCGTGCGGGATCCACCACGACTGGTCCACGGGCACGGAGGTGGTGCACCTCTTCGCGTGCACGGAGTCGGCGCCGCGTACCTTCCACCACCGCCGGTGGATCAAGAACCGGACCACGTGGACGCCGTGGGAGAAGATCGAACTCGACATGGACACCCCGGCCCTGGTGCCGGTCGTGTGGAACAAGCGCCTCCAGCTGATGTGGCCGACGTTCGTCAAGGTGGGGGACGCCAAGGCGATCACGACGCTGCCCGTGGAGGGCAGGGACGAGACGGCGATCGACTCGCCGTCGCCGTACTGGAAGATCCAGCTCAACTGGACCCAGTACGCCAACGGCGCCTGGCAGCCGAAGCGGATCACGCAGGACACGATCACGACGCTGAAGTGGCCGCAGCGGATCGTGGAGGACGAGGCCGACCCCTTCCTGAACACCGGCCCCTACCGCCTCTACCCGCAGGTCGACCCCGTCGGCGGGGAGCTGACGGTGTGGAGCGTCCACAACTACGCCAGCTACGTCAACCCCGATCCCACGCGGGGCACGCTCTCCGGGGGGTTCCGGTTCGGGCGCCGCACAGGGGCGGTGAGCACGATCCCGACGCTCTTCGTCCACGAGGACGATCCTCGGCACGACAGCAGGGGTCAGCGGTTCTTCGCGCCGACGGACAGCCAGAACATCAACAACGAGTTCGTCCAGCACCTCCCGGCGGGCGCGCCGGCCGGGTACCGCTGCCAGGTCTACCTGCCCGGCCTGACGGACCTCCAGGGCAGCAACATGGTCCTGGCCAGTCCGCAGGGCGGTCATCTCTACCGGATCCAGCTGCCGGTCGCGTTCTTCTCCCCGACGGGCTGGTACCTGGACTCCGCCACCGTCACCGACGGTGCCCGCAGCTACCACGTCACCGCGGACACCCGCACGACACGGCCCCTCTACCGGTTCACACCCATGTACCACCCGCACGTCGAGCTGTTCACCCGGCTCCTCGACGAAGGCGGCACGGAAGCGCTCTTCGACCGGTCGGTCCAGCTGGACCCCGGCGCGAAGTGGCCGCTGTTCGACTTCGCCTCGTACCAGCCCCAGGACAACGTCTCCCCGGAGCGGCCCTCCGAGGCCGAGGTGGACTTCACGCCGGAGGGCACGTACGCCGACTACAACTGGGAACTGTTCTTCCACATCCCGCTGCTCATGGCGCAGCGGCTCGGCGCCAACCAGCGCTTCGCCGAGGCCCAGCGGTGGTTCCACACGATCTTCGACCCGACCTCGCGGTCCGGCGGCGAGTCGCCCGCGCGCTACTGGATCACCAAGCCGTTCTTCCAGCAGAAGGACTACCAGCGGGACCGGATCGAGGACATCCTCAAGCGCCTCGCCGAGGGCAACGGGGACGAACGGCGCCATGTCGAGGAGTGGCTGGCGCATCCCTTCCAGCCGGACGTCATCGCCAAGTTCCGTACGACCGCCTACCAGAAGGCCGTCGTCATGCGGTACCTGGACAATCTGATCGCCTGGGGCGACAGCCTCTTCCGCGAGGGCACCCTGGAGACCGTCAACCAGGCGACCCAGATGTACCTGCTCGCCGCCGAACTCCTCGGGCCGCGGCCCGTGTCCGTACCGCCGCCGAACGAGCCGGCGCCGCTGAGCTACGCCGAGCTGCGGGCCCGGGGCGCGGCGGCGCCGGATCCGGTGACGGCGGCCGAGCACCTGATCCCGGCGGGCGGGACCGAGCCGCCGCCGGCGCGGATCGCGCCCGGCCTCGGCCTCGGCTGGCTGACGTACTTCCGCATCCCGCCCAACGACAAGCTGCTCGGCTACTGGGACACGGTCGAGGACCGGCTGTACAAGATCCGGCACTGTCAGGACATCGAGGGCGTCCAGCGGGCGTTCGAGCTGTTCGGCGCCCCGAGCGATCCTGCCCTGCTCGTCGGCGCTGTGGCCTCGGGCGCCGACCTGGCCTCCGTACCGGAGGACCTGGGCGGGCCGCTCCCCCACTGCCGTTTCACCACCATGGTCGCGAAGGCCAGGGAGTACACCGCCGAGGTCAAGTCCTTCGGGGCGCTGCTGCTGTCCGCCCTTGAGAAGCGGGACGCTGAGGCGCTCGCCCGGTTGCGCTCCGGCCACGAGACCTCCCTCCTCGACGCGGTGCGCGAGGTGCGGCTCGCCCAGGTCGCCGCGGAGGCCCACACGGTGGCGGGGCTCCAGCAGGCGCGCGACGCGGCGAGGAAGCGGCAGGACTACTACGGGTCGCGGCAGAAGATGAACGCCGGGGAGAAGGCGCACGAGGCCCTCAGCTGGACGGGGATCGGCTTCCAGGGCATCGCGGCGGCCATCGACATGACGGTGAGCGTGATGCGGCTGCTCCCGGAACTCAAGCTCGGCTCGCCGACCACGATCGGCGCGACCTGGGGCGGCACCAACCTCGGCGAGGGACTCAAGGGCCTGTCGGGCTCGCTGTCGCAGATCGCCGGCACGTTCCACTCCGGGGCTTCGCTCGCGGCGACGCTCGCGGGCTACGAGCGGCGGTCGGAGGACTGGGGCCTCCAGAAGGGTCAGGCCGACTCGGACATCGCCAACTTCGACGCGCAGATCGCGGCGGCGGTCGTCCGCCACGAGAACGCCCGGCGGGAGCTCGCCAACCACGACCTGCAGGCCGCGCACACCCGGGAGGCGGACCGGTTCCTGCACGACAAGTACACCGGCCAGGAGCTGTACGACTGGATGGTGGGGCAGCTGTCCACCTCGTACTTCCAGGCGTACCAGCTGGCGTACGAGACGGCGGAGCGGGCCGAGCGGGCGATGCGGTACGAGCTGGGCGCCGACGGCCCGCCGCTCGTCCGCTTCGGCCACTGGGACACCCTGCGCAAGGGCCTGCTCGCGGGCGAGCGTCTCGCGAGCGACCTGAACCGGCTCGACGCCGCGTATCTCGCGGAGAACTCCAGGGAGTTCGAGCTGTCGAAGGCGGTGTCGCTGGCCCAGCTCGACCCGAACGCCCTGCTCGCCCTGAAGGAGACCGGCAGCTGCTACGTGTCGCTTCCGGAGGCGCTGTTCGACCTGGACACCCCCGGTCACTATCTGCGGCGGATCAAGACGGTGAGTTTCACGGTGCCGTGCGTCGGCGGGCCGTACACCAGCGTGAACCTGACGGCCACGCTGCTGCGCAGCAGTGTGCGGACGGACCCCCGGCTGCCGGGCGACCGCTATGCGCGGCAGAGCCCGGACGGCCGCTTCCGGGACTACGCGGGCCCTATCCAGTCGGTGGTGACGAGCACCGGCCAGGACGACAGCGGGCTCTTCGAGACGAGTCTGCGCGACGAGCGCTTCCTGCCCTTCGAGGGGGCGGGCGTCATCGGCGAGTGGCGGCTGAGCCTGCCGCAGGAGTTCCGGCAGTTCGACTACGAGTCGATCGCCGACGTCGTCATGCGCCTGCGGTACACGGCGCGCGACGGCGGGTCCGGCCTGGCCGACCGGGCCGTGTCCGAGCTCCGCGACGGCCTGAACGGCTGGCTCCACGCCCACGGCGGCAAGGGCCTGCTGCGGGCGTTCAGCGCGCGGCGCGAGCTCGGGGACCAGTGGTACCGGTTCGTGAGCGGAGCGAGTCCGACGCTGCGGTTCCCGGTGTCCAAGCGCTGGTTCCCGCGCCTGTTCGCCGACGACGGCATCGGCGTCACCGATCCGCAGGCCGTCCTCGTCCTCTCCACGGACCTCGTCCCCGACGGCACCAAGCGGTACGTGGACTGCTACGGAAGCGGGGCCGGCGACCTGACGCTGACCCTGACGCCCCCGGGGGGCCGCGGCGCCCCGTCGACGCTCAGCGCGGACCCGCAGCTGAAGGGCCAGCCCCGGGCCCGCTTCACCGGAACGGGCGGGCGGGTCCCCGAACACGACGAGGACTGGCTGCTGACCGTGCCGGTACAGGGCCTCGACCCGCTCCTGCGGAAGGACGGCGGTCTCGACCCGGACGCGGTGGTGGACGTGCTGCTCGTGTGGGAGTACGAGGTGACGCGGGTGGCGTGAGACGGGACGGCCGGGGTCCGCGCCTCGGGAGCGGCCCCCGGTCCGTCCATTCACGCCGATCGAAGCACTCCGCTCACCCCGGCCTCCGAAGCGCGCCGCACGCGCCCCGCCCGCGTCAGCGGGTGGACCGCGTGCCGATGTGGGCGAGCAGCGCGGCGGCGCCGTCCTCCGCGGCGAGCCCGTGGGCGAGTTCGGCCGCGCGGCGGCGGTGGGACGGCTCGGAGAGGCAGGCCGTGATCGCGTCGGCGAGGTTCTCGGCGGTCAGGTCCGCGAACGGCACGGGCCGGGGGGCCACTCCCAGGGCGTGCAGCCGGGAGGCCCAGAAGGGCTGGTCGTACATGACGGGGACGGGCACGGCGGGTGCGCCGGCCCGGAGTGCGGCCGCGGTGGTGCCCGCCCCGGCGTGGTGGACGACGGCGGCGGTGCGGGGGAAGAGCCAGTCGTGCGGGACGTCCCCGACGGCCAGGACGTCGTCGGAGTCGTGGCCGACGAGCCCGGCCCAGCCCGCCTGCACCACCGCGCGCACGCCCGCGCGCCGTACCGCCGCGCCCACCAGTTCGCTGAGCCGCTCCCCCTGTCCCGCCGCCATGCTGCCGAAGCCGAGGAACACCGGGGGCGGACCGGCCTGGAGGAAGTCGACGAGTGCGGTGGGAGGTTGCCAGCCGTCGGGCCGCGCGGCCCACCAGTACCCCGTGACGTGGACCCCGGACGGCCAGTCCTCGGGGCGCGGCACCACCAGCGGGCTGTAGCCGTGGAAGGCCGGCCGGATGTCCCCCGCCGCCGAGGGCGTGGCGGCGGGCAGTCCGAGGCGGTCGCGCAGCCGGGTCACGGCACCGGCGAAGACCCCGTCGGCGCGCTTCAGCACGTCCTGTCCCGCGGCGAGGTTGCCCTCGGGGCCGAGGCCTTCGGCGTTGCGCGCGTTGGGGAGCGGGAACTCCCGGGTGGCGAAGGACGGTACGAGGTAGGTGCCGACGACCGGGACGCCGTGGGCCGCGGCGGCCGTCCGGGTCAGCGGTGCCGGGCCGTGCGCGGTGAGGAGCAGGTCGGCGCCGTCCGCCACGGCGTCCGCCACCCCGTCGGCGAGCCCGTCCGCGTACGCCCTGGTCAGGGCCTGGGCCTCCGCGCGCGAGGCGGCCCGGGACCAGTCACGGATCAGCGCTTCCGGGTCCCCGGGCACGGTGCGGTGCTCGAGACCGCACCCGGCGATCAGTGCGGCGAAGGACGGGTGGGCGGCCACGGCGACCTGGTGGCCGGCGTCGAGCAGGCGGCGGCCCAGGCCGGTGAAGGGGGCGACGTCTCCCCGGGATCCGGCGGTGATGATCAGAATGCGCATGGCGCCATCCTCCTCCGGGCCGGCGTCGCCGGGATGTCAGCTCTGGTCGAACGTCAGGACCGCCTTGCCGTGCAGGTCCCCGGCGAGCAGGGCGGCGACCGCGCCGGCGGCGTCGTCCCAGCCGCCCCGCCAGGTGATGCCCGGGTCCAGGGTGCCGTCGGCGACGCGGTGGGCGAGCCAGCCGAGGTCGCGGTCGAGGCCGGCGCAGGAGAGCAGGAAGAAGGTCACGACGGACCGGTCGTGCCGGCCCTGGTCGCCGAACAGCGCTCCGAACGGGAAGTCCTCGCCCGTGCCGGCGGAGTGGCCGAGGGCGACCAGCGTGCCGCCCTCGGCGAGGGTGTCGTACGCGTCGACGAGGAGGGGGCCGCCGACCAGGTCGACGACCCCGTCCACGGGCCGGGAGGCCTCCTTCGGCGCGCGGACCACCTCGTGTGCTCCGAGGCCGCGCAGGAGCGCGCCGTTCGCGGCCGGGGAGCTCGTCGACGCCACGACGCGGGCGCCCGCCGCGCGGGCGAGCTGGACGGCGTACCGTCCGACGCCTCCGGTCGCCCCGGTGATCAGGACGTCGCGGCCGAGGAGCGGGCCGAGGCGGTGCAGGGCGCGCAGGGCGCTGGTGGCGGCGACGGGGACGGTCGCGAGGGCGCCCGGGTCGGCGCCGGCGGGGGCGACGCCGATCAAGGCGGTGTCGACCGCGCGGAGTTCGGCCCAGGCGCCGTCGGGCATCAGGGTCACCACGGGGGTGCCGGCGGCGGGTCCCGAGCCGTCCGCGGCGGCCCGCTCGACGATGCCGGCGGCGTCCCAGCCGAGGACCGAGCCCGCCGGGGCGGCGCCGAGGCCGAACGCTATCTCGCCGGGGTTGAGCGAGGTCGCGGTCACGCGGACCAGGGCCTGGTGGGGGGCGGTTTCGGGGTCGGGGGCGGTGCCGAGGCGGAGACCGCCGGGGGCGGAGGGGTCGACGAGAAGGGCGCGCACAGAGGACCTCCAAGATTCTGCCACTGAGTGGCATAAGCCTATAGGTAGCGTTCGCCGCTCGGATACAGTGGTGCCGATGACCGCCGAGACCTCCCCCACACCCCCCACGTCCCGCACGCTCCCGCTGCGCGAGCGAAAGAAGCTGCGCACCCGGCAGACGCTGATCGACACGGCGCTCGACCTGTTCGGCGCCCATGGGTTCGACGGCGTGACGCTGGACGGGCTCTGCGAGGCCGCCGAGGTGTCGAAGCGGACCTTCTTCCGCTACTTCGACAGCAAGGAGGACGTCGCCATGGCCCCCACACAGGACCTGTGGGCGGCCTTCCTCGACGTCCTGGAGTCGTGCCCGGCCGACGGCCGGCGGCTCCTCGCGCTGCTGGAGGACGCCCTCGCCGAGGCCGTCGGCCGGATGCCGGCCGACGGATGGGCCGGACGCGTCCTGGCCGCCCGCCGCCTCGCGGCCCTCACGCCCTCGATGGACGCGCACGGCCTCGCCTTCTGCGACCGCACCACGCGGTCCGCGCTCGCCGTGGTCGAACGCCGCTTCGCCCTCCCGGGCCCCGACGGCCGGCTCCACGCCCGCCTGGCCCTCGACCTGCTCGTCGTCCTGTTCCACCGGACGCTCGACGCCTGGGTGGCCCAGCCGAAGGGCCACACCCCCGACGACCTCGTCCACCGCCTCCGCGCGACGGCGGCACAACTGCCGTCGACCCTCACCGCAACGGCGGGGCCGCACGCCTGAGCCCGGGGCCTACGCCTAGACCGGGGCCGCATGGCCTGACCTCAACGAGGGTCACGGTCCATGACCGGCCCCACGCGGGCACGCCGCTGCCCGGCGTGGTGACCCGCACGAGGCTTCTTCACCCGCTGAGCAGCACACGGCCACCGGGCCCCGCCGCCCCCCGGCCGTGTGCGCGGGGGTCTCAGCGGATGCGCTTGGCCATGACGACCACGCCCGGGCCCGTGTGTTCGTCCGCGGGGAGGCGGAGTTCGGCGACCGGGTGGAGGCCGGACTGTTCGATCAGGTGGACGAGTTGCTCCGGGCGCCACTGGTGGGTCGTCCAGCGGATGGAGTCGGTCCAGTACGCCTCGGTGCGCAGGATGTCCTCGTCGCCGACGTGGGTGGCGGCGATGAGGTGGCCGCCCGGCTTGAGGGCGCGCGCGAACATGCCGAGGACCTGCGGGAGCACCGCGCGGGGGAGGTTGAACAGCGACCACCAGCCGAGTACGCCGCCGAGGGACTCCTCGGCGAGGTCGAGTTCGGTGGCGGAGGCGACGGCGAAGCGGCAGTGCGGGTACAGGCGGCGGGCGTTCTCGATCATGCGCGGGGAGAGGTCGACCCCGGACACGTCGAGTCCGCGCTCGGCGAGGTACGCGGTGACCGTCCCGGGTCCGCAGCCGACGTCGAGGACCGGGCCCAGCTGCCCCACCGTGTCGGCGAAGGCGTCGATCGACGCCTTGTGCCACGGGTGACGTCGGATGTCGCCGATTCCCGTCGTCGTCACCATGTGGGCGTAGTTGTCCGCCACGCGGTCGTAGGACTCGCGGACCGTGTCGAGGTCCGCCGGGCGGTCGATGCCGTGGGCGCTCATCGGCACATGGTAGGACCGCCCACCGCACGAGCGCCCACCGTGTGGATCTTGTGGGGATCGGTGACGGGTCTTGCGCCGAACCGGACGCCGGGCGGGCGGGCCCGCGGTCGTCCGGGCAGCCCGAACCTCGGCCGTACGCGCGGCGCATCGTACCTGAGGGAGCATCAACCGGCCGAGCATTCGATGGCGTTGTCGATGCATTCGTCACGGTTGCCTTTCCCTCCGGCGTTCTGGAACCCTCCGTTCGACTTGTCTGACACACCGACAACGGAGGCAACCTCCCATGCCCTCACGGCGCATACGCCGCGCCTGGCTCACGGCAGCCGTCGCGGCCTCGCTCGCCGTCACCGGTCTCGTGGCTCCGGCCCAGGCCGATGTCGTCCCGACCAGCTCCTCGGACCCCACCGTCCAGGAGCCGCTCACGACCGTCGCCGCTCCCTCGGCGCTCACGGCCGCCGGCTGGACCTCGCCCGGCGGCACGGCCGACCCGAGCGACTTCACGATGTCGCCCGGCGCGCTGAACTCCGAGACCACCGCCCGGGTCGCCCGCCTGGACGCCGTACTCCCCAAGTCGGGCGTGCAGAACCTCCTCGCGGGGGCGAACCGCACCGTCACGCCCTGGTGTTCCCGCGACCCGTTCGGCACCGCTCCCGACCCCGACATCAAGTACTGCCTGCAGAGCGACGACTCCACCTCCCCCGAGTGGGTCCCGCAGGGCTTCACCGGTGTCTCCGACGCCCAGGACGACGAGCTGTGGGGCACGGCCGGGAACATCCAGCTGTTCGCCTCGTACGACGGCTCGGACCCGGGCCGGGAGACCGACCCGAACCCGGCGACCGGCGACTGCACCGAGGCCGAGCTGGCGGCCGACGACGCCTGCAACCAGAAGGGCGTCCGGATCACCTTCGTGCAGAGCCGGACCAACCCGGCGACCGGCAGCCCCGAGATCAAGTACCGGCACGTCCTGCTGGGCTGGACGTACATCAACTCGGCGGACCACGTCTCCTTCGACGGGCTGCACGCCTCCGAGTACCCGATCCAGAAGGGCGTCCACGCCGGCGGGATCGTCTGGTACGGCAACTACCTGTACGTCGCCGACACCCGTAACGGCCTGCGCGTCTTCGACATGCGCTCCATCATGGACCTGGACCCGGACGGCGACCCCAGCACGCACGACGCGATGGGCGCCGACACCGACGGGGTGCAGACCACCGCCAACACGCAGGACAAGACGAAGGTCGGCCGCCACGACAACGTCTGGTACAGCTTCGGCTACCGGTACGTGATGCCGCAGGTCGCCGCGTGGAAGTTCAAGGCGGCGCAGGGCAACCCGGCGGGTTCGTACGCCTGCGTCTCGACCGGCGCCCCCAAGGCCTCGTACATCTCGCTCGACCGCACCACCGGCACGGACCGCCTGATCATGGGTGAGTACTGCCGCCCGGCGTCCGGCTACCCGTCCACCGGCCGCGTCTCCTCGTTCGAGATCGCGGCCCTGGAGGGCCGCACCGCCGACGTGACCTCCCAGGGCTGGGCCAACTACCTGCCGCTGCCCAACGGCGGCGCGCAGGGCGCGGCGATCCACGGCGGCACCCTGTACGTGAACGAGTCGAAGGGCACGGACGAGCCGGGCCAGCTCTGGCGCTTCGGCTGGGACGTCGACAAGGCGCTGGTCACGAACGGCCGGCAGCCCATCAAGACCGCCCGGGGCGCCGAGGACCTCTACGTGGAGCGCGGCACGGGCCGGCTCTGGTCCCTCTCCGAGCACCGTCCGGGATCGGCGCCCGACTGCACCGAGAACCGGGACGCGGCCGACCCGGTGGGCACGGACTACTGCCAGCGGGTGCTCTACGGGCACAAGCTGAGCTGGCTCGACAGCCAGCCGTAGCCACGGGAGCCGACCCCTGGCAGTAGCCGACGGTGTCATCCCCGCCGTAGCCGCGGGGATCATCCCCCGCCGTACCCGGACGGAAATCCGTTCCGTCCGGGTACGGATACGGCCAAGAGGAGGGGCGTGCTCCGAGTGGGCGACCGCCGGCCTGCGGAAAGGCCGTGAAACCTGCCCCGCCGGGCGGTCCGGCCGGTCCGGTGCGCATCGCCGTCGCACAAGGATCGCCCCGCCGTCACGCTCTCGTCACACCGCCATCGTCGCCCCATCGCACTCACGGACTTCAGGATGGCTTGAAACCCCACGGCTCAACGCCCTTCTCCCCAGCCGTCGTTGATCGCGTCTCACATACTGCGCTGACCGACGGCGGGTGCTCTGGCACCGCCGGCCGGATCCGACCACCCGACCTCGTCCCGAGCTCCTGGGGGAGACTTGCGCGCACACGTGCAGAGAGCACGCGCCTTCACCGTCGCGGCGGCCACATCGGTGGCCCTCGTCGCAGGCATGACCGGCCCCGCGACGGCGATCGCCGTCCACGCGGCGGCCGCACCCGACACCGCCCCGCGCCTCGGCGGCACCGAGCGGATCCCGCTCGTCACCGGCGACCACGTGGTGGTGAACGCCACGGGCCGCATGGTGGGCTTCGAAGCCGCCAAGGGCCGTGAGCACATACCCGTACAGATACAGCGCACCGGGGACCACACCCTCGTCGTGCCCGCCGACGCCCGGCGCCTGATCGCCACGGGCCGCCTGGACCAGCGGCTCTTCGACCTCGACGTGCTCACCGACCCCCGGCTGCGCAGGAGCCGGCGCGCCGGGCTCAAGCTGATCGTGCGGTACGAAGGGGCCGCCGGCGCCGCGCGCGCCGAGGTCCGCGCGGCCGGCGACACCCAGGTGCGGCGCACGTTCCCGACGCTCAACGCCGATGCCGTCCGTACCTCCCCTGACGACGTGGCCCGGGTGTGGGAGGCGCTGACCGACCGGCAGAAGACCGGCGCGCGCGTCGCCGCCTCCGGCATCGCCACGGTGTGGCTGGACGGGGTGCGCGGGGCGAGCCTGGACCGCAGCGTCCGGCAGATCGGCGCCGACAAGGCGTGGGAGTCCGGCTTCGACGGCACGGGCGTGAAGATCGCCGTCCTCGACACCGGCGTCGACAAGACCCACGCCGACCTGAAGACGCAGGTCGTCGCCGAGAAGAACTTCTCCGCCTCCGCCGACGCCGTGGACCGCGTCGGGCACGGCACGCACGTCGCGTCCATCGCCGCCGGCACCGGCGCCGCGTCCGAGGGCCGGTTCAAGGGGGTCGCGCCCGGCGCCAAGGTGATCAGCGGGAAGGTCCTCGACGACGAGGGGTACGGGGACGACTCCGCCGTCATCGCGGGCATGGAGTGGGCCGCCGCCGAAGGCGCGGACGTCGTCAACCTCAGCCTCGGAGGCCCCGACAGTCCCGGCACCGACCCGCTGGAGGCGACGGTCGACCGGCTCTCCGCCGAGAAGGGGATCCTGTTCGCGATCGCGGCGGGCAACGAAGGTGAGTCCGGTGCGTCGTCCGTCGGTTCGCCGGGCACCGCGGACGCCGCGCTGACCGTCGGCGCCGTCGACAAGGACGACCGGCTCGCGCCCTTCTCCAGCACCGGTCCGCGTGCCGGTGACGGCGCCGTCAAGCCGGACGTGACCGCGCCCGGCGTCGGCATCACGGCGGCCGCCGCCCCCGGCAGCGCCCTCGACACGCGCCCCGGCACGCCGCACCCCGCACCGGGCTACCTCCAGATCGACGGCACCTCCATGGCCACCCCGCACGTCGCGGGCGCCGCCGCGATCCTCAAGCAGCGCCACCCCGACTGGAAGGCCGCCGAGCTCAAGGGCGCGCTGACCGGCTCGGCCGAGGGCGGCGCCTACACCGCCTTCCAGCAGGGCACGGGCCGCGTCCGGGTCGACCGGGCGCTCGCCCAGAGCGTCGTCGCCGAGCCGGCGTCGCTGAACTTCGGCACGGCGCTCTGGCCGCACGCCGACGACAAGCCCGTCACGAAGAAGGTCGCCTACCGGAACCTCGGAGCGACGGACGTCACCCTCGACCTGTCGGTGTCGGCCCTCGACCCGTCGGGCAAGCCGGCCCCGGCCGGGTTCTTCACGCTCGGCGCCCCGAAGGTGACCGTGCCCGCCGGCGGCAGGGCCGAGGTCGATGTCGTCGCGGACACCAGGATCGGCGACGCCGACGGCTCCTACTCGGGCTACGTCACCGCCACCGGCGCGGGCCAGTCCGTCCGTACGGCCGCGGTGGCCGTACGGGAAGCGGAGTCGTACGACCTGACGGTCCGTACCCTCGGCCGCGACGGCGCCGACGCCCGGTACTTCGCCAACACCCTCACCGGTGTCGGCGGGCCTGCCGCGGGCTTCCAGGCCCGCGTCGACAACGAGCCGGGCGCCCACACGATCCGCGTGCCCAAGGGCACGTACACGTTCAACACGGCCGTCTACCAGGACCCGTCGGACTACGCGGCGGGCACCGACTGGATCGCCCAGCCGAAGCTGGACGTCTCCGCCGACACCACGGTCGTCGCCGACGCCCGGACCACCAAGCCGGTGGACCTCACCGTGCCCGGCCTCGCCAAGGCGGACTACGCGGGGACGTACTACGAGGTCGACTCCGACATCGGGCGCGTCGGCAACGGCTGGGTCCTGAGGGGCTTCACCGGCTTCCGCACCGCGCACCTGGGTCCGGCCGTCACCGACGGCTCCCTCCTGCAGACCTGGGACGCGCACTTCCTCAAGGACGCCACCAGCCAGTACTCGGTGGCCTTCGGCGGCAAGGTCGGCACGGTCGCGACGGGCTACACCCGGCACGTGAAGGCGGGCGAGTTCGCCACGCTCAAGGTCGGGCTCGGCGCCTCCGCGCCCGGGAAGACCGCGCTCGCCTCGCCGTACGCCCATCTGCCGGGCGCGCCGGAGGGCAACGGCTTCTCCGACCCGCAGCCCGCGCCGGGCACGCGTACCTTCTACGTCTCCACCGCCGACGGCGCCAGGTGGCTGACCCGGCTCAACCAGCTGGGCGAGCCGGACCAGTGGGGCTACCCGGCCTTCGAGGGCGGCTACGAGATGGCCCGGCCGAAGCGCTACGAGGCCGGCCGGACGTACCGGGAGACCTTCAACACGGGCGTCTTCGGCCCGCTCCTGGGCGAGGGCACGGGTGTCTTCCGTACGGCTCCCGACCCGGCCACGGGCGAGCAGCAGCTCGTCGGCTCGGTGCCGCTGTTCGCCGACGGCAAGGGGCACCCGGGCTCCGTCCCGTACACCTCGGCCAGGACGACGCTGTACCGCGACGGGGTGAAGGTCGCCGAGAACGACGATCCGCTGACCGGCTCGAAGCCCTTCACGGTCGACGGCGGCGACGCCCGGTACCGGCTGACGACGTCCGTGGAGCGGGCGGCGAAGGTCGCCTCGGCGTCCACCCGCGTCGAGGCCGGATTCTCCTTCCGGTCGCGGCAGGTCGCGGCCACCACGGCGCTGCCGGTGTCCACGGTCCGCTTCGCGGCCCCCGTCGACCTCTCCTCACGCCTCCCGGAGGGCAGGACGGTCCTGGTCCCCGTGACCGTGCAGGGCGCGGCGGCCGGGGCGAACCTCGGGTCGCTCGCCGTGTCCGTCAGCTACGACGACGGGAAGACCTGGCGGTCCGTGAAGGTCGTCGGCGGGCTGATCTCCGTGAAGAGCCCGGCGAAGGACGCCGGTGTCTCGCTCTCCGCCGAGGTCACGGACAAGCAGGGCAACACGTCGACGCTGACCGTCCACAACGCCTGGTTCGGCAGGTGACGGCGGGCCGGTAACCGGTCGCGCCGCTCGGCGGAGGGTCAGTGGGACGGCCCTCCGCCGAGCACGCGTACGGCTTCCACGATCAGGTCCCAGAACGCGTCCGTGTCGACCTCCATGCCGACCTCCGTGTCGGCCGGCCGGTCCGTCACCCCGTGCAGGTCCACCACCGTCGCGCCCCGGGTGTGCGTGCCGCTCAGCTCCACCGTCACCGCCGCCCGCACCAGGCTGACGAGGGACGGGTTGACGAGGTGGGCGACGGTGAGCGGATCGTGCAGCGGGGGCGCGTCGAAGCCGTACACCTCGCGGTACGTGGACGCGAAGTAGGTCAGCAGGTCGACGCAGAGCGCGCTCAGCGGGGTGCCGAGCGCGCCGATCCGGGCGACGACCTCTTTGGTGGCCCGCACCTGGTGGGTCGCGTTGAGGCCGAACATCGTCACGGGCACACCGCTGCGGAAGACGATGTCCGCCGCTTCCGGATCGCACAGGATGTTGAACTCGGCCGCGGGCGTGGTGTTGCCGCGCTCCGTCGAGCCGCCCATGAGCACGATCCGCTCGATCCGCCCGGCGAGCTCGGGGTGGGCGAGGAGGAGGACCGCGATGTTGGTGAGCGGCCCGGTCGGCACGAGCGTCACCGGCGCCGGATGGGCGAGCAGGGTGTCCCGGACGAGGGTGAGGGCGTCGCGCGGGTCCAGCGGCACGTCCGGCTCGCCGACGCCGAAGCCGGGCCCGTCCAGGCCGGATTCGCCGTGGATGTTCTCGGCGATCAGGGGCGGGCCGTGCAGCGGGCGGTCACGGCCCGCTGCGATCGGGACGCCCCGGATCCCGGCCACCGAACAGACCCGGCGGGCGTTGAGCGTGGTCTTCTCCAGCGTCTGGTTGCCCGCGACGGTGGTGATCGCGAGCAGGTCGATCGCGGGGTGCGCGGCGGCCAGGAGGATGTTGAAGGCGTCGTCGTGACCGGGATCGCAGTCGAGAATCACGGGAACCGGCATGCCCTCACCGTGCCACATGCGCCCCCGTGTGCACAGGACGCGTGCTCGGCCGCGGCGCGGCCGAGCACGGTCCGCCCGCCTCAGGCCTCCGCTTCGGCGACGGCCGGCTCCGGGGCCTCCCTTCGGGCGATCAGCAGGCCGAGGGCTCCGACCAGGAGCAGTACGGCGACCGTGCCGAGGGTGAACGCCTCGAACGTCGTTCGGGACAGGCCCCACACCTCGTCGAAGGAGTACCCGATGCCGAACAGCGCTTCCAGGGTGCCCGGGAACAGTGCGCACCAGGAGCCGACGACGATCCAGGCGTAGACGAGCGCCGCGCAGGTCATGAAGCCGCGCTGGCCGAAGGGGACGCGGTAGGGGCGGACGACGTCCGGGCGGCGCAGGCGGAGCAGGACGAGCGCGGGCACGATGACGAGGTAGGACAGCAGCAGGGTGGTGACCGCCACGGTGAGGACCACGGCGAACACGGCGCCCGCGTCGCCTTCCGCGACCCGCATGGCCACGATCATGAACACGGTGGCCACGACCCCGGAGAGCAGGTTGGTCCGCACGGGCGTGCCGAGCCGGGGGTGGAAGGCGCCGAGCGCGCGGCTGAAGGAGCCTCCGTCGGCCGCCGCCATCGCCTGCATGCGGTCGCTGACGATCATCCACGCGCTGCCCTGGGTGAGGAGGGCGAAGACGAACATGACGGCGGTGAGCGTCAGGAGCGGGCCCGCCGCGTCGCCGTAGATGCCGAAGACGAGGCGGGCGCCTTCCATGAAGCCGCCGATGCCGGTGACCTGGCGGGCGGGGACGACGGCGAGCAGCGCGAGCACGGGCAGCAGGTAGCAGCAGGCGGCGACGGTCGCGGAGCGTCCGAGCGCGGCGGGCACGTCGCGCTGCGGGTCGTGCATCTCCTCGCCGGCGGCGTTGGGGGCCTCGAAGCCGACGTACGCGAAGAGCAGGATCGGCACGAGGGCGAGGAATCCGGCCGTGGTCGGGGTGAAGCGGGCGTCGGTGAGGCCGTGGAAGCCGTGTTAGGGGTCTGCGCGTCCCAGATCCCGAGCACGCCGAGCCACCAGCAGAAGTCACGCCCCCGGTAGGCGCGGGGCGGACGGTCGTGCGGACCGACGGAGAGGAACACCCGGCGCCCGGACCGGCGCAGTTCGTCGGCGATCTGGACCCCCGAGGAACCGGCCCCGACGACGAGGACCGCGCCCTCGGGCAGTTGCTCCGGGTTGCGGTAGCCGCTGGAGTGGAGCTGGGTGGGGACGGCGCCGTCCGGCACGACGGGCGGGACGACGGGCCGCTGGAACGCCCCGGTCGCGGCCACGACGTAGCGCGCGTCGATCGAGCCCTCCGGCGTCTCGACGCGGAAGCCGGGCCGGCCGGCGAGCCTGCGCACCGAGGTCACCTCGACTCCGCTGCGGACCGGGGCGCCGATCTTCTCGGCGTACGCGACGAAGTAGTCGGCGACCTGCTCCTTCGACGCGAAGGCGTCGGGGGCGAGGTCGGCGAACTCCAGACCGGGGAAACGGTCGTGCCACGCGGGCCCGTTCGCGACCAGGGAGTCCCAGCGTTCGGAACGCCACCGCTCGGCGATCCGGTGCCGCTCCAGGACGAGGTGGGGGATGCCGTGGGCGCCCAGGTGCTCGCTCATCGCGATGCCCGCCTGGCCCGCCCCTACGACGACGACTTCGGTCTCTTCATGCGGCATGGGTGCCTCCGCTCTCGTGGACTGTGCTACCGCACGGCACATCCTTGGAGCGGCCCGTGGAACTGTCCAACAGATGTTTCAGTTGAGAGCCATCTGATGTGCAGATGTGTCCCGCTCGTGGCGCCCTTGACCTCCGTGATCGTCGGCCGTTAATTTGCGGGCAGCACCGGCCCATGACGACCGCGAGAGGAGGCGACCGGCGGATGAACACCTGCTCCGACCTGAGTCGCCTCGCCCACACCACGGTCTGGGTTCCGGGTCGCATCGCCCACGGCTGCTGACGACGCCGTTCTCGTTCAGGCTTTCCTTTCACCCGTTCCCGGCACGCCGCTGTCGCGTGCCGTCGTGCGCCCCCCTCTCTCCCGTGGCGCCCGAGCACAGAAAGCTGCCCGACATTGGCGAACATGATCACCGTCAACGGTGAGGAAACACCCATCGCACCGGCCCCGGCCCACACCACCGTCCTCGACTTCCTGCGCGAGCGGGGGCTCACCGGCACCAAGGAGGGCTGCGCCGAGGGTGAGTGCGGCGCCTGTTCGGTCCTGGTGGCCCGCCCCGGGCTCGACAAGCCCACCGACTGGGTGGCGGTCAACGCCTGCCTGCTCCCGGTCGCGGCGCTCGACGGCCAGGAGATCGTCACCTCCGAAGGCCTCGCCACGACCGGCGAGCCCGGGACGCCCGCCGAACTCCACCCCGTACAGCGGGAGATGGCGGCCCGCGGCGGCTCCCAGTGCGGTTACTGCACACCGGGGTTCGTCTGCAGCATGGCGGCCGAGTACTACCGGCCCGACCGCTGCGCTCACCCGGACGGGGACGGCGACTCCGAGCACGGCCCCAACGGCTTCGATCTGCACGCGCTCAGCGGGAACCTGTGCCGCTGCACCGGCTACCGCCCGATCCGGGACGCCGCGTTCGCCGTCGGTACGCCCACCGAGGAGGACCCCCTCGCGCAGCGCCGCGAGCAGGCCCCGCCCGTGCCCGTCACCACCGCGTACGTCCAGGACGACAGCGCGTTCCTGCGGAGGAGCAGCCTGGCCGAGACGCTGCGGCTGCTGCGCGAGCGGCCCGACGCCGTCGTGGTGGCCGGGTCCACCGACTGGGGTGTGGAGGTGAACATCCGCTCCCGGCGCGCCGGTTGCGTGGTCGCCGTCGACCGGCTCCCCGAACTGCGCGAGCTGCGCGTCGAGTCCGACGTCGTCGAGATCGGCGCGGCGCTGACCCTCACCGAGATCGAGCGCCGCCTCGACGGTCGAGTCCCGTTGCTCGCCGAGCTGTTCCCGCAGTTCGCCTCGCGGCTCATCCGCAACGGCGCGACCCTCGGCGGCAATCTCGGCACCGGCTCCCCCATCGGCGACAGTCCGCCGGCGCTGCTCGCGCTCGACGCGTCGGTGGTGCTCGCCGACGCCGACGGGGAGCGCGAGGTCCCCCTCCGCGACTACTTCACCGGCTACCGGCAGAGCGTGCGCCGTCCCGGCGAGCTGATCCGCGCGGTGCGCATCCCGCTGCCGCTCGCGCCCGTCGTGGCCTTCCACAAGATCGCCAAGCGGCGCTTCGACGACATCTCCAGCGTGGCGGTCGCGTGCGCGCTCGACGTCGAGGGCGGGATCGTCCGCACGGCGCGGATCGGCCTCGGCGGCGTCGCCGCCACCCCGATCCGCGCGCTCGCCACCGAGGCGGCCCTGGAGGGCAGGCCGTGGACGGCGGAGACCGTCGAGGCCGTCGCACCGGTGCTGCGGGACGAGGGCACACCGATGGACGACCACCGGGCCAGCGCCGCCTACCGCTCCGCGATGCTCGGGCAGAGCCTGCTGAAGCTGTACGCGCGAACCACCGAGGCGGTGTCGTCATGAGCCAGTTGTCCGAACGCCCCGAGAAGTCCGTCGTGGGCCTCCCCCTGCCGCACGAGAGCGCCGTCCAGCACGTCACGGGCACCGCGCTCTACACCGACGACCTGGTCCACCGCACCAAGGACGTGCTGCACGCCTACCCGGTCCAGGTCATGAAGGCCCACGGCCTGATCACCGCGCTGCGCACCGCCCCGGCGCTCGCCGTGCCCGGGGTGGTCCGCGTGCTGACCGGCGCCGACGTGCCCGGCGTCAACGACGCCGGGATGAAGCACGACGAGCCGCTCTTCCCCGACGAGGTCATGTTCCACGGGCACGCCGTCGCCTGGGTGCTCGGCGAGACCCTTGAGGCCGCCCGGCTGGGTGCGGCGGCCGTCGAGGTGGAACTCGACGAACGGCCCTCCCTGATCACCCTGCCCGAGGCGATCGCGGCGGGCAGCTTCCACGGCGCCCGCCCGGTGATGGTGACGGGCGACGTCGACGCCGGATTCGCCGACTCCGCGCACGTGTTCACCGGGGAGCTGCACTTCTCCGACCAGGAGCACTTCTACCTGGAGACGCACGCGGCGCTCGCCTACGTCGACGAGGCCGAGCAGGTCTTCGTCCAGAGCAGCACCCAGCATCCCTCCGAGACGCAGGAGATCGTCGCCCATGTGCTCGGCCTGCACAGTCACGAGGTGACCGTGCAGTGCCTGCGGATGGGCGGCGGCTTCGGCGGCAAGGAGATGCAGCCGCACGGCTTCGCGGCCGTCGCCGCGCTCGGCGCCAGGCTCACCGGCCGGCCCGTCCGGGTGCGGCTCAACCGGACCCAGGACCTGACCATGTCCGGCAAGCGGCACGGCTTCCACGCCCAGTGGAGGATCGGCTTCGACGCCGACGGCCGCATCCAGGCCCTCGACGCCACCCTGACGGCGGACGGCGGCTGGAGCCTCGACCTGTCCGAGCCGGTGGTGGCCCGCGCGCTGTGCCACATCGACAACACGTACTGGATCCCGAACGCCCGGATCACCGGTCGCGTCGCCAGGACCAACAAGGTGTCCAACACCGCCTTCCGCGGCTTCGGCGGCCCCCAGGGCATGCTGGTGATCGAGGACATCATGGGCCGGTGCGCGCCGCTGCTCGGCCTGGACCCGGCGGAGCTGCGGGAGCGCAACTTCTACGGGCGGGGCCAGTGCACGCCGTACGGGCAGCCCGTCGTCCAGCCGGAGCGGATCAGCGCCGTCTGGGAGCAGGTCAAGGAGAACGGCGGCATCGCCGACCGCCGGCGTGAGATCGCCGCCTTCAACGCCGCGCACCCGCACACCAAGCGGGCCCTCGCGCTCACCGCCCTCAAGTTCGGCATCTCCTTCAACCTCACCGCCTTCAACCAGGGCGGCGCGCTGGTGCTGATCTACAAGGACGGCTCCGTTCTGATCAACCACGGCGGCACCGAGATGGGCCAGGGCCTGCACACCAAGATGCTCCAGGTGGCGGCGACCACGCTGGGCATCCCGCTGCACGAGGTGCGCCTCGCCCCGACGCGTACGGACAAGGTGCCCAACACCTCCGCCACCGCCGCAAGCGCGGGTACGGACCTCAACGGCGGGGCGGTGAAGAACGCCTGCGAGCAGCTGCGCGCGCGGCTGCTCCAGGTGGCGGCGACGCGGCTCGGCACGAACGCCTCGGACGTCCGCATCGTCGAGGGCGTCGCGCGCGGCCTGGGCGGCGGTGAGGAGCTGGCCTGGGACGACCTTGTGCGTACGGCGTACCTCCAGCGGGTGCAGCTGTCGGCGGCCGGTTTCTACCGGACCGAGGGGCTGCACTGGGATGCTCAGGCTTTCCGCGGCTCGCCGTTCAAGTACTTCGCCCACGGCGCCGCCGCGGCCGAGGTGGAGGTGGACGGTTTCACCGGCGCGTACCGCATCCGGCGGGTCGACATCGTGCACGACGTCGGCGACAGTCTGTCCCCGATGATCGACATCGGTCAGGTCGAGGGCGGCTTCGTGCAGGGCGCGGGGTGGCTGACGCTGGAGGACCTGCGCTGGGACGCCGGTGACGGACCGCAGCGGGGCAGGCTGCTGACGCAGGCGGCGAGCACGTACAAGCTGCCGAGCTTCTCGGAGGTGCCCGAGGAGTTCCACGTCACGCTCCTGGAGAACGCCGGCGAGGAGGGCGCGGTCTACGGCTCGAAGGCCGTGGGTGAGCCTCCCCTGATGCTGGCCTTCTCGGCACGGGAGGCGTTGCGGCAGGCCGCCGCCGCGTTCGGGCCCGGCGGGATCAGCGTCGAGCTGGCCTCGCCCGCGACGCCGGAGGCGGTGTACTGGGCGGTCGAGGCGGCCCGCGACAGGGTCCGGAGCGGCGCGGAAGCGTCGGTCGGTGCCTGACATGACGTGGTTCGCCGCGGTCGCGCGGCTGCGGGCACGCCGGGAGTCCGGCGTGCTCGTGACCGTCGCGACCGTGCGCGGCCACGCCCCGCGCGACGCCGGCGCGAAGCTCGTCGTCGGGCGGACCGAGACCTGGGGCTCCATCGGCGGCGGCAACGTGGAGGCCGTCGCGATCGACCGGTCCCGGGAGATGATCGCCGCTTCCGCTCGGGAGCCGGAGCTGATCGACTTCGCGCTGAACGACAAGGTGACCAACCGGCACGGTGTGCAGTGCTGCGGCGGCACGGTGTCGGTACTGCTCGAACCGCTGCCGGTGGTACGGGCGGTGGCGGTCTTCGGCGTCGGGCACGTCGGGCTCGAACTCGCGCGGATCCTGGCCCGCCAGGACCTCGACCTCCATCTGGTCGACTCCCGCGCCGACACCCTGGCCGAGGGGCGCCTCGGCGTGCTCGCGGACGCGGTGGCCCGGGTGCGGGTGCACCACACGCCGCTGCTGCCCGAGGAGGTCCTGGAGGAACTGCCGCACGGCACGCACGTCCTGATCATGACCCATGACCACGCCGAGGACGCCGCGCTGTGCGACGCCGCCCTGCGCACGGAGCATCTCGGCTCGATCGGGCTGATCGGGTCGGCGGCCAAGTGGGCGCGGTTCCGCAGGCGGCTCGCGACCGAGGGCGGTCACGACGAGGCGGTGATCGACCGGATCAAGACGCCGATCGGTCTGGCCGACGTCACCGGCAAGGAACCCGCGACGATCGCCGTGAGCGTCGCCGCGGATCTGCTGCGCGCCTTCGAGGCCGAGGACGCCTGAGGGTGCCCCGCACGCGCGTGCGGGGCGCCCTCGCCTCGTTGTCGTCGGCGTGGTGATCCGGCAGGTGGACAGCGCCCGAACCAAACCGGAGGGTCTGGATCCGCTACGCGGCTCAACGCGGGTCCTCCGTCCGTGAGCGAACAAACGTTTCCGCTGTTCCACGCCGTGACGCGCCGCGCGATGATCGGCGCCCCGCCGGAGGCGTCAACGGCCTCCGGCCCTTCCCGGAGGTGGTCCTCTCGTGCTGATCGTCATCGTCGTCGCCGTCGTGGCTCTGCTCGCGGGTCTCGCGGCGAACCGGTTCCTCCGGCCGAGGCTGATCAAGGAGGACGACGGCACGGGGATGGCCGTCAAGGACCTCGTCGGCCCGCTCCTGACGATGACCGTCCTGCTGCTCTCCTTCGTCCTGGTCACCGCCAACGGCTCGTACGGCAAGGCCGAGGTCGCCTCGCGGGGCGAGGCCCGGGCCCTGGACCAGCTCGTGGAGACGGCCGAGTACGCGCCGCAGGTGCAGCGGGCACGGATCCAGGCCGGCGCCGTCTGCTACGCCCGCGCCGTACGCGAGCAGGAATGGCCGGCCATGGCCGACGGGCACGGATCGCCGGCGCCCAGCGTGTGGTCCACCGACTTCCGCGTGACCTTCCGGACCCTGGAGGGCAAGCCCGTCTTCGGCATGCTGGTCTCCGCCGACAACAAGCGCTCCGACGAGCGCGAGGAACGCCTCACCCAGGCGAGCGCGAGCATTCCCAGCACCATCTTCTGGTTCCTGCTCGCCACCCTCTTCGTCACCGTGACGGCCCTGGGCTTCTGCCTGCCCCGGAAGAACAACCTCGGCCAGTTGACCACCCTGACGATCATCACCGCACTCCTGACGACGATGCTGGTCATCATCCGCGAC
Source organism: Streptomyces sp. NPDC037410 (assembly GCF_055602235.1). NCBI lineage: Bacteria > Bacillati > Actinomycetota > Actinomycetes > Kitasatosporales > Streptomycetaceae > Streptomyces > Streptomyces sp. NPDC037410. The sequence continues at coordinate 414,962 of NZ_JBVJWR010000002.1, read as the reverse complement.
GTCGACCGCCCCTTCGGCGGCATCATCGACGTGACGCCGACGGCGATCACCGAGGTGGAGCGGCAGGCCACCCGCGACTTCCTCTCCCACACGCCGGCCACCGGCCTGCCCTGCGACGACCAGGGCAACCGGGTCGCCTGAGCGCCGGTGGCGCATGGGGCGACGCTGACACCGAGGCCCCGACCCGGCGTCCGGCTCCCGCCGCGCAAGCCCGGACGGCTCCCGGGCGCCTCCTGACGGCCTCGTCCCGCCCCGCGCTCCGTCTCCCCCTGCCATCGGGCGGGCTACACGGCCGCGCGCCTCGCACCATCCACCGCAGCAGGAGGAGACGAGCGCTGTTTGTTGCGGCGGAGTGACGGCGTCGTGGCCACCCCGTGGCGATCCCGTCCGCCGCGCCGCGGCGCCCTCCGGCGTCGCCTAGCATCCGGGAAACGGTCCTGCCGCCGCTGCCGTCGGGCCGTTTCCCGTCACTCCCGAGGACAGGTTCGCATGGGCATTTCCCGCACCCTCAGCGTCGACGAAGCACTGCCACGGCTGCCCGAACTGAACGTGGTCGACGTCCGCACCCCCGGAGAGTTCGCCTCCGGCCGCCTGCCGGGTGCCGTCAACGTGCCCCTGGACCGCATCGACGGCAGTCTGGCGGACCTGCGGCACGCCGCCGAGACCGGACCGCTGCTCCTGGTGTGCGCCTCCGGCACCCGCTCCGGCAAGGGCGCCGAGGTCCTCGCCTCGCACGGGATCGCCGCGGCGAGCCTCACCGGCGGCACCCGGGCCTGGGCCGACGCGGGGCACGGGCTCGAGTACCCGCCCGGCCCGGTGCGGGCCGTCTGGGGGATGGAGCGCCAGGTGCGCTTCACCGCCGGAGCCCTCGTGCTGCTCGGCCTGGTGCTCGGGCTGCTCGTGCATCCGGCGTTCCAGCTCCTGTCGGCGGCCATCGCCGGAGGCCTCGTGTTCTCGGCGCTCACCGACACCTGCGGGATGGCGGTGCTCCTCGCCCGGCTCCCGTTCAACCGGCGTGACTCGGCGCCTCTGGGGTGACGGTCCCGCGGTCGTTCCGCCCGAGGAGCGCGCTGAGGAGAACGGCCGTGAGCGTTCCGGCGACGACACCGCTGCCCAGGATCGTACGGGCCAAGGCAGGGAACCCCGCGTACAGGTCGGCGCTGAGCAGCGGCAGCAGCCCCACGGTGAGCGCGAGCGCGGCCGTCAGCGCGCCCGGTCCCGTGCCGGACAGGTCGGCCCGGCGGAGCATCTCGACGCCCATGACGGCGATCACCGCGTAGACGACGAGGGCGGAGCCGCCGACGACGGCCTCGGGGATGCCGGCCAGCGCCCGGGAGACGGGCGTGGCCAGGCCGAGGGCGACCAGGAGCGCTCCGGCTCCGGCGGTCACGAAGCGGCTGCGGACCCCGGTGAGCCGCCCGATGCCGATGTTCTCGGCGCTGGTGACCATGAGGGAGGTGCCGAACAGGCCTCCGGCCAGGGACACCAGGGCATCGGCGCGGGCGACGCGGGGGACGTCCCGCTCGGGGACGGGAGTCCGGCCGACGGTCTCGCTGTTGATCACGGTCTGCCCGGTGACCTCGGCGAGCGTGGTGAGGCTGAAGAGGAGCAGCGGCAGTGCGGCCACGAGGTCGAAGCGCGGTGCGCCGAAGGGCAGGAACACGGGCAGCGCGAAGCCGCCGCCGGCCGCGGGAGCGAAGGATCCCAGGCCCGTGACCACCGCGACGAGGGTGCCCGCCGCCATCCCGATGAGGACGGACGTCTGCCGCCAGACGCCGCGCAGGAACACGTACGCGGTGAGGGTCGCCGCCACGGTGAGCGCGGCGAGGAGCACCGCGCGCGGCTCCCCCGTGCCGTCGGGACCGGTGACGAGCCGGGCGGCGACCCGGATCATCGCGACCCCGATGAGCAGCACGGTCACGCCCATGACCAGCGGCTGGAAGAACCGTACGACCCGGGCGTACAGGGGAAGCACGGCGAGGAGCAGGGCGGCCGCGAGGAGGACGGCGCCAGTGGCGGTCGGCGCGCCGTGCTCCTGGGCGATCTGGAGGAACAGCGCGGTCGCGGCGCCGCCGGGCAGCATGACGAACGGCAGGCGGCCCCCGATCCGCCACACCCCGAGGGACTGGAGCAGGGCGCCGGCACCGCACAGCAGCAGGACCGTGCTGAGGAGGGAGGCCGTCGCACCGGGCGACATCTTCAGGGTGCCCGCGACGAGGAAGACGGTGGAAACGGGGGCGGCGATCATCGCGAGGACGTGCTGGGCGGCCAGCGGTACCAGGCGCGGCCAGGGGACGCGCGCGTCGACGGGTTCGGGGATCCGGGTCGGCGAGGTCGTCATGCCGTCGCCTCCAGCCACGGGATCTCGGCCGCGGCGTAGCGGTAGGCGCGGAAGACGGCGTTCGGCTGGGACGGGAAGAGGCTGCGGACCTCGCTCTCGCCGTAGCCGGCGAAGTACGGGACGACGTACTCCCAGCACAGGTAGCCGTCCTTCGTCACCTCGAACAGGCGGCCCGACGGAGAGTCGGTGACGAGCGTGTTGCCGTTCGGCAGGCGCTGGGCGGAGCCCATGAAGGGCGCGAAGAAGAACTCGCGGGCCGGGTCGTGGTACTCCCACACGATGGCGCCGCCGGTCCGGTCGATCTCGACGACGCGGGAGTACGGGACGTCGTGGCCGGGCCGGAAGACGCCGTTGTCGAAGACGAGGAGCCGACCGTCATCGAGTTCGGTGGGCGCGTGCTGCTGGCTGACCGTGCCGGGGCGGCTCCGCCAGAGGATCTCGCCGGTGTCGCGGCTGATGACGACGACGGCCGAGACGCTCCGCAGGCTCACGAGGATGTTGCCGTCCCGCAGCGGCGTGACGCTGTTGATCAGCGGCCAGTGCTCGCGGGCGTAGGCCTCGTGCAGCGGGTAGGCCTCGCGGTCGAGGTGGTCCGCGGCGCGCCAGGACCACAGGAGTTCGCCGTCCGGGCCGACCTCCTTGATCGTGTCGGCCCAGACCAGGCCGCCGGCGGCCTCGGAGCCGGGCACTCCGCCCCGTACCGCAGCGGCCTCGGTCCTGGCGAGGGGTTCGAGGGCGGTGTAGAGGATGCGGCCGTCGTCGAGGTGGTGGGCGTCGTGGTGCTGGAGCGGGTCCCGGTGCTCCCGCAGCACGGTGCCGTCGGGTGCCGCGTGGAGCATGACGCCGCCCCGGTACTTGTGCCACATCGGGAAGAGGGCGTCCTCGCCCGGGAGTACGCCGTTGTAGGCGAGGGTCCCGTCGGCGAGGAGGCGGGCGTGGCGGCCGGGGCGGTACGGGAGGTCCCACCGGTGGACGGTGCGGCCGTGGAGGTCGATCAGGTACACCTCCCCGGTGCCGGTGAGCGGCGCGTAGAGGGTGTAGCCCTCGGACGCGGCGGTGGCGTCGAGGGCGATGAGGCCGGTGGGACGGCGGCGGCGTGAGTTCTGGTCGATGGCGGGCACGTCGGGCTCCTTCAAACTTTCTTTGATGAGGACAACCGACTTTGACGTTAGGGACGTTGTGTGACGGGCGTGTGTCGGCCGTACGAAACCGTCTCCGGGTTTCCGGACCGGGCCGCGTAGGGTGCCGTCAGGCGCCACCGGGCGCCGGGAGGGGAAGGACGGGACGACCATGGAGGCCGCGAACACACCGCGGGTGGGCGCCGCCGTGCGCCGCCGGCGACGGGCACTCGACCTGACGCTCGCCGAGGTGGCGCGGAGCAGCGGGCTCTCCTCCCCGTTCCTCAGTCAGATCGAGAACGACCGGGCTCGCCCCAGCATGCGTTCGCTCCAGCGGATCGCGGACGCCCTCGGGACGACGGCGGTGCAGCTGCTCGCGGCCTCGGACGAGACCCGCACGGTCGACGTGGTGCGCGCGGACGACGACAGCGGCCTGGACCGGGAGGCCCGGGTCCGCCCGGTGGTACGCGGCCGACACCAGCTGCACGCCCTGGAGTTCGTCGGCGCGCACGAGGCGGACCGCGAGTTCCGGCACCGGAACGACGAGCTGCTGTACGTCGCGGACGGCTCGGTGGAGGTCGAGGCCGACGGCCGCGTCCACCGCCTCGGTCGCGGTGACACCCTCCTCCTGTCCGGCGGCGTCCGCCACCGCTGGCGCACGACGGAACCGGGCTCGCGGGTACTGGCCGTGGCGATCGGCGACCACGTGGAAGTACTGGAGAGCTGATGACCTGGTAGGCACCGGGTGAGGCGGACAACGGCCACGCCGACTTCCTGCGGGAGCGGGGACGGTCTGCCGTACCGGTCACGGGCGGGGCAGGGTCAGGATTCGCGGGCTCCCTCGTACATGGCCTCGACCAGCTCGGCGTACGCGCCCTCCACGACCGGTCGCTTCGCCTTGAGGCTCGGGGTGAGTTCCCCGTGCGCCCGCCAACGTTGTTGACCGGCGGGTAACTTACGAGCGGTGGTGTGAGGCTAAAGGGAAACCCGCCGCCGCGTAAGGGGAGCCGGGGAGGAAATACCCGCGCGCGGGCAGGACTTACGGCCGGTACCCCCAGTCCTCCGGGCCCCGGTCGCCGAGCAGGGCGCAGACGAACCGCTCCTCGGTCGCGCGCAGTCGGGCCAGCAGGGCCGGGTCCAGCGTGGCCTGGCCGGTGACGGAGACCGTCACCGTGCGCCGGCCGTCGCGCGTGGCCGCGGCGAACTGCGTGTAGCCGGGGGTGTTGCCGGTGTGGCCCAGGACCGTGCCGCAGCGTGTGGTGTACCGGAAGAGGCCCAGACCGGCGGCGTTGACGCCGGGGCCGGCCGGTTCGGAGGAGCCTCCGGGGAGGAAGTCCTGCTGGGCATGGCGGGTGGTGGGGCTCAGCAGCTCCGGTCCGGCGTAGCCGCCGATGAACCGGCTCAGGTCGGCCGGGGTGGAGACGATGCCGCCCGACGCCCAGGCGCCGGAGGCGCTGACCGCCTCGCTGACGTCCTCGGGCGGCTCGCCGGGTGCGGTGAGGTAGCCGTGCAGGAACGGGCGGGGAAGCAGGTAGCCCTGCGGGAGGCTGGTCTCCTTCAGCCCGAGCGGGCCGTACACGAACTGGCGCAGCAGCGACTCGTACGGGCGGCCGGTGACCCGTTCGGCCATCAGGGCGACCGCGATGTTGTCCGAGTTGGAGTAGGCGTAGCGGCTGCCCGGCGGGAAGGCGAGCGGTTGGCCGGCCACGAAGTCGAGGAGGCGGCGGGAGTCGAAGTGGTGGCGGGGGTCGGCGCGGACGATGTCCTGGAACGCCGGGCTCTTGCTGTAGTCCGGGAGGCCACTGGTGTGCTGGAGAAGCTGACGTAGGGTCACCGCATGCCAGGAGGTGGGCAGTTGGGGCAGGCGTCGGCCGATCGTGTCGTCCAGGGCCAGGGCCCTCCGGTCCACCAGGCTCAGCGCGACCGCGCTGCTGAAGGCCTTGGCCACGCTGGCGATCCGCATGTGGTCGTCGGGTTCGGGCGGGCGCCGTGTGCCGACCTCGGCCGTGCCGGCCCGGTAGACCTGCCGGCGGCCGTCGCGGGTCAGGACCGCGATCGCCCCGGGCGGGCCGCCGGGTGCCGCCACGAGATCCGCGAGGGCCCGCTGGAGCGCCGGGTCGCCGGGGCCGTACGGAGCCGTTGTGGCGTGGCCGGGGCCGTACGCAGCCGGTACGCCGTGGCCCGGGCCGTACGGAGCCGGTGTGCCCTGGCCCGGACCGTACGGAGGCAGTGCGCCGCGGCCCGGGCCGTGCGGCGCCGGACCGGGCGGGGCCGCCGCGACCGGCGCGGTCGCGCCGCCGCTCAGGACGGCGGCCGCCACCACCGCCCCGACGGCCGCCACGCGGAACCGGCGCCTCGGCCGCGGTCCGGTGCGGCCACGGGCGGGGCTGGTGGAGTTCCGGCCGTCGTACGCGGCGGGGACACGTCCGGGCATGCGCTGCCTCCTCGGAAACGGAACGGGGAGCGGCGGCCGTGGCCCACGGAGCCGGATCCGGTCGGACGACCGGCCGCCCGCGCGCCGGACCGCCCTGTCCCAGGCTGCGGCCACCGTCTCGCGGACCGCGCTCCCCCGCGCGGCGCCTGCGCCATCCGGCCCACACGTACGGGTCCGGCCGCCGCCCCGGCGCCCACGCCATCCCCACACGTACGCGGCGGGACCGCCCGGCGCCCACGCCATCCGGCCCGCACGGACGCGGACCGACGGCCGCCCCGACCCCCGTGCCATCCGGCCCCCACGTACGAGGTCCGACCGCCCGGCCCGCGCCATCCGGCCTTACGCGCAGGGGGCCCAACCGCCCCGGCGGCCGCTCTCAGCGCGTCGCCGCGGACCCGGTCCGGTATCCGGCTGCGACCAGGGCCGTGGCCACCAGGACGACCGCGCCCACCGTGCGCAGCGCCGGGCTCATCGCGTCGGCGAAGGTCGCCGTTCCCGCGGTGGCGTCGTGGACGGCGAGCACGGTGCCGGTGACGGCCACGCCGAGCGCGGCGCCCATCTCCCGGGCCGAGGTGCCGAGGCCGGAGCCGAGACCGGCCTGGTGCGCGGGGAGGGCGGAGACGACGCCGACGGTGAGGGCGGGCATGCACAGGCCGGTTCCCGCCGAGATCACCAGGAGCCAGCAGGCGTACAGCGCGTACGGGGTGGCCGCGCCGGCGGTGGAGGCGCCGAGGAGTCCGGCGCCGATGAGGAACAGCCCGGTGGTGACGGCGGGGCGCGGCCCGGAGGCGGCCTGCCAGCGGGTCGAGACCTTGGGGAAGAGGGCCATGCCGATCGTGAGCGGGACGATCGCGAGTCCGGTGACGGCGGGGCCGTACCCCTTGACGTACTGCAGGTACTGCGAGTTCGCGTAGAAGAGCGAGAAGAGGCCGAAGAACCCGGTGGCCGTGCCGAGGACGGCGGCGCGCAGCTGCCGGGACCGGAAGACCCGCGGGTCGAACAGCGCGGCCGGCGAGCGGAGCGCGTACCAGGTGAAGAGCCCGGTCAGCACCGCGCCCACCGCGAAGAGGACGAGGATGCGGGGCGAGGTCCAGCCGTACGCCGGGCCTTCGATGATGCCCGCGAGGACGGCGACCAGGGCCGCGACGAGCAGCACGGTGCCACGGGGGTCGGGGCGCCCGTGCGGGGAGCGCTCGGTGCGCGGAACGGTGGCGGCGACGGCGAGCGCAAGCAGCGCGGCGAGGGGCACCATCAGCCAGAACAGGGCGCGCCAGGACAGGAACTGGCCCGCCGCTCCCCCGCCGACGTTGCCCGCGAGGCCGCCCAGGCCGATGGCGAGGGTCCAGGACGCCAGGGCCCGGGCCCGGCCTTCCGGTCCGGCGAGCTGCACGAGGATCGACATGGTCGCGGGCATGATGCAGGCGGCCCCGGCGCCGGACACCCCGCGGCCGGCGATCAGCAGCGCGGGCGACGTGGCCAGGGCGCTCAGCGCCGCCCCTGCGGCGAACACGGCGAGACCGGCGAGGAGCACGCCCTTGCGGCCGCGGCGGTCGCCGAGTGCTCCGGCGGGGATGAGCAGTCCGGCGAAGACGATGACGTACGCGTCCACCGTCCACAGCAGCTCGGTGGAGGACGGGTGGAGGGCGGAGGCGGCCAGTTGGGGGATGAGGAGGTTGATGGCGGCGACCATGCTCTGGGCGACGAGGACGCAGGCGCACAGGGCGAGCAGGGTCGACCGCCTGAGCACGTTCGGCGCGGTGCCGGCCGGGGCGGAGGCGGGTGGTGAGAGGGCAGCGGAAGACATGGCTCCTCCAGGGAGCTTCGTGGTCGGGGGATGTGCGTTCACCGTAGGCTCGGCAGGTGGATTACTTCCAGTGCATCTTTTGCAAGGAGTGAGTGCGTGTGACGCAATCCGTGGGCGCCACCGGTCTCGACCTGAACCTTCTGCTCGCCCTCGACGTGTTGTTGGAGGAGCAGAGCGTGCGGGGAGCGGCCCGGCGGCTGCATCTGTCCGAGCCGGCCACCAGCCGTACGCTGGGCCGGATCCGCAAGGCGCTCGGGGATCCGATCCTGGTGCGCGCCGGGCGCGCGATGGTGCCGACGCCGTACGCCCTGTCGGTACGGGTCGAGGTCGGCGCGGTCGTGGAGCGGGCCAGGGCGCTGTTCGCGGCCTCGGGCCCGACCGATGTCCGCACCGTCGCGCGCACGTTCACGGTGCTGGGCCAGGACTCGCATCCCGCCCTGCTCGGCCCCGCGCTCCTCGCGCGCGCCGGCCGGGAGGCCCCGCGGGTGCGGCTGCGGTTCCTGAACGAGAGCCACATCGACGCGCCGACGCTGCGGGAGGGTGTCGCCGACCTGGAGATCGGGGTCATCGACACCGTCCATCCCGAGGTGCACACCGAACACCTCCTGGACGACCGCATGCTGGCGGTGGCCCGCGCCGGGCACCCGCTCCTCCGGGGGCGCCTGACGCGGCGGAGGTTCGCGGCGGACGCGGACCATCTGGTCGTCTCGCGCCGGGGACGGCTGCACGGCCCCGTCGACGACGCGCTGGCCGAGCACGGCCTGCGGCGGCGGGTCGCGGCGAGCGTCGGCACGTACCCGGCGTCGCTGTTCATCCTCCGCGACACCGACCTCGTCGGCCTGATCAGCGCACGGAGCCGCTCCCTGGCCGAGTCCCTCGGGCTCGTCACCTTCGACGTCCCCCTCGACCTGCCGCCGCTGCCGGTCGGCCTCGCCTGGCATCCGCGCCATGACGCCGACCCGGCGCACGCGTGGCTGCGCGGGTGCGTACGGGACCTGATGCTGGACCCGTCCGACTGAGACGGCCGGGAGCCGACGGGCGCGGGCGGGCTCCGACGGGCGGGAAGCAGGGCCCGGTGCGAGGCTGAGCCGTACAGGACCGCGAAAGGGAATCGTCATGCTCTCCACCGCCTTCGTACCGGGCTCCCCCTGCTGGCTCGACCTCGGCGCCCCCGACGTACCGGCCGCCGCCGCCTTCTACGGCGGTGCGTTCGGCTGGGAATTCGAGTCCATGGGAGAGGGACAGGACGCGGAGGGCGGGATGTTCCGGAGGGACGGCAAGATCGTGGCCGGGCTCGGCGAGCTGACCGAGCCGGGGGCCCGCTCGGCCTGGATGATCTACTACGCCGTCACCGACGCGGACGCCACGACCCGGGCGGTGGAGCGCGCGGGCGGCACGGTGCGGGTGGCGCCGAAGAGCTTCGGCGAGGAGGGCAGGATGGCCCAGTACAGCGACCCGCTGGGGGGACAGTTCGCCGTCTGGCAGGCGGGCGAGACCAAGGGCTTCGAGCTCGTGGACGCGCCCGGATCGCTGAGCTGGACCGAGCTGTACACGAGCGACGCGGCGGCCGCGAAGGAGTTCTACGGCGACGTCTTCGGCTGGCAGTTCGCCGACATGGACCTGCCGGGCGACATGGGCACGTACACCCTCATCACCCCGGCGGGACTGCCCCAGGAGCGCATGCACGGCGGTCTCCTGCAGGTGCCCGCCGACGCCCTGACCCTCGCGGGCGGACGGCCGTACTGGCACCCCGTCTTCGACGTCGAGGACTGCGACGCCACGGTCACCAAGATCACCGCGATCGGCGGCGGGCTGCAGATGGGGCCGCAGGACATGGAGGGGGTCGGCCGGCTCGCCGTCTGCCTGGACCCGTCGGACGCCGACTTCGTGGTCCTCACCCCGCCCGCCGGCTGAGCGGTCTCCGCTCTGGTCCCGGACCGCGGGTCACGTGAGAATGCCCCCATGGCCGATGCAGCAGAGACACCGCCGGAGCAGGAAGCCGTCCGCGTCGAGCGCGACGGGCCGGTGACCACGGTGGTCCTGTCGCGGCCCGCCGCCCGCAATGCCGTGGACGGGCCGACGGCCCGTCACCTCGCCGATGCCTTCCGGGCGTTCGAGGCGGACGAGGAGGCCTCGGTCGCGGTGCTGTGGGGCGAGGGCGGCACGTTCTGCGCGGGCGCCGACCTCAAGGCCATCGGCACCGAGCGCGGGAACCGCGTGGAGCCCGACGGCGACGGCCCGATGGGACCGACCCGGCTGCGCCTGACGAAGCCGGTCATCGCCGCCGTCAGCGGCCACGCCGTGGCCGGCGGCCTCGAACTGGCCCTGTGGTGCGATCTGCGCGTGGTCGAGGAGGACGCGGTCCTCGGCGTGTTCTGCCGCCGGTGGGGAGTGCCGCTGATCGACGGCGGCACGGTCCGGCTGCCGCGGCTGATCGGCGAGAGCCGCGCCATGGACCTGATCCTGACCGGCCGGCCGGTCCCGGCCGCCGAGGCGTACGCGATCGGGCTCGCCAACCGTCTCGTCCCGCCGGGCCGGGCGCGGGCCGCCGCGGAGCAACTCGCCCGGGAGATCGCCGCGTTCCCCCAGCTGTGCCTGCGCCACGACCGCCTCTCCGTCCGCGAGCAGCACGGCCTGCCCGAGCCGGAGGCCCTGGCCTCCGAACTGCGCCACGGCATGGTGCCCCTGACGGCCGGCGAAACCCTCACGGGCGCCGCCCGCTTCACCTCCGGCGCGGGCCGTCACGGCTCCTTCGGCGCCTGAGCCCTCGCCCGGCCCGGGGCGGTGCGGGCCCGGGTCATTCGCGTATCCGGTAGAGCCGGATGTCGCGGTTGACGAAGAGGTGGACGTAGCCGCAGGACCAGCAGATCAGACCGGTCGCCGACTCGTTCGCCCAGGCCATGTTGAAGAACTCCATGCCCGTGCTGTTCAGCTTCACCTCCCGCTCACGGAAGGTGTCGCTGTCGCACACCTGGCAGCGGATCTCCTTCTTTCCGATCGCCGCGTGCACCGGCTTGGCCATGCTGTGTCTCTCTTCCTCCGCCTGTTCGGGCGGTGTTCCGGGACGGGTGCCGCGCGTCCGTCGCGCGGGTGATCGCCGTCTCGACGGCCGTGATGCGGTCGGCGAGCAGGGCGAGGGCGGCGACCGCGCGGGTCCGCGGGTCGTCGCCGGTGGCCCCGAGCACGAGGGCGCGGTGGTGGGCGGCGTTCAGTTCCGTCCGCCGGGCGGCCTGTGCCGGGGTGAGGGTGCCGCGCAGGGCGGCGAGGGTGAGGAGGTTGGACTCGGCCTCGGTGGTCAGCGTCTGGGCCTCGGCGGTGTAGTGGTCGTCGATCAGGGCGGCGAGTTCGGCGTCGTCCATGACGGGCGAGATGCGGGCCGTGATCTTGTTCATCGTACGGTACGACCCCTGGAGCCGGAACGGCGGTTCCGTGCGGGCCTCTTCGGCGGTGGCGGCGGACGCGATGTACTCCTCGTTGACGGCGAGGACCGTCTCCCGGGCGGTGAGGAGGTGCCGGAGGACGGCGAGGACCCGGTCGAGTTCGGCCGGGGCGTACGGGTGGGTCAGCCGGTCGCGGCGCGCGCCCGGGTCCCCGGCGGCGAGCCGGGTCAGGAGCTCCAGGTCGGCGCGGTCGCGGCCGGCGAGCGGGGCGAGGAGCGGGTGGGAGGTGAGGGCGTTCTCGACGAAGCTGAAGGCGAAGGCCTCGTCCTTGCCGGTGAGCACGTCGCCGAGGTTCCACACGTCGGCCCGGTCGGCGAGCATGTCGGGCACGCGGAAGGCGCGTCCCGACTCGGTGTACGGATTGCCGGCCATGCAGACGGCGAAGCGCTTTCCGCGCAGGTCGTGCCCGTCGAGGGTCCGGGTGGCGTCGCAGAGGGGGATGAACCTCTGCAGGAACTCCGGCGAGGTGTGCTGGATGTCGTCGACGTACAGCAGGACGTTGTTGGCGGCGGCCAGGGCGAAGGTGATCTTCTCCAGCTCCCGGCGGGCGGCGGCGTCGGGCGCCGCGGCGGGATCGAGAGAGGTCGTTCGCTGTCCGAGGGCGGGGCCGTCGACCTTGACGAGGAGCAGGCCGAGTCGTTCGGCGACGTACTCGATCAGGGTGGTCTTGCCGTAGCCGGGCGGGGAGAGGAGCAGCAGCAGTCCGTGGGAGTCGCTGCGTTTGGCGTCCCCGGCCGCGCCGAGCTGCTTGGCGAGGTTGTCGCCGACGAGCGGGAGGTAGACCTCGTCGACGAGCCGGTTGCGGACGAAGGACGACATGACCCGGGGGCGGTGGGCGTCGACGCGGAGCCGGGCGCGCTCGGCGGTGAGGAGTTCCGTCCGCTGCCGCTGATAGGCGCGGAAGGCGGGCACGTCGAAGGAGGCGAACTCCCGTGTCCTGGTGAGGAATTCGTCGAGTCTCAGCTCCAACGACCGGTCGTGGACCCTGGGGTGGCTGCCGAGGAGTCCGGTGACCGTGGACGTGGTCGGGGCAGGGACCTCGTAGCGGTCGAGCGCGGGGCACAGTTCGACGGCGACGGCCTCGGCGAGCACGCCCGCGTCGGGGCGCTCGCCGGATGCCGTGACGTACGAGCTGAGCCAGGCCTCGACGAGCTGGCGCCGCGCGCCCGGCCCGGTGAGGGCGGCGAGGCCGTCTGCGTAAGCGGAGGAGGGGACGGCGCGACGGAACCCGGCGAGGAGCGTCCGCGCCTCTCCGGATACCGCGAACCCCTCGGGCCCGCAGGCGAGCTCGTCCGTCAGGTAAGCGGCCACCGCCGCGTCCCCGGTCGCCTCGGCGAGCTCCTTCCTCAGCCCGTCCAGGGCCGCGTCGGTGCCGAAGAGGTCTCGGGCCCGGGTCAGCGAGACCGCCCGGTGGGTCCACTGGGCTCGGGCCTCGGGGGTGGTGGAGTGGGCCCAGAAGATCTGGGCCGCCGCGCGCGCCGCCCCGGAGTGGCGCAGTGGTCCCGCGCCCTCGGTCAGGGCCAGTACCGCTTCCAGGATGCGCGCCGCGTCGTGGTCGTGGACGCCGCGCTCGTAGCCCTCGTCGTAGGCGGTCTCCGCCGCCTGCCGGGCGAGGGCCGCGAGGTCCGTCCCGGCCAGGCCGTCGGTGCCGTGCTCGGCCAGGAGGCGTCCGGCGAGGTGTTCGGCCCGGTAGACCTCCGGCGACTCGGACGGCAGGGTCCGGCCCCAGAGCGGGCGGGTCGCGGCGAAGGCGGGGTCGGTGACGGGCGCGCGGTAGTCGGTGCCGGTCAGGGCCAGGGCGAGTCCGTCCCCGTGGGGTACGAGGGTCAGCTCGGGGGCCTGCCGGGTGACGGCGAAACGGTGGCGGCCGAGGCGGATCGTGGCGCCGCCGTCGGAGAACAGCTCGGTGCGGTCCCGCAGGGCCCGGCCGGCCTCCTGCCGGGCGGCGCCGAGGCGGCTCTCCAGCTCCTCCGCCCGCACCTGGTCGCCGAGTTCGCGCAGTTCGGCGCCGGTGCGCCGGATCCTGGTGACCATGGGGTCGGAGGCGAAGTAGGTGTGTACCTCGTCCAGGTCGGCGAGGGTCGCGGCCCGCCGGGTGACGGCTTCCAGGATCCGGCCGGCCGAATCGGCGAGGCGTTCGGCGCGGCGGGCGCGGGCGTCCTGGAGGGACTGCTTGCGCGCGGTGAAGGCGTCGTGGATCTCGGTGCGCCGCTCGGCGATGCCGGTGAGGAAGCCGTCGTGCTCGGCGAAGCGGGATTCCAGGTTCTCCAGCTGGAGCTGGAGCCGGCCGAGCTGTTCGTCGCAGCGCTCGGGGGTGTCGGCGGCGGCCAGCGCGCCGATGACGGCCTGGCCGAGCAGGGCGAGTTCGGCGGCGAACTCCGCGCGGCCCTCCTGGTCGAGGAGGGCGGCGCGGCGGGCGACGAGGAGGGCGCGGGCGCGGTTGAGGGCGGCCAGGACGTCGGCGATCCGCGCGAGGATCGAGGCGCGGACGGTCGCGTCGCCGATGTCGAGGCCGGTGATGACCTCGCTGAGGGTGCGCAGTTCGTGGGTGTGGGCGTCGATGCGTTCGCCGACGGGGCCGGTGGCGGCGACGGTGGCCAGGGCCTCGGCCTCGGTGGCGAGGCGTTCCGCCGCGGTGTGGTGGGCGGTGAAGGCGTCGTCGCCCTTGAGGAAGGCGACGGCCCGCCGGGCGGCCGAGACGATGTCGGACTCGACGTCGGCGGCGAGGGTGGCGATGCCCGCCGCGTCGGCGTACCGCATGTCCCGCAGGGTCACCAAGTGACCCTGTGCGCGGCGCAGTTCGGTGATGCGGGAGATCCACTCCCCCGCCGTGGCGGGCGCCTCGCCGCGGATGCGGCGGACGAGGCGGCTGATCTCCTGGGCGGAGTCGGCCAGGGCCTCGGCGGCCTGCCGGGTGAGCGCCGTGACGGTCTCGAACTCGTCGAGGACCTGTGCGGCGGTGGTCTTCAGGGAGGTCAGCGCCGTGCCCAGGTCGCCGGCTTCCGGGTCTCCGAGCCAGTGGTGGACGTCGCCCGCGCGCTCGCAGGCGGCGACGAGCGCCCCGTACAGCTCACCGGCGGGTGACGGCTCGGTGGCCTGCCGGGCGATCGACAGGCAGTCGGCGATGCCGCGGACGAGGTCGGCGTTGCCGATGCGCGCCAGCGGGCCGGCCGGCGTGGGGCGCCGGTGGGTGTCGGAGACGTACGGCGTGCGCCAGATCTGCACCGGGTGGACCCGGCCGGGCTCGCCGGGCTCGCCGCGGAGCACGGCCATCGTCCCGTCGTCCAGGAGCGCGTATCCGCGGCAGACGACCGGGTTCGCGATCTGCTTGCCGATCACGTCGTACGGAAGGAGCAGGGTCCGGCCCTCCGCGCGGGCGCGGAAGACGAAGAGGAGGTGCTCGCCGTCGGGCGAACGCACCGCCCGGTCGAAGGCGAGGCCGGCCGTGTCGGTGCCGAAGGTCTTCACGGTGCCGGAGGCGAGGCAGTAGCCGCCGGGGAACACGATCCCCTCGTCCTGGGGCAGCCGCAGGCAGGCCTGTCCGATGCCGTCGAGCCTGACGACGGCCCCGGTCAGGGTGTTGAAGACGAGGTGGCGGCGGACGTCTTCCTTGTACGGGCGGACGCGCACCACGATCAGGGCGCCGACGACCGCGTACGCCACCTCGGCGTCGGCGAGGGACTGCAGCGGCTCGTCGACCGGCTCGGTGTGGACGGCCCCGGCCGTGTCGGTGTCGTCGTCCGTCCTGACCGTGAGCGTCCCGCCGACCGTGGAGACGAACAGCCGGCCTCCGAGGGAGACGCGCGGGTGCCGGCCCGGTACGTGGTCGTCGCGGGTCGTCTCCACCCAGCCGAGGTCGTCGGAGGGAGGGAAGGCGTGGTCGCGCTCGCCCTGGGCGTCGAGGAACCGTGTCTCGCCGGAGGGCCCGAAGGACCAGCGCAGGACCCGCAGGTCGTCGCCCTGCTCCCCGGTCCGGAAGACGGCGAGGATCCGGCCCTCGGTCCGCCGCAGCCGGAGCAGGCGCGCGCCCCGGTAGTAGCGGTGCAGCGCGGAGAACTCCCGGATGAATTCCGGGTCGTCGAGGAGTCCCGGCACCGCCTGCGGGGGCAGTGCGTTCAGGTCGCGGTCGTAGAGGGTGAGGACGTCGGCGACCGGGACCTCGGAGAGCCCGGTGCCGGCGGGCCGGGAGCCGAGGAGGAGCAGTCCGTCGCCGACGGCGAGGACGTCCTGGGGCACGCAGGCGCGCTCGGTGCCGATGCGGCGGGTGTCGGTGAGGGCGAGCTCGCCGGTGCCGAAGGCCGCGATCCGGGCCTCGTTGAGGGTCCCGGCGCGCGCGGCCAGTTCGGCGGCGTGCGCGGCGAGCCGGTCGCGCAGCACCGTGTACGTGTCCTCGTCGATTCCGGCACCCATCTCGTCCCGCTCCTTGTACCGTGGTGAGTACGGGTCCGGTGCCGCCAACTCCCCCG
Source organism: Streptomyces sp. NPDC037410 (assembly GCF_055602235.1). NCBI lineage: Bacteria > Bacillati > Actinomycetota > Actinomycetes > Kitasatosporales > Streptomycetaceae > Streptomyces > Streptomyces sp. NPDC037410. Next base: position 399,359 of record NZ_JBVJWR010000002.1, on the reverse strand, counting down.
TTTGCCGGCACCGGACCCTCTGTGACCGCTCCCCCCTCCCCCCCCGGGGGGCGGTCAGCTCTTGGCGGCGCCGTTCAGCGCGGCCGTGTCCGCCGGGGCGGCCGTGGCCGGGCCGGGGACCTGCCCGGCGAACTCGCCGGGGTTCACGGCCTTCGCGAGGAGCGCGGAGGCGGCGCTGAGGTTCTGCACGTCGGTCGTGGACAGCGAGCTCAGCACCTTGGTCAGGTCCTCCGTGAAGGAACCGGAGCCGTCCAGCCAGGGGCCGGCGAGCGCCTGCGCGGTCCGGGAGTGGTCGATGAACCCGTCGACCGACCTGCCGAGCGCGATCGACTGCACGAGACGGTCGAGGAAGACCGACTCGCCGCCGACGATGTTGATGTCGGCGTTCTCCAGACCCGTCGCGAGGACGGTGGCCTGCGCCTCGGCGACCTGCCTCTGGACGTCGAGCCCGGCGAGCCGGATCTCCTTCTCGGCTGCCAGGCGCAGCCGGTACTCCTCGTGCGTGCGCGAGGCCTCGTCCAGGGCGGCCATCGCCGCCGCCTTCTCGGTCAGACCGGCCGCTTCGGCCTTCAGCTTCTCGCCGATCGCCGTGGCCTCGGCGAGCGCCCGCTCCCGCGTGCCGACCGCCTCGGCCAGTGCCTTCTCCCGTGTGCCGGCCGCCTCGGCGCGCAGCCGTGCCTCGGTGGCCTCCGCCTCGGCGCGGCCGGTCTTCTCGATCACCTCGGCCTCCATGTCCCGCACCCGTACGGCCGCGAGGCCCTCGGCGGCGGCCTCGGCCTGGACGCCCTCGGCGAGGCGGATCTTGGCGCGGGCGTCCATGTCGGCGGCCTTGTTGCGGGCCTCCGCCAGGGTGAGAGCCTCGGCGGCCTTGTGGACGGCGGCCTGCTCGGCCGCCTCCGCCGCCTTGATGTCCTTGACGAGCTTCTCCTGCGCCTCGGCCTCGGCGGCGATGACGACGGCCTGCCGGGTGCGCTCGGCCTCCTCGACCATGCGCAGCCGCTTGATGGACTCCTCCTGCTCGGCGACCGTACGGTCCACCGCGACCCGCTCCCGGATGACCTCGGCGATCTCCCGGCGCTCGGCCTCGACCTCCTTGTCGGCCGCGATACGGGTGAGCTGGGTCTCCCGCTCGCGGGCGATGACCTCCAGGAGGCGGTCCTTCTCGATCCGCTCGTTCTCGACGGCGATGACCCGCTCGCGGTTCTTCTGCGCCACGGCGACCTCGCGGGCCTGGTTCTCGCGCTGGACCCCGAGCTGCTCCTCGGTCCTGAGGAAGGCGCTCTGCGCCCGCAGCCGCTCCTCCTCCACGACGCGCGCGGTCTCCGCCTCCTCGCGTGCCCGCGAGGTCTCGATCTCCCGCTTCTGCTTGATCTCCGCGTCGGCCTGGCGCCGCTCCAGCTCCAGGATGGCCTCGCGGGCGTCGACGTTCTGCCGGGTGATCTCCTTCTGCTCGTTCTTCCGGTACTCGTTCGTCCGGACGTTCTCCACGGCCGTCAGCTCGGTGATCTTGCGGATGCCCTGGGCGTCGAGGATGTTGCCGGGGTCGAGCTGGCTCAGCGGCGTCTGTTCGACGTGGTCGATGGCGGCGTCCTCCAGGTGGTACCCGTTGAGGTCGATGCCGATGAGCTCGATGATCCGGAACCGCAGTTCCTCGCGCTTGGTGTAGAGGTCGGTGAAGTCGAGCTGCTTGCCGACGGTCTTGACGGCCTCGGAGAACTTGGCGTGGAACAGCTCCTCCAGGGTCTCCTTGTGGCTGGCCCGGGCGGTGCCGATGGCCTGCGCGACCTTGATGACGTCCTCGACGGTCTTGTTGACCCGTACGAAGAACGAGATCCGGATGTCGGCGCGGATGTTGTCCCGGCAGATCAGCCCGTCCCGGCCCATCCGGGAGATCTCGAAGGTCTTCACGGAGATGTCCATGACCTCGGCCTTGTGCAGGACGGGCAGGACGATCCGGCCCGTGAACGTGACGTCCACCTTGCGCGTCCTGGAGACGATCAGCGCCTTGCCCTGTTCGACCTTGCGGAACAGCCGGCCGGCCGCGAGCAGCACGGCGACCGCGACGAACAGGACCACGGCGACCAGCACGCCGATGCCCCCGGTGATGGCATCCATGAGTACCCCCGCATGTTTCCTTCTCCCGGCAGCGAGCCGCGGCCCGTGCCCTCCCGTGGGGCCATCCTGAGGGAAGATCACACGTCCGGCATTGCCGTGACCCGGCAGTCTTCGGCACCTCCTCGATGCCGGTTGCGGACCCCCGCCGACGGCATGTCACCCTTGATCGCCGCGCGTCAAGAACGCATCAGGGACGCGTAAAACGGGGGAGGAAGCATGACGGAGAGGGAGTCGGCCGAGCGGTACCTGGAGGGGTACGCCGAGATCCTGGCGGAGGCGTGCGCGACCCGGCGCAGGCTCACCCGCGAGGAGCGCGAGGCGCTGGCCGCGCTCGGGGAGCGGGCCGCGGAGGCCGGCATCGGGCTGCGGGCCCTCGTCCGGGCCCATCTCGCCGCCGCCCGGCGGGTCCGCCCCGGCCTGTCGCAGGCCGCCGCCGAGCACCTCCTGAGCGCCGTCGAACAGGCCGTGGACGCCTTCGCCGAGGGGCACGAGCGGTCCCAGCACCTGGCGGTACGTCAGGAGGAGGCGGCCCGGCGGGAGTTCATCGACGACCTGCTCCACGGCCGGAGCGGTCTGGGCCGCCTGGCGGAGCGGGCCGAACACTTCGGGCTGCTCCTGTCGCACGCGCACGCCGTGGCCGTCGCCCGGGGCCCGGATCCGTACAGCGACGGCTACGCGGTCACCCGTACCGTCACCGCCTCCCTCATCGCCCGCTTCGGCAGCCGCCGCATCCTGCTCACCACCAAGGACGGACGGCTGATCTGCGTCGCGCCGGCCGACGAGCCCGAGGTGCTCACCCACTTCGCCAAGCAGGCGTACGCGGCGGCCGACGGCGTCCAGGTGGCCATCGGCCGGGCGCACCCCGGCGCGGGCGGTGTCGTCCACTCGTACGAGGAGGCCCTCAACGCCCTCGCGCTCGCGGCCCGCATGAATCTGGAGCAACCGGTCCTGCACGCCGCCGACCTCCTCGTCTACCCCGTCCTCACCCGCGACCGGCAGGCCATGGCCGAGCTCGTCGGCACCGTGCTCGGTCCGCTCCGGGAGGCCCGGGGCGGCGCGAAGCCCCTCCTCGCCACGCTCACGGCGTACTTCGACTCCGGCTGCGTCACCGCGCAGGCGGCCCGCGTCCTGAGTCTCAGCGTGCGGGCCATGGCGTACCGCCTCGACCGCATCCACCGTCTGACCGGCGCGGACCCCGCCGATCCCGTCCAGCGCTACACCCTCCAGACCGCCGTGATCGGCGCCCGTCTCCTGGACTGGCCCGATCAGCCGCTGTGACACGTCGGGCGGCGGTCACCGGGGGTTCCTTCTGTTTCGGGAGCAGCCACGAACTGATCGCGCATACTGGATAGTTGAACGGTTTCCGGTCGTCTCCGGTGGGCAGGTTTGCAGAGCCGCGGACCGGGCATCGTCCGGCCTCGCGGCACAGCGATGCGGACCGGAGTAAGAAGGAGGTCGGTCCCATGACCGTGCGTGCCGTCGAGCTGCCGCAGTTGTGGATGCCCCACGCGCTGCGGGTGAATCCGTATCTGCCCGCCCTGCACGAGGAGAACGAGTCCTGGGCGCGCGGCATGGGGATGCTGGACGACGACCCGTGGTCCCCGGCGCCGAGGCCGGCGATATGGACCCGGTCGAAGTTCCACGCCATGACCGTCGACCAGCTGACCGCCTGGACCCTCCCCGACGCCTCCTTCGACGCCTTACGGCTCAACCACCGGTTCAACATCTGGGCCCTCGCCTGGGACGACTACTTCGCCGCCGCGTTCAAGCAGACCGGTGACCTGCCCGCCGCGCGGGCCTTCACCGCCCGGCTGCACGCCTTCCTGCGGCCCGAACCCGGAGCCCGGCTGCCGGAGCCGGTGAACGCCGTCGAGCGGGGGATCGCCGATCTGCAGCAGCACCTCTTCCCCCCGCGCCTCGCTCACTGGCGGACGGAGTTCAACCGGGCCCTGGCGCGCTATGTCGACGCGGGCGTCGAGGAACTCGCCAACAGCCAGAGCGGCCGCATCCCCCATCTGATCGATTACGCGCCGTTCCGGCGGGAGAGTTTCGCCGCCTATACGGCCCCGTATTCCGTCGAACTGGCCACCGGCGCCCGCATACCCGAACAGATACGGCACACGCGTACCGTCCGTGCCCTGCTCGACGCCTTCATGGATTTCATGGGACTGGCGAACGACGTCGCCTCCTACGAGAGGGAGGTGCACGAGGAGAAGGACGTCAACAACCTGGTCCTCGTCGTCGGGACCTCCCTCGGCATCGCCCTCCACGACGCCGTGCCCGCCGCCCTGAACCTGGTCAACGCCCGGCTGCGGGACTTCGAGCACATCCGGCAGAGCGAACTGCCGCCGCTCGTCCGCCGGTCCGGTCTCGACCGGGACGAGCGGGCCGAACTGGACACCTGGCTCCGAGGAGCCTGCGGCTTCCTCTCCGGCCTGCACGCCTGGTACACCGGAGCGCCCCGCTACGCCGCCGGGGACGGGTCGTTCCCGGAGTGAGGGCAGCGGGGTCGCCCCGGTGCGGTCCTACTTCCCGAACAGGAGGCGCCTGACCCGCGTCAGCCACGAGGCGCGGGGCTGGGGCCCTCGCACCGTCCCGGTACCGGTCGCCTGCACCGGCAGCGGCGGCGGCGCCGGCCTGCCGGTGCTCTGGGCCGGCGGGGCCGGGAGCGGGGCGGGGAGGTCGTCGTCCTGGGGCGGGCGGGCGGCGAAGGTCACGGGCAGGGCCGTGAGGTGCCGGGCCCAGGTGGAGGAGCGCCAGCCGAGGCTCTCCTCCGGGACGGCCAGGGCGATGTCGGGAAGCCGGGTGAGCAGGATGTCGATGCCCGCGTCGGCGATGATGCGGCCGATGTCCTGGCCGGGGCATTCGTGCGTGCCGGCGCTGAAGGACAGGTGGGCGCGGTTGTGGTGCACGGGGGTGTCGGCGTCCGGGCGGATCGCCTCGTCGACGTTGCCCGCGGCCAGACCGAGGAGGAGCATGTCCCCCGCCTTGATCTGCTGCCCCCCGAGGGTCGTGTCGTCGTTGGCCCAGCGGCCCGGGCACACCATGAGCGGCGGTTCGTCCCAGAGGACCTGCTCCACGGCCTCCGGCAGGGTCATCTGGCCGCCCGCGAGGGATCCGCGGAAGCGGGGGTCGGTGACGACCATGCGCAGGACGTTGGACATGAGGTTGGCGGTGGTCTCGTAGCCGGCGAGCAGGATGAGCCGCAGGTGGTGCTGGACCTCCTCGTCGGTGAGTCCCGCGGGATGGGCGAGGAGCGCGGAGGCGATGTCGTGCCCCGGCCGTTCGTGTTTCTCGGCGACGAGCTCTTCGAGGCACTTGAGCACGAAGTCGTTGCTGGCGAGCGAGGTCTCGGTGGCCTTGAAGAGGTCACGGGCGGCGTGCACGAGCTGGGGGGCGGCCTCGTCGGACATCCCCAGGAGATGGCTGAGGGTGAGCATGGGCACGGCCTCGGTGAACTGCTCCACCAGCTCGGCCTCGCCGTCCTCGCAGAAGGTGTCGATCACCTGGTGGGCGAAGCGGGTGATGTGGCGCCGGACGCCCCGGTGGTCGAACTGGTTGAGGCCGGCGGTGACCGCGCCGCGCAGCCGCTGGTGCTCCTCGCCGTCCGCGCAGACGCAGTCGGGGCGCCAGCCGATCATCGGGATGAGCGGGGAGGTGGCGGGGTCGATCTCCCCGCTCCGCCAGCCGTGCCAGACGCGGGGGTCGCGGGAGAACTGGGTCGGGCGGCTGGCCACGTCGCGGTTCTCCAGGTAGCCCAGGACCAGCCAGGCGCGTACGTCGCCGTCGAGCAGGACGGGCGCCACCGGGCCGTGGGCGGCGCGCAACTCCTCGTACAGGCCCATGGGGTCCGTCGCCGCGGCGGGTCCGTAGAGGCGGGTGGCTCCGCCGGGGCCGTCGCCGATGTGGGCCGGGCAGCCGGGGGGCGGGACCGCGCCGGGCTGTGCGGTGGCGTGTTCGGTGGGTGGGACGGTCATGCGGTCTCCTGGGCGGCGGCGAGGGTGTACAGGTAGCCCATCAGCGCGAGCAGGGCGTCGCGGCAGGACGCCCGGTCCCGAGCGTCACAGGTGACGATGGGCACGGTTTCACTGAGGGCCAGAGCGGCGCGCAGGTCACCGAGGGGGTACTGCGGGGCCTCCGGGAAGGTGTTGACGGCCACGACGAACGGGACGCGGCGGTCCTCGAGCCGGGTGATGACTTCGAAGGAGACCTCGATCCTGCGGGTGTCGACGAGGACCACGGCGCCGAGCGCGCCTTCGAAGATGCCGTTCCACAGGAACCAGAAGCGCTCCTGTCCGGGGGTTCCGAACAGGTAGAGGATGAGCTCCTCGTTGATGCTGATCCGTCCGAAGTCCATCGCGACGGTCGTGGTCTTCTTGTCCTTGGCACCGGGGTTGTGGTCGATCCCGACGCCCGCCTGCGTCATGGTCTCCTCGGTGGTCAGGGGCGGGATCTCGCTCACCGCCCCGACCATGGTGGTCTTGCCGACCCCGAAGCCGCCGACGACCACGACCTTGACTCCTCTGGCCCCGTGGGACAGCAGCAGGTCGCCGTCGTGCCGGACGGCTTCGCGTACGTCAGAGCTTGCGTAGTCCATGGATCACCGCCTCCAGTAGGCCGCGTTCGGGATATGCCGCCACCGGCACGGGTGCGATCGCCTCGACCCGCTCCTCCTCGACGAGCGTGGAGAGCAGCACGGTGACGACGCTGAAAGGGAGGCTGAGGTATGCGGAGACCTCGGCGACCGAGAGGGGGTACGAGCAGAGGGAGAGGATGGACGCTTGCTCGGGCTGCATGGCGGGGTCGGGCTCGGACCTGGTCGCGATGAGGGTGACCAGGTTGAAGGTCTTGGCCGAGGAGTCCTGGCCGCCGGTAATGACGTAGAGCGGGACGGGTGTGCCTTCATTCCAGGGGCCCTGGTTCTCCGATGTCACATCGCCTGCCCGACGTCCTCACGGGGAGGGCTGGTCATGTGCTGGCCGATCCGGATCACCAGCGTCCGCATGCGGTCGCCGAGGAGTCCGGCGTCCACCTCCGGGTCGGCGAGGACCGCGAGATAGGCGCCGGGGCCGGCCGCCATCATGGAGAAGTAGCCGCCGTCGGCTTCGATCCCGACCATCCGCGTCGATCCGTCCCCCTCCGGGAACATCTGCGCGATGGCCCGCGCCAGGCTCTGGATGCCGGAGCAGGCGGCGGCGATCGCGTCGGCGGTGTCGGGGGCCGTGTTCGCCTGCCCGATGCACAGGCCGTCCGACGACAGGACGACCACGTGTCGCACGTACGGGACGCTGCCCACGAGCTCCGTGAGCATCCAGTCCATGTTCGGCAGTGGCTGCATGTTACTCGTCCTCATCTGACGGCTCGCTGGGGGAAGGGGAGGGGTCGGCGACCGGTTTCCTGTCGCCTCTCTTGTCGCCGTGGAACGCCTCCCACATCAGGCCCGGCTGGCGGGCGCCGGCGGAGGTTCCCTTGGAGGCCGCCGGATCGGCGGGCGCGGGCCCGGTCTGGACGACCGGGGTGGGGACGGGCGACTCGCGTCGTCTCTGCGGGAGCACGGGAGACTCCCGTCGTCGTTGCGGGAGTCCGTTGGCGGTCTTCCTGACCTCGCCGGTTCCCGTGGCGGCGTCGGGCGCCGGTGTCGGCCGGGGCAGGAGGGGTCCGCCGGCCTTGCGCTTCCGGATGTGGTCCGGGATCCGCAGGGCGGACGGCGGGACGGTGGTGATCAGCCGGCGGGGCACGAGCACCACGGCCCGTACGCCTCCGTAGGCGGAGGTGCGCAGGTCGACCTCGCAGCCGTGCTCGCGGGCCAGCCGGCTGACGACCGGGAGGCCGAGCTGGGTGAGCTCGCCCAGGCCCGACAGGTTGATGCTGGTCTGCGACTGCGCCATGACGCGCTCGACGCGCTGCCGGACCTCTTCGGTGAGCCCGACGCCGCGGTCCTCGATCTCGATGGCGATGCCGGAGGGCACCTCGCTCGCGGTCACCTCCACGGGGGTGTGCGGCGGCGAGAACGTCGTGGCGTTGTCGAGGAGTTCGGCGAGCAGGTGCATCAGCGGCTCGGCGCCGGGGCCGATCACCGCGACCTCCGTCACCGAGGTCAGCTTCACCCGGGGGTAGTCGACGATGCGTGACATGGCCCCGCGCAGGACGTCGTAGAGCGGGATCGCCTTCGACCACTGGCGGCCCGGCCGGGCGTCGCCGAGGACCGCGATGCTGGCCGCGAGGCGGCCGATCAGGGCGTTGCGGTGGTCGACGTCCTGCAGGCCGCGGGAGACCACCAGGTCGTTGCCGTGCAGGATCTGCATGGCGTGGAGGTCCTTGGCGAGCTGGTGCACGATCGCCTGGACCCGGCGCGCGACGGCCACGAGGGCGCGCTGGGAGGCGTCCCGGGTGTGCTCCTCGGCCTCGACGGCTTCGAGGAAGGTCCGCATGGCCCCTCTGAGCGCCTCGGTGTAGTCCGGGTCGAGGTGCTTGCCGAAGGTGATGGCGCGCAGGATCTCCGAGGCGGGGTCGCCCCTCTGCAGCCGGGCGACGGTCGCCGGCAGGAGCTCTTCGGCGAGCCAGACGACGGTGGCCCGCTGGTCGGCGAGACGGCCGAGCAGCTCGGCCTCGCGCTGGGCGTGCCGCTCCGCCGCCTCGGCGCCCGCCCGGGTGTGCCGGCCGGCTTCCGCCACGCGTGTTCGGCGCGCGGCCACGGCCGAGGTGAGGGCCGTGAGGAGGACCGCGGCGAGTCCGCACCAGGCGACCGGTGTCCGTATCTGCGCGGGACAGACCAGCAGCGTTATGGCGGTGGCCGCGGCCAGAACTCCGGGAGGGAGGAGCCATACCCGGGCGACTGCGGTCGGCCGGGATCTGGAAATTGAACCTGCACGAACCATCAAGGGGTCCCTAAACCGTCTGAAATGAACGGACCGAGGTATGCGATGCGCCGACGGGTCGCTTCGAGATCGCGTCGATGGCCGCTTTTCTGCACAGCCGCGCTCCGTCCGTGCGCTCGCAGCGTTCATGACTCGCTGTGAGCGCGCCGCAACACATCGGGGAGCATAGTCAGTTCGGGTTCGCCATGTGACCTTGCTGGAAGGAAGGCCTCCACCGGTCATTCCGTGCTCATAAAAACGACCAACTGCGGCATGGAAAATGCAATAAACCGATCAGGTTCTGACTTCTGCCGCACAAAGGAGTGGCCGCCACCCGGACGTCCGGGTGGCGGGCCCCCCTCCCAGAGGGGGAAGGGCTGGGGACCCCCGCGAGGGGCTGGGCCCTCCCCTCCCCTCTTT
>NZ_JBVJWR010000002.1:274607-389957 GCF_055602235.1 Streptomyces sp. NPDC037410 | reverse complement strand
GCTAACGGGGAAAGGGAACCACCCACTTCCGTCCCGCCTTCCCACCCAAAAAGGGGTTTCCCCCCCCCGCCCTCCCCGGTTCGCCCCCACTCCTCACAGGGGTAAACGGCTCGGCGATCAGGCCGAGGTACGGGCCCTCCTCGCACGTCGGCGCAGATGGACCGCCCCGCCCGCCACGGCCCCGGCGAGCAGTACGCCGCCCAGGGCGAGGGGGTTGCCGGTGGAGTCGGTCGCGGGTTCCCCGGCGGGGCCCGGCGCGGGGGCCGCGGCGCCGGCGGCCCAGCCGAAGCCGGCCTCGACGCCGCCGTGGGGCCGGCCGGAGATGTGGTAGGTGACGGTCTGCTTGATGCGCGGCGGGCACTTCAGGGTGATGGTGTCCGTGCCGGAGACGGCGCCCTCCGGCACCACGAACTCGCCGACCAGGACACCCGCGCGGTCTCCCGGCAGGAGGTGGAACTTGCCGCCCGCGTCCGACTCGCCCTTGCCGTAGGTCTCCTTGCCGCACGCGGTGGTGCTGACCGTGACGGTGGTGCCGGGCGAGGCGTTCATCGGGAAGATGCGGACATCGGGGTCCCCGGGCGCGGCGAGCGCCGTGGGGGCGGACAGGACGACGGCGCCGACGATCAGGCTGACCTGCAGACCGGTACGTGCGCGACGCATGCTTCTCTCCTTCGGTGGAGCTTTCCGGCCGGCTTCTTCGCGCGGCACCTGTGCTGTGCTCCCTGCACGAGGCAAAGGCCGGTGCGGGGCTCCCGCAATTCGGGGAGCGCGTTCGGCCGTCGGCCGGTCGGACCCACGGCCGCCGCCGCCCGCGCCCGTCACAGCAGGTCACGACCGTGCACGTACCGCCCCCCGGGTGATCTCGCCCGGCACGCGAACGGACCAGTGGCCGGACGCCCGGACGCCAGGGCCCCCGGTCGGCCCCGGCCCGCCCGGGGGATCAGCGGTGGCGGGCCGGAACGGGCGCTCATAACTTCGCGATATGACGAAACGACAGATCGCCCTCCTGGCGTGCACCGCGGCCCTCGCGGGCTCCGGGCTCGGCGCCGCCGCCCCCGCCGCGGCCGACTGGTCGGTGCACCGGGTGAAACCGGGCGAATCGATCCAGCAGGCCGTGGACGCCGCGCGCCCCGGCGACACGATCATCCTCGCCCCCGGCACGTACCGCGAGAGCGTCCACATCACCACCCCGCACCTGACGCTCCGTGGTTCGAGCGTCTTCCCGACCGTCCTCGTGCCCCCGGCCACCCCCGGCACCGGTACGTGCGCCCAGGCGGGCAACGGCATCTGTGTCACCGGCACCCAGGACCGTCCCGTCGAGGACGTGACCGTGCGCTCGCTGACCCTCCGGGGCTTCGCCAAGAACGGCCTGTGGGCCAAGTGGACCGACGGCCTGGACGTCCAGCGGGTCACCGCCGAGTCCAACGGCACGTGGGGCATCGCCCAGGAGCGGTCCGTACGCGCGGTGGTGCGCCACAACACCGCCCGGAACAACGGCGACGCCGGCCTGTTCCTGGCCAACACCGTCACCGAGGAGGGAGGAGCCACCGACACCCGGGGCACGGTCGTCAGCGGCAACCGCGTGTCCGGCAACCGGATCGGCATCACCGTGCGCCGTCTGCGGAACCTCACCGTCGACCACAACGAGGCGGCCGCCAACTGCGCCGCCGTGTTCGTCGTGGGCGACGAGTCCACACCGCGCGCCGGGGCGATGACCGTGCGCCAGAACACCATCCGCGAGAACAACAAGTTCTGCCCCAAGACCCCGCGCCTGCCCGCCCTCCAGGGCTCGGGCATCGTGCTCACCGGCGCCGAGGACACCCTCGTCGCGCACAACACGGTCGAGGACAACGTGGGCGACACGCCGCTCTCCGGCGGCATCGTGCTCTTCAAGAGCTTCGTGGGCGTCCCCAACGAACGGATCGAGATCCGCGACAACGTGGCGCTGCGCAACGGCGCCGCCGACCTCGCCGACCGCGACACCGCCAAGACCAACACCTTCCGCGGCAACACCTGCGGCGTCTCCCAGCCCGCGGGCATGTGCTGACCTCCCTCGCCCACCCGTACCGCACGACAGCAAAGGCAAGGCGAAACAGATGACGACCGTCGAATCCGCTCCCCCGCCGCCCATGCGGCTGCGAGAACTCGTCTTCGGCGCGGCGTGCGCCGCCGCCGTGCGCGCGGCCGCCCGCCTGGGCGTGGCCGACGCGCTGGCCGACACGCCCATGAGCGCGGAGGCCCTCGCGGCCGCGGTGAAGACCGAACCCCGCACCCTGCGCAGGCTGTTGCGCGCCCTCGCCTGCCAGGGCGTCTTCACCGAGCAGCCCGACGGCACCTTCGGGCACACGGAGATGTCCCGGCTGCTGCGCGAGGACGACCCGCACAGCCTGCGCTACATCGCGCTGTGGTGCACCGAGCCCTGGACCTGGGACGTCTGGCCCAAGCTCGACGAGGCGGTGCGCTCCGGCCGCAACGTCTTCGAGGACGTGTACGAACGGGAGTTCTTCTCGTACCTCAACGAGGAGGCGCCCGAGTCCGCGTACGTGTTCAACCGGGCCATGACGACGTCGAGCCGCCAGTCGGCCGAGGACGTCGCCGAACTGCTCGATCTGCGCGGGGCCTCCTCCGTCGTGGACATCGGCGGCGGCCAGGGCCACGTCCTGGCGAGCCTCCTGGAGAAGCACCCCGGACTCCACGGCACGCTGCTCGACCTGCCGGCGGTGGTCGGCAACGCCGATCCGCGGCTGCGGGAGGGCGGCTCGCTGGCCCCCCGGGTCCGGATCGTGCCCGGTGACTGCCGGGAGGACATCCCGGTCCGTGCCGACGTCTACGTCATCAAGAACATCCTGGAGTGGGACGACGACAGCACCCGCAGGACGCTGGCGAACGTCCGGAAGGCGGCGGAGCCCGGGGCCCGCGTCGTCGTCATCGAGAACCTCGTGGACGACACCCCGTCCATGCGGTTCACGACGGCCATGGACCTGCTGCTGCTGCTCAACGTGGGCGGCGCGAAGCACACCCGGCAGAGCATGGTGGACCGGCTCACGGACGCCGGGCTCGTCATCGGCGAGATCCGTCCGGTGAACGCGTACCTCCACGCCTTCGAGTGCACCGTGCCCGCCTGACGAGGACGCCGGGAAACCCGAGGCCGCCCGCTCCGCGACTGTCGCGGGGCGGGCGGCCTCGGGTTTCACCTGTGGTTCCCGGCTCAGGAGCCGGCGTCCCGCTCCCAGCGGTAGAAGCAGTGCGCCATGGCGTCCTTGGGGCTGCGCCAGGTCGTCGGGTCGTACGCGCTGACGTACGCCGACAGACGCTCGCTGACGCCGCGGAACTCGGGGTGTCCGGCCAGCCTGGCGACGTTCGGCGCCGGGTCCTGCTCGGACTCGATGAGGTGCAGGTAGACGTCGCCGAACTGGAACAGGCTGCGCCGCGCGACCCCCACCAGGTGCGGCAGTTCACCGCGGTCGGAGTCGGCGAACACGTCCGCGATCGCGGGCGCCGAGCCGGGCGCCATACGAGCGACGATCAGTGCGTGGTGCATCGGTGTCCTTCCTTGGTCGGTCCTGACGGGGTGCGTCAGACGGGCCTGACCGACGCGCTACGGCCTTCGCGCGCGGCCTCCACGAGCTTGTCCCGGATGAGGGCCATCTGGGTGCGGGAGTTGCGGTTGATGTTGTCGGTCATCCAGTCGTCGTCGACGGGGGCGTCGGGCTTCATCGCGAAGTCCTGGACCCACCGCATCTGGACGCCGCCGGGCAGTTCCTCGTACTCCCAGGCGATGTCCATGTGCGCGAACGGTCCGGTCTCGACGCGGCGGGCGCGGACCCGGCGGTTCACCCGGTCCATGGTGCGCTCCGACACCCAGCTCCATACCTTCCCGTTGTCGTCGGGGTGCATGGTCAGGCGGAAGGTGGTCGTGTCGCCCTCGCGCTCGAGGACTTCGACGGAGGCGTACTCGCTGAAGAGCCGCGGCCAGTTCTCGATGTCGTTGGTCATGTCCCAGACGAGGTCGAGGGGGGCGTCGATGGTGATGCTGTTGTCGGTGTGTCCGGACACGTCAGACTCCTGCGAGGGCGTTGTTGACGAGGGCGACGAACTCGGCGGGCGTCTTGCAGCGCTCGGCGTCGGTGGGCAGCGTCACGCCGTGCCCGTTCTCCAGCTCGCCGACGATGCCGAGCAGGCCGAGCGAGTCGACGCCGAGGCCGCTGAAGGGGGTCTCGGGGGACTCCGCGAGCTGCTCCGCCGCGACGGTGACGCCGGCCGACTGCTTGATCAGGGCGGCCAGGTCGCCGTAGGTGAATTCCGTGGTGATCATGTGCGTTTCTCCTTCGCCGCCCGGTCCTACCGGGCGAGTCCGCCACCGCGGCGCACGACGAGCGCCGCGTTGGATCCCATGAGTCCCCTGCTGAGGACGAGGGCCGTGCGCAGCTCGGCGGGCCGAGCGCGGGACATCACCACGTCGAGGTCGCAGTCGATGTCGTACACGTGGGGGGTGGGGGGCACCAGGCCGTGTTCCATGGCGAGCACGGCGGCCGCGGTGTCCAGTACGGGTGCCCCGCAGTAGGCCCGGCCGTAGCCGGTCTTGGGGGCCGTCACCGGGACGCGCGTGGCGTGCGCGCCCAGGACGTCGGCGATCGCCAGGGCCTCGGCGCGGTCCGCCTCCGGTACGCCGAGGGCGTCGGGGAAGACGACGTCGATCTCCTCCGGGGCGCAGTCGGCCTCGTCGAGGGCCACCCGGATGGCCTGGGCGAGTCCCTCCCGGGACTCCTTCCAGCGGGAGGCGCCGGTGAAGGTGGCGCCGTGGCCGGCGACCGTGGCCCGCACGGTCGCGCCCCGGTCGAGGGCCCGGGTCTCGTCCTCGACGACGAGCATGGCGCCGCCCTCGGCGGGGACGAAGCCGCAGGCCTTGGCCGTGAAGGGGCGGTAGGCGCGGTCCGGGTCGTCGACGGTGCTGAGCTCGCGGTAGCCGAGCTGGCAGACCATCGAGTACGGCGCGAGGGGCGCCTCGGCGGCGCCGACGACGACCGCGCCGGTCCCGCGCCGGACGGCGCGGGCGGCGTGGGCGACGGCGTCGAGGCCGCCGGCCTCGTCGCTGGCGACGACCCCGCACGGCCCCTTGAAGCCGTGCCGGATGGAGATCTGGCCGGTGCTCGCGGCGTAGAACCAGGCGATGGACTGGTACGGGCCGACGAACCTGGAGCCCTGTCCCCACAGCTTCTGCAGCTCGCGCTGGCCGAACTCGCCGCCGCCCGATCCCGCGGCGGTGACGACGCCGATGTCGAAGGGCTCCTCGGATCCCTCCTCGTGGCCGAGGCCGGCGTCGTCGAGGGCGAGCGCGGCGGCGGCCATGGCGTAGTGGGTGAACCGGTCGGTCTGGACGAGGAAGCGCTCGTCGATGAGGGCCGAGGCGTCGAAGCCCTCGACCTGCCCCGCGACCTTGAGGGGCAGGTGCTCGCAGCCCTCGCGGGTGATCCGTCCGAGAACGCCGAGGCCTTCCCGGACGGACTTCCAGTACGCGTCGGTGCGCAGTCCGTTGGGGGCGATCACACCGATCCCGGTGACGACCGCCGGCCGTGGCCGCTGTGTGCTCATCGTGTCCTCCCGCCCGGCCCGGTCAGGAGCACGGCGGACTGGAAGCCGCCGAAGCCGCTGCCGACGGAGAGCACGTTCCTCAGCTTCCGGGGGCGGGCGGTGCGCGGCACGTAGTCCAGGTCGCACTCGGGGTCGGGGATCTCGTAGTTGGCGGTCGGGGGCACCACCTGGTGCTGCAGGGCGAGCACGCAGGCGGCGACCTCTATCGCGCCGATCGCGCCGAGCGAGTGGCCCACCATGGATTTGATGGAGCTCATCGGCGTGTCGTACGCGTGGGCGCCGAGGGACCGCTTGACGGCGGCGGTCTCGTGCCGGTCGTTCTGGCGGGTGCCGGAGCCGTGCGCGTTGACGTAGTCGATCGCCGTCGGGTCGAGCCTGGCCTGGTCGAGCGCGGTGTCGATCGCCCGGGCCATCTCAAGGCCTTCGCCGGTCAGACCGGTCATGTGGTAGGCGTTGCCGTAGGTGGCGTAGCCGCTGATCTCGCAGTAGATGTGCGCGCCGCGGGCCCTGGCGTGCTCGTACTCCTCCAGGACGAGGACCGCGGCGCCCTCGCCCATGACGAAGCCGTTGCGGCGGTTGTCGAAGGGCTTGGAGGCGTGCTCGGGGTCGTCGTTGTCGGGCGACGTGGCTTTGATGGCGTCGAAGCAGGCCATGGTGATCGGGGAGATCGGCGAGTCCGACGCCCCGGCTATGACCACGTCCGCCCGGCCCTCCTCGATGGTGTGGAAGGCGTAGCCGACGGCGTCGAGGCCGGAGGTGCAGCCGGTGGAGACCGTCTGCACCGGGCCCTGGGCGCCGTACTCCTCGGCGACCACCGAGGCGAGCGTGCTGGGCGCGAACGCCAGGTGCAGCTTCGGATCGGCGGCGCGGTGGTCCACGTCCCAGCGCCGGCCGCGCTCGCTGACCAGGACGTAGTCGTGCTCCAGACGGGTGGTGCCGCCGACGGCGCTGCCGAGGCTGACGCCGACGCGCCAGGGGTCCTCGGCGGCGGTGTCGAGCCCGGAGTCGCGCACGGCCTCTCCCGCGGCGACGACGGCGAACTGCACGTACCGGTCCGTGTGCCGGCTCAGCTCCGCCGACAGGCCGTGGGCGTACGGGTCGAAGTCGCACTCGGCGGCGATGCGGGAGCGCAGGCCCGCCGGGTCGAACAGGGTGATGCCGCGGGTCGCCGTACGCCCCTGGGTGAGGAGGTCCCAGAACGCCGCCGTTCCGGCGCCGCCGGGGGCGACCACGCCGATGCCGGTGACCGCCACGCGCCGGGTCACTCGAGGGCCCCCTCCCGCTCGCGCGCCCCCTCCGGCTCGCTCGCCTCGGTGTCGACGTGGCCGAGGCTCGGGTGCGGGGCGAGGGGGCCCAGGTGGAAGACCATGCGGGCCTCGATGTCGCCGACGTTCCGGAACCGGTGCCGGACGTCGATCGGGATGAGCAGCCCCTGCTCCGGGCGGAGCGTGTGCGTCTCACCGTCCAGGTCCACTTCGAGCAGGCCCTGGACGACGTACACGAACTCCTCGGAGTACGGGTGGTAGTGCTCGCCGATGCGGTCGCCCGGCTCGATGAGGGCCAGCCCCATGAAGCCGCTGGTGGAGCCGACCGTGGCGGGCGTGAGCATGGCCCGCAGGTCCCCACCGCGTCTGCGGTTGGGTTCCGTGTCGCTCAGGTTCACGATGCGCGGACGCTGCTGGAGCATGGTTGATACCTCCGGGTGTGGCGATGAGATGTGACGCACGGTCGGGGGGCGCGGCCCCTGGGAGGGGGCCGGTGCCCCGGGTCCGTCCTCTCAGGAGTCGGCCGCGCGGCGGTCGGTGACGGGCAGCATGTCGGCGTGCGACAGGAGCCGGTTGAGGTTGCGCTCGCTGTCCAGGGACCCCTCGATGCCGATGGCGGCGCCGTCGAGGAGGCGCTCCAGGACCTTGGCCTTCCGCTCGCCCTTGACGCCGAGGGCGGCGACGGGATGGAGGTCGAGGTCGCCCTCGGCGTCCACGAGCCGCACGACGACGTCGTCGCGCTGGAAGACGGTGCTGCCGTAGATCGGGCTGCCGGGGTCGACCGCCGCCTCCGCGTCCTGCTGGGCGAGCAGCCGGGCCAGGTCGGTGCCGCGGCCCTCCTTGGCCGGGTAGTACAGGGCGTGGCGCCGCAGGTCGGCCGGCTCGGGCCGGGCGGAGACCACGTGGTGCACGGCCGGGAGGGCCGCACGTGTGAAGAAGACGCGGGCCGACTCGGGGTCGGTGAGGTCCCGGTCCTGCTCCAGGTAGGGGTTGATGGCCTCCTCGACGGCCCGTACGCCGGGCTGCCGGGCGACGTGCCGCAGGGCGGACAGGAGGTCGCCCTCCACCTCGACCGCCCGCACGACGCGGTTGCCGTGCATGAACAGCGAGGTGCGGCGCAGCCGTGTGTTCTCGTCGACCTGGGCCTCGGGCGACTCGTAGCCGGCGAGGAGCTCCGCGACCTTGGACTCGGAGCCCGGCTTGACGGTGAAGGTGAGCGCGTGGCGGGTCACTCCGTCGCCGACACGGGCCGCGACCTGCTCGGCCGTGGCGGTCTCCGGGGTGAGCGGCCGCCGTGCGCCGGTCTCCCGGAGGATGCTGTAGCGCATGGACCGGGTGTCCCGGACGCAGCTGTGCATCGGCTTGACCATCTCGACGTGCTCCTCGCTGTTCACCCAGGCGAGGAAGGGCGGGGCGCTCTCCCATTCGCTGGTGATCAGCCACTGCGAGGGGTTCTCGATGGACTGGCACAGCTGGTCGCTGATGTGGCCGGGGACGCCGGCCACCTGCTTGCGCATCACCTCGTACGCTTCGAGGAACTGCTGCTGGGCTCCGTCGTACAGGTCGAGCAGCAGGATCACCCGCAGCCTGGACCCGTCGAACACCGACTGCGATATGCGTGCCGTGCTGGTCATACGGCGCACCTCTTCTCGTATGCGAGTGCGGGGAGGGACCGCCTGGCTCGGATGGCCGGGGTCGTCATGTACCGAACCTTCACGCGGGCCACACGTCGACGCGAGCCCCACGGGGCGGATGAGTGAACCGCGCGTCATTCGGGTGGCCCTCGCGCACGGTCCCGGGCTCGGCCGGGCAGGCATCTGCATCCCATCCCCGACCCGCGTCACCGGTGACGCTGGAGGCCATCGATGAACCGAAGCGAAGCGACCGGTGAGATCGGACACCGCACGCCCGTCCTGATCGTGGGCGGCTCCCTGGTGGGCCTGTCCACCTCGCTCTTCCTGGGGCGTCTCGGCGTGCCCCACACGCTCGTCGAGCGCCATGCCGGCACCTCGGTCCACCCGCGGGGACGCGGGAACAACGTGCGCACGATGGAGGTGTTCCGGGGCGCCGGCGTCCGGCAGCGCATCCACGAGGCCGCGAAGGTCCTGTCGTCGAACAACGGGATCCTGCAGACGCCGACCCTGGTGGGCGATGCCGGCGAATGGCTGTTCCGGAGCATCGACCCGGGCGGCGGCCTGGCCCGGTTCAGCCCCGCCGAATGGTGCCTGTGCAGCCAGAACGACCTCGAACCCGTGCTCCTCGACGCCGCGCGGGAGCTGGGCGGCGACCTGCGGTACTCGACGGAGCTGATGTCGTTCGAGCAGGACGACGAAGGCGTGACCGCGCGGGTCAAGAGCCGGGAGACCGGCGAGCACACCACCATCCGGGCGGAGTACCTCGTCGCGGCGGACGGCCCGCGCAGCCCGATCCGCGAGCAGCTCGGCATCGGGCAGACCGGGCCGGGCGACCTGTTCCACAACGTGAGCGTCACGTTCGAGTCGCGTGACCTGGCGGCCGTCGTCGGCGACCGGCGCTTCATCGTCTGCTACCTCACGTCCCCGGAGGGGGACGGGGCGCTCCTGCCGGTGGACAACGGCGAGCGGTGGGTGTTCCACGCCCCCTGGCACCCCGAACACGGGGAAACCCTGGAGGAGTTCACCGACGAGCGGTGCAGGGAGCACATCCGGCGTGCCGTGGGCGTGCCGGACCTGCACGTGGAGGTCACGGGCCGGGCGCCGTGGCACGCGGCCGAGCGGATCGCCGAACGGTACGCGGACGGGCGGGTGTTCCTCGCCGGCGACTCGGCCCACGAGATGCCGCCCACGGGCGCCTTCGGCTCCAACACCGGCATCCAGGACGCCCACAACCTCGCCTGGAAGCTCTCCGCGGTCCTCGACGGCTGGGCCGGTCCCGGGCTGCTCGACTCGTACGACGCGGAGCGCCGGCCGGTCGCGGAGGCGACGAGCGCCCGGGCCTCCTCGCGTTCGGTCGAGCACAGCCACCCCGGCTACTCCCCGGAGCCGGGGGCGGGCGGCCCCGGCGGGAAGCGGGGCGGCATCCTCAACGTCGCGCTCGGGTACCGCTATCCGCGCGGCGCGGTCCTGGGCGCGGACCCGGCGGTGCCGGTCGTCCCGGACGGGCTGCGGCTGACGGGCGAGCCCGGCAGCCGCGCGCCGCACCTCTGGCTCGACCGGCCGGGTGAGCGGATCTCCACCCTCGACCTGTACGAGCGGACTCCCGTGCTGCTGAGCTCGGCGGGGGCCCTCGGCGGCTGGCACACGGCGGCGGCGCACGTCGCCGAGCGCCTCGCGGTGCCCCTCGCCTCGTACCGCATCGGCGCAGGACCGGACGCGGAGCTCTCGACCGTGGACGGCGAGGACTGGGCCGCGGCCCACGGCGTCACCGTGGACGGTGCGGTCCTCGTCCGCCCGGACGGCTTCGTCGCCTGGCGGTCCGAAGGGTCGTCGGAGGACCCGGAGTCGGCCCTGCGGGGGGCCCTCGCGGCCGTGCTCGACCTGGGCTGACGAGCGGGGCGGTCCGCGCACCTCCGGGAGCGGGCCGCCCCGTTCCGTCTCCGCCGGCCCGAGGCGCCTATGCGGCGCGGCGCACGAGCCGCTGGTCCCGGCTCATCCGGGCCCCAGCACGGAGCATCTCGCCAGCCGCTGGTCCCGGCTCCCCCCGCCCGCCTCAGCCGTGTGAAAGGAGCGACGCCGTGAGTTCGGCCGCGCGGCGGTGCCAGAGGTCCGCGCCCCGGAGCATGGAGTGGCCGCCGGTGGGCATCGGGATCCCCGCCGCGTCGGCGCCCGCCGCCTTGGCCCGGCGGACGAACTCCCAGGACTGGCGGGCCGAGGTGACCCGGTCGGTCTCGTCGTGGAGCAGGTAGAGGCGACGGCCGCCGAGGTGCTCGACGGGCTCGTCGGCGGGGCACCACGGCGCCAGGGCGACGACCCCGCGTACGGCAGGGTCCCCCGCCGCGCGGAGGGCGGCCCGGCCGCCCATGGAGTGGCCGACGAGCACGACGGGCACGGGCCCGGCCTGCTCCCGGAGCCGCGCGAGGGCGGCCTCGGCGTCGCGGGCGGCGTCGGCGCGGTCGCCGTTCCAGCCGCGGTGGCGGTAGCGCACCTCGGCGACCAGCACTCCCCTGCCGCGCACGGCCCGGGTCACGGCCCCGGCGAAGGGGCGCATGCGGAGCGCCGGCAGGTTGAGCGCGGGCGGCGGCTCGGGGCCTTCGGCGCGGCCGCCATGGAGCAGCAGCACGGCGGCGGTGGGCTCGGCGGGCGCGTTGCGGACGACGAGCGCGGTCGGATCGGCCCGACGGGCGGGGCACAGGTTCATCGCGCGGCCTTCCCGCCCGCGCGCCGGCGCGGTGGCCGGGGGACGTACGCGCGCGTGCGGGCGGTGCGGGCCGTGTGACCGGGCCGCTGCGCCATGGGGCCTCCAGGAGTCGCGTGGACGGGACGACGTGAGGCCCGCAGTCTGCCAGGCCGGACGGGCCTTCAGGTACACCGCCTGTCCGGCTCCGGCGTGCCCCTCCGCTCGCACCCCCGGCTCGAACACGCACACCCGCACGGATGAGCCCCGCCGTTCCCCCGGCTCGGCTTGCGTGGCCGGGGGCGCGGGCCGTCGGAGAGTGGTCGCCCGAGCCGTCGTCCCGTTCGAGCAGGGAGTCTGATGGGCAGCCGCCTGATCCGTCGTTGCCGCACCACCTTCGCCGTCACGGTGCTCGCCGTCGTGACCGCCGCCGCGCCCGGCGTGCCCGGGCCGCCGGGCACCACCGCCGCCGCCGCCGCGCTCCCCTTCGACCCGGGTCCGGCCCGGGCGGGTCTGGAGCGCCTGCTGCCCTCCCGGGCGGAGCAGTTCACCCTGGTCCCGGTCGAGGAACCGGCTTCCGGGGACTACTTCTCGGTCTCGGGCAGGGCGGGCGCGATCCAGGTGAGGGGTACCTCGCCGGCCACGCTGCTCACCGGGGTGGGCTGGTATCTGGAGCGGGTCGCGGGGGTCGACATCGGCTGGCCGGGCGACAGTCTCGGCCGGCTGCCGGCCACGCTCCCCGCGGTGTCCGGAACGGTCACCCGGTCGGCGGCGGTGCCGCACCGCTACGCGCTCAACGACACCGACGAGGGCTACTCCGGCGCGTACCGCGACTTCGCCTCGTACCAGCGCGACATCGACCTGATGGCGCTGCACGGGGTGAACGAGGTCTTCGTGCCGACCGGCGCCGAGTACCCGTACTACCGGGCCCTCCAGGGCTTCGGCTACGACCCGGCGGAGCTGCGCGCCTGGATCCCGGGACCGGCGCACCAGGCCTGGTGGCTGCTGCAGAACATGTCAGGTTACGGCGGCCCGGTGTCCGAGCAGCTGATCGAGGCCCGGGCCGCCCTGGGCAGCCGGATCGCGGCGCACCTGCGCTCGCTGGGGATGACGCCCGTCCTGCCGGGCTTCTTCGGCACGGTGCCACCGGGCTTCGCCACCCGGAACCCCGGCGCGCGCACCGTGCCACAGGGCAAGTGGGTCGGGTTCGCCCGGCCGGACTGGCTGGACCCGACCGGACCCGTCTTCGCGGAGCTGGCCGCCGCCTACTACCGGGCGCAGCAGCGCCGGTTCGGTGACAGCGACATGTTCAAGATGGACCTGCTCCACGAGGGCGGCACCCCCGGGCCGGTCGACGTCACGCAGGCGGCGGAGGCCGTGCAGCGTGCCCTGGACACCGCCCGTCCCGGCGCCACCTGGGTGATGCTCGGCTGGCAGAACAACCCGTCCACGGCTCTCCTCAGCGGAGTGGACCGCGGCAGGGTGCTGATCGTCGACGGCCTCTCCGACCGGTACGAGGGGCTCGACCGCGAGAAGCAGTGGGGCGGCACGCCGTACGCGTTCGGCGCGATCGCCAACTTCGGCGGCCACACCAGCCTGGGCGCCAACACCGGCGTGTGGACGGAGCGCTTCCGGGCCTGGCTGACCCGGTCGGACAGCGCGCTGCGCGGCATCGCCTACCTCCCCGAGGGCACCGGCGGGAACCCGGCCGCGTTCGACCTGTTCACCGAACTCGCCTGGGAGCCGGGCCCGGTCGACCAGCGCGCCTGGTTCGCCGCGTACGCGGCCCGGCGCTACGGCGGCGCCGACGCGCACGCGGCCGCCGCGTGGGAGCAGCTGCGCCTCGGCCCGTACAGCGGCGCCTCCGGTACGTGGAGCGAGCCGCAGGACAGCCTCTTCACCGCGCGGCCGAGCCTGACCGCGACGAAGGCGGCCCGCTGGAGCCCGACCGCCATGCGGTACGAGGCCGGCACGGTGGAGCGCGCCCTGGCGGAGCTGCTCCAGGTGGCTCCGGCGCTGCGGACCTCGGACGCGTACCGCTACGACGTGGTGGACGTGGCGCGCCAGGCGCTCACCAACCGCGGCCGCGTCCTGCTGCCGCGCATCAAGGCCGCGTACGAGGCCGGGGATCCGGAGCGCTTCCGGGCGCTGGTGCGCGAGTGGAACGCCTCCGAGGAGCTGCTCGGCCGGCTCGTCGCCTCCGACCGGCGCTTCCTCCTCGGTCCGTGGCTCGCCGCCGCCCGCTCCTGGGCGGCCGACGCGGAGGAGCGGGACCGGCTCGAGTACGACGCCCGCTCGATCCTCACGACCTGGGCCGACCGCGGGCCGAGTGATTCCGCCGGTCTGCACGACTACGCCAACCGCGAGTGGGCCGGTCTCGTCCGGGACGTGTACGCGCCGCGCTGGGCCGCGTACTTCGCGAGCCTCGACACGGCGCTCGTCCAGGGCACGGCCCCGGCCGCCCTCGACTGGTTCGCGAGGGAGGACGCCTGGGCGCACGGCCACCAGGCCTATCCGACCTCGCCGACCGGTGACCCGGTCGCTCTCGCGGGCGAGGTCGGGGCGGCTCTGACCATGGCGAGCGCGGCCGAGCGGTGACGGGGTGCGCGGCCGGGCCCACCGTGAGGTGGGCCCGGCCGCCGCCGGTGGCCCGGCGTCACCCCCGGCCGCGTGAGAACCAGTTCTTCCGTCCGGCCTGACCGTCCTGCTTGTCCGGCCAGGCCGGTTCGCCGGGGGCGGCGAACGGGACGGGTGCCGCCGCGCCCGGCGGGGCCGGGGGCAGGGGCCGGGTCGGCGGCTGCAGGCGCTTCAGCCGCGCCCGCCACGGGCCGTCCGCCATCTCGAAGTGGACGAGGAGCGGCCCCTCGGGAAGCGGAACGGTCTCGCGTCGCTTGCCGATCTCGTTCACCGCGTTGTCGTACTGGGGCAGGCTCGTGTGGTCGTCGTGCCCCGCGAGCTCGTAGACGTGGACGATGAGGTTGTCGTCGCCGCGGTAGTGGATGGCCAGGTCCGCCACGCCTCCCGTGTGCAGCAGCACGTCGGGGCCGCGGAACTCCGCCTCCTCCTCCGTCAGGCGACGGGCCGCCGCCAGCGGCGACACCTGGACCTGCCAGGGCCCCTCGGCCTGCAGCTTCAGACGCAGGGTCCCGTGCGCCGGGACCGTGGCGAGCAGACGGCCCTGGAAGTCCTCCTCCGTGCTGTTGACGAGGTTGTCCTCCTCCTTGTTGCGCCGGTTGAGCACCCAGAGGCCCGTGTATCCGTCGCCCCGGACGTCGAGCTGCACGACGACCGGCCCCGGCGGAAGCCCGGCCACGGTGATCACGTCGTTGTCCCGGCCCGTCTCGGTGTACGGCGCGAAGACGGGCCCGTACGTCCACCAGTCGGCGGCGCCGGGAGGAACGGGAGTCACGGGCGGAACCCGGGTCACGGGCGGAACCGCCCCGGGCGGCGGCGTGAAGCCGGGCGCAGGCGGAGGCGCGAATCCTGGCGTGGGCGCCGGAGGCGTCACGGTCTGCGCCGGCGTGTTTCCGCCGGGCGGCGCTCCGTGCGCTCCCTCGTCGGCCACGTCCACGCCGTGGTCCGTGGCCAGGCCCGCGAGCCCGCTCACCCATCCCTGGCCCACGGCGCGGAACTTCCATCCGCCCGCCCGCCGGTAGAGCTCGGCCAGCACCATCGCCGTCTCCCCGGCGGCGTCCGTGACGTCGTACCGCACCACCGAGGTGCCGTCGGGCGCGAAGGCCTCCACCGACAGCCCGGCGGCGTCCCGCATCGCGCCGTGCTCCGTGGAACCGACCACGAGGACGCGGGTGATCTGCTCCTCCACCGCGGCGAGGCCGACCTCCAGCCACGCCGTACCGGGCCGCGTCGGCCCCGGCGTCGCCTCCGTCAGGCGGACCGCTCCGGAAGGATGCACCGGGGCTCCGTGGAAGACGACGTCCGCGTCGCCCCTGACCTTTCCGGTCTCGCCGAGCAACAGCGCCATGGCGTCCACGCCACCGCGTACCGCGATCCTCAACGGCACCGACGGAACGAATCCGTTGCTTCCCTTGGTCATCTCCCCCACGGCGACCCGACCTTTCCTTCTCCGCTCCCACCCGAATCCCTCACAAAGAGGATCTTGCAACCGTCGGCGCTCCCGGGACAAGGTCCCGGCCCCCGCCGCCGCCGGAGCTCCGCGACCGCGCGGACCGGTCCGGCGTAGGCTTCCCTCCGGCACGGACGCGGCGAAGTGGGGGGCGCATGACGGTCGGTACGGCGCGCAGGTGGGGGTCGAGCCTCGACTCGGTCGTGGTGTACGCGCAGGGCGCGCTCTGCCGGCGCCTGGCCCGGGGCGTCGTGCCACCGGACGGCCGGGTACGGGTGACGGGGCTGCCGCGCGCGCTCGACCCCGGTTCGCTGCGGGCCCGGGTCCTGGGCGCCTCCGGCGCGCGGGTCACCGAGGCGCGTGTGGAGGTCGAGGCGGAGCCGTACGAGGACGGCGCTCCCGACGAACTGCGGCGCGAGGTCGACCGGCTGGGCGAGGCGCTCGCGGCGGCCACGGCGCGTCGCGACCGGCACCAGGAGCTCATCGGGGAGGTCGGCGGCCTGCGCCCGATCCCGCCCGGCCGCAAGCGCGAGGACCCGCACCGCCGCACGCCGGTCGACGCCTGGCTGGAGCTCGCCGCATTCGTCGACGAGCGGCTGACGGGGCTGCACGCCCGGCTCGCCGAGCTGGACGAGGCGGTACGGCTCGCCGGGCACGAGCTCGACCTCGCCCACGACAGGCTCCACCGCGCCTCCACCGACGCGCCGTCGGCTCATGTCGCGACCTCGGTCTGCGCCGTACTGACCCTCGACGGCGGCGGTGGGCCGGAGGAGGTGGAACTGGAGCTGGAGTACGGCGTGCCGGGTGCCGTCTGGGTGCCGACGTACCGCCTCACCCACCGTCAGGGCGACGGCAGCGGGCAGCTGGTGCTGCGCGCCTCGGTCGCCCAGCGCACCGGCGAGGACTGGACCGGGGTGCGCCTCGCCCTGGCCACCGCCGACCTGCGGCGGCGCACCGATCTCCCGGCGCTCCGCTCGCTCCGGATCGGACGGCGTCAGGCCGCGCCCGCGCCGTCCGGCTGGCGTGAACCCCCGGCGGGGCTCGCCGATCTGTTCAACGGGTACGAGGCGGCCGGCCCCGCGCCGCTGCGGGGCGGCTCGGCGGTGGCGGGCGCCGTCGCCGGTTCCGCGTCCCTTCCCGTGGCGGCGCCCGCACCTGTGGCCGCGCCCGTGCCGGCACCGGCACCGCTCGCGCCTCCGGCGTTCACCGGGCCGCCGCAGCCCGGTGGCGCGTACGGCTCCGCTCCGGAGTTCCCGGGGAGCGGGGCGCCGGAGGCGAGGGCGGCGGCGCCACGGCCGGGCGGCCGGCCGCGCACCGGTGGCCGGGGCGGCTTCGGATCCCGCCCATCCCAGGGCCCCGCGGCTCCGGGCGCGGCGGCTCCCGGGGCGGCGGCTCCTGCGCCGCCGCCACCGCCGGCGGGTCCGCCGCAGCCGAGCGGCGCCGAACTCGACTACGCCGCCCTCGTGCTGTCCGGCCCCGAGGAGCCGGGCGCCCGCCGTGGCCGGCTGTTCCCGGGCGCCTCCTCCGACGCGGTGGCCGACGAGTACCGGCGCCGCGCCGAGGCGGTGGCCGGTCTCCCGCTGCCCCCGCACGCGGTGCGCCCCCGCACGTCGGCGGGCTCGTTCGACCACCGTTTCGACGCGGCCGCCCGCGCCGACATCCCCTCGGACGGCACCTGGCACACCGTCACCGTCGGCGAGATCCCGGTCGTCCTGCACACCGAGCACCTCTGTGTGCCGTCCGTGGACCAGACCGTGTACGCGACCCTCCTGGTCTCCAACACCACCCGTGAGGCGCTGCTGGCCGGCCCGGTCGAGGTCACCGTCGACGACGAGCACCTGCTGACCGCCGCCCTGCCCACGCTCGCGCCCGGCGGCGTCCGCCGGCTCGGTCTCGGACCCGCCGAGGGCGTCCGCGTGACCCGCCGCACCCATCTGAAGGAGTCGACCGCGGGCCTGCGCAACCACGTCACCGTGCTCGACCACCGCGTGCACGTCGAGCTCGCCAACCGCCTCGCGGGGCCCGTCACCGTCGAGGTCCACGAGCGGGTGCCGGTCTCCTCCGAGCCGGACGTCCGCATCGAGGAGCGCGCCGACTGGACGGCACCGGAGGACGCCGCGCCGGAGCGGCACGCCCCCGGCACCCGCGTCTGGCGGGTGGAGCTGCCCGCGGGCGGCACCGCCGCGCTCGACGGCGGCTACGAGATCCGCATCCCGGCCGGCAAGGCCCTGGTCGACGGCAACCGCAGGAGCTGACAACCCCATGTCCACGGAACCCAAGCCGATCGCCCTGCCCGTCACCGCCGTCACCTGTCTGGAGGACCGCGCCCACGTCGAGCGCACGGCCGTGCTCGACCTGGCGGCGGGCGTCCAGCGCCTGCGCCTCGGGCCGGTCAGCGCGCTCGCCGTCGACCGCACCCTCCACGCCGAGCTGGCCTCGGACCACCCCGCCACCGTCCTCGACGTGCGGATCGTCCGCGACTGGACGCCGCGCGGGCCGGTGCCGCCCGTCGAGGGCGACTCCGCGCTCCGCCACCGCGCGCACGCCCTCGAAGAGGAGCGCCGAGCCGTCGAGCAGCGCCGCGACCGGCTGCGGGCGCGCCTCGACCTCCTCGGCCGGCTCGCCGCCGACCTGCTGCGGGAGATCGGCGAGGGCGCCGGTCACGGAGAGTCCGAAGGGCCCCGCTGGGGCCGCGAACTCGACCGCGTGGACGCCGAGCGCGACACGTACGGCGAGGAACTCCGCACCAGTGAGGGCCGGTTGGCGGTCCTCACCGCGGAACTCGGCGAGACCCGGCGGGCCATGGAGCTCGCCGAGGAGGAGCCCGCCGAGCTCGTCGCCCATGTCGAGCTGACGGTGGACTCCGCCGTCGCCGGGCCCGTACGGCTGCGACTGAGCCACCTCACGCCGTGCGCCCTGTGGCGGCCCGCGTACCGAGCCGTGCTCGACGGGGACTCCCTGACCCTGGAGACCGACGCCGTCGTCTGGCAGCGCACCGGCGAGGACTGGTCGGACGTACGGCTGACGCTGTCGACCGCCCGCTCGGCACTCGCCACCGATCCGCCGCGGCTGACCGAGGACCGGCTGACGCTCAAGGACCGCACCGCCGCGGAACGCCGCACGATCGACGTCGAACTGCGCGAGGAGGAGATCGCGACGCTCGGACCGGCCCCGGTGCTCGGCCTGCCGGGTGTGGACGACGGCGGCGAGACGCGGGTCCTGCACTCGCCCGCGCCCGTCTCCGTGCCGAGCGACGGCCGCGCCCACCGGGTGCCGCTCTCCGCCTTCACGACGGCCGCGCGCGGCGAGTACGCCTGCTCACCGGAACTCTCCCCGCTGGTCACGCAGTTGGTGAGGTTCGACAACCTGTCCGGGCACGCGCTGCTCGCCGGTCCCGTGGACCTGGTCAGGGGCAGCGGCTTCACCGGCCGCGGCACGCTGGACTTCACGGCGCCCGGCGCGGCCGTCGAGCTCGCGTTCGGCAGCCGTGACGACCACCGGGTGGTGCGGTACGCGGAGGAGTCCCGCGACACGACCGGCCTCACGCAGCGGACCGTGGTCACCCGCACGGTCCGGCTGCACCTGTCCCGGTTCTCGGCGCCCGGGGAGGCGGACGACCGGCTGGTCGTCCTCCGGGAGCGGATCCCCGTCTCCGAGGTCTCGGCGGTGGAGGTGCGCCTGCGCGGGGAGGCCTGCTCGCCGGCGCCGGACGCCGTGGACGACGAGGGCATCGTCCGCTGGAACATCACGCTGCCGCCGGGCGGACGGCGTACGGTCACGCTGGTGTACGAGGTGTCGGCGACGTCGAAGGTCGCGGGGCTCTGAGCCGCTGACGGGTACGGGGCCGGGCACCCTACCAGCCCGGCACCCTTCCCATCCGGAACTCCCCCTACTCTCCACAACCGTGCGGTTGCATGCGGTAGTCATGAGGGCGGGAGGGAACACCTTGGTCTTCAGTCTGGGTCGCCGCCGCAAGGCCGCCGCTGTCAGTGCTTGTCCGTTCACGTCCGCCCCCTCGTCCGGCGAGTGGCCGGGCCGACCATACCCATCCGTACCGCAGGTGACGGACCGTCGGGAGGCGGAGAGCTTCGTCCGGCAGTTCCATCACGAGCAGCCCGACGCCGGGGACGTGGAGCGCAGGGTCCGCGAGGTGCTCGCCGAGATCGACCGCGGCGGCACGTACGAACACACCCCCGCCGAACTCTCCTTCGGCGCCCGGGTCGCGTGGCGCAACTCGGCCCGCTGCATCGGCAGGCTCTACTGGCGGAGCCTCGTGGTGCGCGATCTCCGGCACGTCTCCACGGCCGACGGCATCGCCGCCGACTGCTTCGAGCATCTGCGGATCGCGGGGAACGGCGGCCGGATCCGCCCGGTGATCTCGGTGTTCGCCCCGGACCGGCCGGGCCGTCCCGGGCCCCGGATCGTCAACGACCAGCTGGTGCGGTACGCGGGACACCGCACCGCCGAGGGCCGCCGGCTCGGCGACCCGCGCGCCGCCGCGCCCACCGCCCGCGCCCGCGATCTGGGGTGGAAGCGGTCCGAAGAGGCCTTCCAGGTACTCCCGTTGATGATCGAGGAACGTCCGGGCGCGCGGCCGGAGTGGTACGAACTGCCGGACGGCTCCGTGCTGGAGGTACCGCTCCGGCATCCGGACCACGGGTGGTTCGCGGAGCTCGGGCTGCGCTGGTACGCGGTGCCGGCGATCAGCGACATGACGCTGGAGATCGGCGGGGTGCGCTATCCGGCGGCGCCGTTCAACGGCTGGTACATGGGGACGGAGATAGGCGCCCGCAACCTCGCCGACGCCGAGCGCTACGACCTCCTCCCGGTGGTCGCCGACCACCTGGGGCTTGACCGCTCCTCGGAGCGGACGCTGTGGCGGGACCGGGCGCTCGTCGAGCTGAACGTGGCGGTGCTGCACTCCTTCCAGGAGGCCGGGGTGACGATGGCGGACCATCACACCGAATCCGAGCGCTTCCTGCGGCACATCGCGCAGGAGAGCCGGCACGGCAGGCCCACGCCCGCCGACTGGAGCTGGATCGTGCCGCCCGTGTCCGGCTCCGCGACACCCGTCTTCCACCGGTACTACGACCCGGTGGACACGTCCCTGCGCCCCGCGTTCCTCGCCCGGGAGCGCTGAGCCGGTCCGGAGCGGCGCGACGGACGGCCGGTCCGCAGCCTCCCGACGGCGCCGGCCCCGAGTGGCCCCGCCGCCGGGTGAGGAGGACGCTGTAACTGAGCGCGTCCGGGTCCCGGGCGCCCCGAGGGGAGCGCCCGCCCGGTCGGGAAAGGCCGCGTCATGCGCATGCTGCTGAAGGTTCAGATGGACACCCAGGCCTCCAACGAGGCCATCAAGCAGGGCAGGCTGCAGAAGCTCGTCGAGAGCGCACTGGAGGAACTCAAGCCCGAGGCGGCGTACTTCACCGCCACCAACGGGTGTCGGACCGCGTATATCTTCTTCGACCTCGCCGACCCCTCGCTGATGCCGAAGATCTCGGAGCCGTTCTTCATGGAGATCGGCGCCAAGATCGACTACTCGCCGGTCATGAACCCTGAGGACCTCCGCAAGGGCCTTGCGGCGATCATGCCGTGAGCGGCTTCTCCCAGGTCAGGGAGTACCGGCGGAGCACGTGCCGACGGTAGCGGACACCGGGCAGCAGCCCTCGCGCCTCGGCGCGTACCTGCCCGTAGGTCATCCGCGGCTCGGCGACCGGCATGCCCTGCGGGGCGCGTGCGCCGCGCAGCGACTTGGTGATGCGGACGGCCGGCTCGGCGGCCAGCCGGAACGTCCAGTCGGCGACGCCCGCGTCGAGGGCGAGTCCGACCACCACCAACGTACCTCCGGGCCGCAGCAGTTCACTCATGCGGATGAGGGCCTCTCCGAAGTCCAGGTGATGGACGGTGGTCACCGAGCAGATGAAGTCGTAGCCCTCGGCGGGCAGTTCGACGGTGAGGAAGTCGCCTTCCACGAAGGAGAGTTCCGGGTGGTCGGTTGCCGATGCTCGGGCGCGGGAGATCATGTCCGGGGACAGGTCGATCCCGGTGACGTGCCGCGCCCGCCCGGTGAGTCTCCGTGCGAGCAGCCCGTCGCCGCAGCCGACGTCGAGGGCCTCGCCGCACCCCGCGGGAACGGCACGCAGGATGCCCGCGTGGCGGGCCACGTTGGTGTTCCAGTACGGCTCCGCGTCAGCCTCGCGCATCGGGTCATCGTAGGCCCGGCACCGGTGTGAGACGGGCTCAGGCGGGTTTCTCGCGGCCCACGTAGCGGATGACCTCGCAGTCGTCGAGGATCACCAGGCCCTCCTCGACCAGCTCGTCGAGCTCCGACAGGAAGGCGCGGATCTTCTCCTCGGTGTCGACGATGACCACGGCCACGGGGAGGTCCTCGCTCAGCGAGAGCAGCCGCTGGGTGTGGATCAGCGAGGACGCTCCGAAGCCCTCGATGCCGCGGAACACGCTCGCGCCCGCGAGACCGGCCTCGCGGGCCCGGCCGACGATCTGGGTGTACAGCGGCTTGTGGTGCCACAGATCGGTCTCCCCCACGAAGACCGTCACCCGCAGGGCCCTGCCCGTCAGCCTGGTCATCGCCGCCTCCAGCCGTGAGCGCGGGGCGCGGCACGCCCGTCCTTCGAGTCTACGGGCGTGCCTCTCCACGGGCGTGCCTCCGAGGGAGGGGGCCGGCCGGGACGCCGGCCCCCTCGCCCGGGCGGAGTGGGTCAGCAGCCGCTCGTGAGCCAGCGGCAGGCCGTGATCAGCCCGGCGGCGTGCTCCTCGCCGCGGGCGTCCTCGGTGCGGACCTCCTCGGGCAGGACCTGCAGGGCGTCGATGTCGAACTCGGTCATGACGGTCTCCTTCGATGGATGCGGATACTTCGGTGGAACGCCGGCGGCCTCGGGCCGCCGGACACTCAGGGGTGGGCCGGCCCGTCCTCGGGCAGCCAGGCCCGCGGGCCCCCGCAGCGCATGCGCAGCAGCAGGGAGAGGCTCCCGGCGAGGCCGGTGGCGTACTCGGCGAGGACGGTCCTGCGGTTCTCGTCGGGCACCAGGAGGCGCCCGTCGCGCAGCACGGCCTGCGCGGCCAGGTGCTCGACGAGGAGCTCGGCGGCGGCGCGGTGACTCCCGTCGCCCGTCCGGTCGGCGGCGTCGAGGAGGAACTCGGCGTTGCCCGCGAGGCCGTGGCAGGTGGCCGGCGAGTCCGTCACCCTGCCCGCCCGTACGGCGCGGGCCGCGCCGTCCACCAGGTCGCGCACGCGCTTGTCGGACGCGCCGGTCGCCGCCCAGAGCCGGACCAGGAAGGTGCCGACGCCGGAGGAACCACTGCACCAGTGCCGGGCGAGCTCCGGGGAGTCCGAGAGGTGGCGGGCCCGGTCGACGGGCCAGAGCGCGCCCGCCGGTCCGCTGCGGGCGGCGGCCGCGAGGGTGGCCCCGGCCTCGGTGGCCGCGTCGAGGAACCGTACGTCCCCGGTGGCCTCCGCCGCGAGCAGGAGGAACGTGCCGACCCCGGCCACGCCGTGCGCGAAGCCGTAGTGCCAGGCGCCGGCGAGCGCCGAGGCGAAGTCCTCCGGCACCGGCCAGAAGACACCCTCCGGGGTGCGCCGCGCCGCGCCGAGCAGTCCCTCCGCGGCCTCGGCGGCGCGGTCCAGGAACCGGGGGTCTCCGGTGGTCCGCCAGAAGTGCAGCTGCGTCAGTCCGGAGCCGGCCACTCCGTGGCAGACGTCCGGGTGGGGGCCTCGCACGGGCAGGCCGAGGGCGAGCGAGACGGCCCGGCCCGCCAGGGCGGCGTCGTCCAGGGCCCAGGCGGCGTCGAGCAGGGCCCAGGCCGTGCCCGAGCGGCCGAAGTGCAGCCCTGGCGGGTCGCTGGGGAGGGTCTCCTGCCGCTCCACGGTCCAGCGGGCGGCGGAACGGAGGCCTTCGGCGAGCGCCTCGCGCGTCACGGTGCCGGTCTCCGGGAGGCCGATTCCGGTGTCCCAGTGGCCGAGGGCCCGGGCGAGGAGGGCGACGCCGCCGGCCGAGCCGTGCTGGAGGGCCACCGGGTCGCAGGTCTCGCCGAACGAGTCCGAGGTCCAGAGCCGTTCGGGGTCGTGCGGGCGCATCGTGGCCAGCAGGTGGGCGATGCCGTCGTGCAGGAGACGCGCCCGCGTGGCCGCCGGGTCCGGACGTTCGACGAGGGTCCGATCGGCTTGCGTCCGCGCCGGTGGACCCGCCAGGAACTCCCGTGCCCGGTCCAGGCTCCAGCGCTCCCCGGGCTCGTCCCGCGTCAGCCCGAGGATCAGGGGCGCGTAGTGGCGTACGAGTCCGTGGTCGCGGGCGAGCAGGTCCACGAGGTCCGCGAGGCGCCGCTCGTCCGGCCGTGCCGTCTCCCGTGGGAGATCCTCCGCGAGGACGGGATCGGCACCGCTCAGGGCGTGCAGGACGGTGGCGCCGAGGGCGTACAGGTCGACGCTCGGCGGCAGGGCGGGGGCCACCTGGCCGAGGGCGCGCAGCTCGGGGGCCGTGTAGCCGGGAGTGGCCCCGAGTATCCAGCGCTCCCCCTCCCGGGCCGCCATCTCCAGGTCGATGAGGACGAGCCGCCCGTCCGGGGTGGCCATGACGTTGTTGGGGTTGAAGTCGTGGAGGGTGACGCCGAGTTCATGGGCGGTGGCGACGAGCTCGACGAGCTGTCGGACCCGCGACGCGGCCGTACGGTCGTCGGCGCAGGCCTCACCGTCCCGGGCCAGGTGCTCGGCGACGGTACGCCGCAGCGTGGCCCCCGGGACCGCTTCGGTGGCGAGGAAGGCGCTGCCCTGCTGTTCGAACACCTCGACGAGCCCGGGGACCCGGTCGGGGCGCTCCCGTCCGAAGCGTTCGAGCAGTGCGGCCTCACGGCGCAACAGGTCCCGGACGTCCAGGCCTTCGAGGCCGGCGCCCACGTGGGGCCGCGCCTGTTTGACGACGACCTGCGCGCCGGTGACGGTGTCCTCGGCACGGAACACCCCGCCCTTGTTGGAGTGCTGGATCGCGCCCCGTACGAGGAAGCGGTCGCCGAGCAGGACGGGCTTGGCGGTGGCGGTGCTGCGCGCGGGTGCGGCGGGGCGGTCGGGGAACGGGTCGCCGGCCCAGGCCGGCGGGCTGAACCAGGCGTTGCGCTCGTCGGCGACGGGCCGGCCCTCTGGGTCGGTGAGGCGGGCCGCGAAGGAGCCGTCGGCGGTCAGTTCGCGGACGCCCTTGAACACTCCGTACCGGTAGAAGACCTGGCTGCCGGGGAGGTAGCGCCGGTCGGAGAGGACGGCGGGGCCCGGCAACCCCTCGGTGGCGTGGTGGAGTTCCTCGGCGAGCAGCCGGAACTGCTCGTCGTCGGCGGGGTACACGGTGAGGAACTTGCCGCCCCCGCCGCGTGCGAAGCGCCCGGACACCAGCGCGGCGACCTTCGCCGGGGTCCCCGCGAACTTGAAGGCCGCGCGGCGGGCCACCAGGACCTCGGCGGACCGGGCGAGGACCAGGGGCGCCGAGAGCGGGGTGGCCGGGACGTGCAGCTTCCATCCCTGGGCCCGTCCGACGGCACCCTCGGGCACGGCGTGGCACCAGAACGCGCCGGGTTCGACGCTCCAGTCCGCCTGCGCCGCGCACGCCGGATCCGGCCCCTGCCGGGCGATCACGGCGCGCACGATGTCCGGCAACAGGGCCCGGTCGGCGGGGTTCTCGGCGCGCGACCGCCGGGGGCCGGGGCCGGACGGGGAATGCGCGGTGGGTGACGACACGCTCTTCGTCCTCGCGTTTCGCATGGGTGACGAGCAGGGACCGGGGCGTCCTGCGGGAGGCGCCGGCTTGTCCTGCGGGAGGGGCCGATCGGTCCTACTGGAGGGGCCGGTCGTAGTCGTCGCCCCAGCTGGTGTCCAGGGGGCTCGCGGCGACCGTCCGTGTCGTCCCCGCTGCGTCGTCCGTCGTGGCGGCGGTCGCTCCGCCGGCGAGCAGGACGGCGAGAAGAAGAAGGCAGCGGACGGCAACGGACATGGCGCGGCTCCTGGTTCGGGAGAGGAGAGGGCGGCGGGAAGCTCCGTGTCTGGCGGGTTCACGCCGTATGTCGGCCTGATGGGGTTTCCCTCGGCCGGACACCACCAGTTCATCCCGGCGAGCCCGCTTGGTCCAGCGCCATGACCTGGCAATACCCTGCATGGCACGGAAGTAGCAGGGCCGCATCACGGGGGAAACGGGTGACTACTGGGGTGGATGTGGACGGAATGCCTCGGCTGGACGCCGGGGCCGTCGCCGTCTTCGCGTACGTACTGGAGCACGGCAGCCTCCCGGCCCTGCCGCCGGACGGGCTTCCGGCCCTCGGGCTGAGCGGGGCGGAGGTCGGGGCGGCCTGCCGCACCCTGGAGCGGCTGCGTCTTCTGCGGCCGGCGCCGGGGAACCCGGGGGAGCTGATCCCGGTCAACCCGGAGGCCGCCGCGGCGGAGGTCGTCGGGCCGGTGGAGGCGCGGCTGGCGCTGGCCGCCGCGCACGCCCAGTCGCTCCGTGACGATCTGCACTCCCTGATGCCGCGGTACCGCGCCGCACGGCGCGAACAGGGCCGCCGGGAGGGCCTCGACGTGCTGCCCGACATGGCGGCGGCCTCCGCGATGCTCACCGAGGAGTCGGCCCGCTGCCGGGAGGAGGTGTTCAGCATCCAGCCCGGCGGCGGGCGGGCCGCGCACCGTCTCGGGGACGCCGTCGAACGGGATGTGGCGATGCTCCGCCGGGGTGTGCGGATGCGCACGCTGTACCAGCACTCGGCGCGGGCCAGCCTGTCGACCCAGGGCTATGTGGAGCGGCTCACCGAGGCGGGTGCCGAGTACCGGACCGCCGCCGAACTCCCCGACCGGGCCGTGGTGTTCGACCGGTCCGTGGCCTTCCTTCCCCGGCGCGCCGACGGCGGTACGGGCGAGGGGGCGGTCCTGGTCAGGGACCCCGACGTGGTGGCGTACCTCTGCCGGGTGTTCGAGCAGCACTGGTCCGGCGCGGTCCCGTTCCGGGGCAGCAGCGAGGCGGCGTACAAGGAGGTCGGTCCCAGTCTGCGGCGGGCGCTCGTGGGGCTGCTCGCGGAGGGCGCGAAGGACGAGGTGATCGCCCGGCGCATGGGGATGTCGCTGCGCACGTGCCGCCGTCACATCGCCGAACTCCTGGAAGAACTGGGGGCGGAGAGCCGCTTCCAGGGCGGTGCGCTCGCGGAGCGTGCCGGGCTCACGGGTACGCAGGACGGGACGGACGCGGCCGAGGGCGCGAGCCACCGGTAGGGTGCCTCCGTTCATCAGTGTTCTGCGTGGGGAGACATGGGTTTCATGGGTGGTCAGCAAGCGGAGCGGGGCGGCTCCGAGGTCTTTAAGGCGCTGGCGGCGGACGACCCGACGACGGTCGCCGGCTACCGGCTCGCCGCCCGGCTCGGCGCCGGCGGCATGGGCAAGGTGTATCTGTCGTACACGCCCGGCGGCCGGCCGGTGGCGATCAAGCTGATCCGTCCCGAGTTCGGCGAGGACGCCGAGTTCCGCCGCCGGTTCGCCCAGGAGGTGCGCTCCGCGCAGCGGGTCCAGGGGCTGTTCACCGCGCCCGTCATCGACGCCGACCCCGAGGGCGCCCAGCCGTGGCTGGCCACCGCGTACGTGCCGGGTCCTTCGCTCGCCGACGCGGTCGTGGCGCACGGCGCGCTGCCCGTGGAGACGGTGCTGCTGCTCGTCGCCGGCATGGCCGAGGCCCTGCACGTGATCCACGGGGCGGACATCGTGCACCGCGACCTGAAGCCGTCGAACGTGCTGCTCGCCTCCGACGGGCCCCGCGTCATCGACTTCGGCATCGCCCACGCGGCCGACGCGACCTCCCTGACGGGCAGTGGAGTCACCATCGGGACCCCGTCGTTCATGGCTCCCGAGCAGGCGGCGGGCAGTCGGGTGACGCCGGCCACGGACGTGTTCGCGCTCGGTCAGGTCGCGGCGTACGCGGCGACGGGCGTCCCCGCCTTCGGCGAGGGCACCGGCCACGGGGTGCTGTACCGGATCGTGCACGAGCAGCCGGACCTGAGCGCCGTCCCGGAGCGGCTCACCGAGCTGGTCACGCGCTGCCTCGCGAAGGAGCCCGAGGCCCGGCCGTCGCTCGCCGAGATCATCCAGCTCTGCCAGGCCGCGAACGCGGCGACGGTGCTGCGCCGGCCCGAGGACTGGCTGCCGGGCGCGGTCTCCGCCGAGATCACGGCCCGCGCGGCGGCGCCCGCTCCCCCGCAGACGCCCCCGCCGCCGACGACCGCCCCGTCGGCCGCCCCTCCGGCCGCGCCGGTGGGGTACGCGCCGACGGCGCCGTCCGCGCCTTCCGCGCCGTCGACCCCGCCGCCCGGCTACGGCCCGCCGGTCACCCCGCCGCCGAACACGGTGCCGGTCGCCCCGTCGGCCCCGGTCGCCGCCCCTGCCGCCGCCGCTCCCGCGCCCGGCTTCGCGTACGCGCCGACGCAGGGCCCCGGGGGTCCCGCGTACCCGCCGCAGACCTACCCGGGTCAGCCGGGGCAGACCTACCCGGGCCAGCCCGGGCAGACCTACCCGGGCCAGCTCGGACAGACCTACCCGGGCCAGCCGGGGCCGACCGGTCACCAGCCGCCGCAGCCGCCCCGGCAACCGCAGAAGAAGGGCGGCAGGCGCGGTCTCGTGGTCGCCCTGGCCGCGGTCCTCGCCTTCGCCGTCGCGGGTGGCGTGACCGCCTACGTCGCGCTCAAGGACAAGGACAACGGCGGGCAGTCCGCCTCGAACGGCGGCGGGAAGCCGAACGGGAAGGGATCGGCGAGCCCGCAGGGCTCCGGGGGCACGGGCACCGGGAGCACGGGGACCGGGGGCACCGGGACCGGGAGCCCCGCACCGGCGCCGACGACGGCACCGGCCCCGCAGGCCGCCACGTACACGGACATCGACCTGACGGCCGGTTACCACCTGACCTTCGGGGACGAGAACGTGCGCCCGCAGGACGGCGAGGACAACAACTACGACCTCTCCTACGACACGGGCGGGTACCTCGACGCGGAGAGCAGCGGCGGCAATCTGGTCCTGCTCGACCCGGGCCAGGAGGGCTCCCTCGAAGCGTGCCGCGCGGAGACCCGGTTCACCCAGAACATCTACGTGAACAAGCTGTCGCCGGGCCGTCAGGTCTGCGTCACGACGGGGACGGGCCATCTCGGCCTGGTCACCGTCAAGGCGTTCTCGCCGGAGGACTCGCCGAGCACCTACATGACGCTCGATCTGACGCTGTGGCGCAACGCGGCACCTTCCGCGTCGTCGAGCTGATGACGGTTGATCAATTTCGATGCATATTCCGTGATCTGAATACCGATCCGATCAAGGGAGGTTCCTAACCGATCAAGATCAGATCTATAGTGCCGACGTTACGACTCCCCCGCGTGCCCGTTCTCGAGAGTCTGGTTGATGTCGGCGCCGTCCACCCCCTTCCGCCCCGCCCTGCTCGCCTCGTTGCTGACAGCCGCCGCGGGTGGTGCGCTCGCCGTCGCGGCGACCGCCGCGGCGCCGGCCGGGATCCGTCCCGCACTCGGCTGGTTCGCCGGCGGCGGTGTGCTGCTCCTCGCGGCCGCCGCCTTCGCGGTCTCCTGGTACGGGCGGACCTCACGCTCCCTGAGCCGCCGGGTCGAGGCGCTCACCGCCGAACTCGCCTCCCGGGAGAACCGCACCGCGCGGGAGACGGCGGCGCTGGAGGAGCGGTACGAGACGGAGGCCGCCGCCTCGGCGGCGGCCCACACGGCCCGGACCGCCGAGCTGACCGAGGGTCGGGCCGCCGACGTGCGGCGGCTGGAGGACCGGCTGCGGCGCGCCGAGTCCGGCCGGTCCGCCGCCATGGCCGCCGCCGCCAACGCGGCCGGCCGGATGCAGGCCCTGTCCACGAGCATGCTCGCCGACCTCCGGGAGATGGAGCACCGGCACGCCGACGAGGACGTCCTCGCCGACCTGCTCCACCTCGACCACCGCACCGCCCAGGCCGGCCGCCTCGCCGACTCCGTCGCCGTCCTGACCGGAGCCCGGTCGGGCCGGCGCTGGGCCCGCCCCATCGTCATGGAGTCGATCCTGCGCGGCGCCATGGGACGGATCGGCGGCTACCAGCGGGTGCGGCTGCACTCCAGCAGCGAAGCGGCCGTCGCCGGGCACGCGGCCGAAGGCGTCATGCACGCCCTCGCCGAACTCATGGACAACGCGGCGAACTTCTCGCCGCCCACCGCCGAGGTCCACGTCTACGTGGAGGAGGTCCCGGCCGGGGTCATCATCTCCGTCGAGGACAGCGGCCTGGTCATGAGCGACGTCCAGCTGCGCCGCGCGGAGGCCGCGGTCGGCTCGACCGCGCAGGACCTGGCCGGTCTCTCCGGCACCCGGCTCGGCCTGGCCGTCGTCGGCCGGCTGGCCCGCAAGCACGGTCTGACCGTGTCCTTCCGCCCCTCGGCGCGCGGCGGCACGGGCGCGCTGCTGATGCTCCCTCAGGAACTCGTCAGTCACGCACCCGTCGAGCCGCCGGCCGCGCCCGCCGCCCTGCCGCCCGTGACGGGCCGCCGGCTGACGGCGCCTTCCGCCCCCGCACCGGCCGGCGAGCCCGAGACCAGCCACGACACCGCGGCCGAGAGCACCGGCGAGCACCCCCTGCTCGGCGAGAGCGGGCTGCCGCGCCGCCGTCGCGGCCGGGCGATGGCCGCCGCCCACCCCGACGGTCCGGAGGCCGCCGGGCAGCCCCGCCCGACGGGCCCGCGCACCGGCGCGGCGGCGGGCGCCGCCACCCGCTTCGGCAGCTTCCGCCAGGCGGTCCGCGGCGGGGGCGGCCCGAAGGCGGAGCCACGTACGACGCCCGGCGACGAGCCCGCCGCCGAACCCCCCGCCGCGCCGAGCGGCGACGCACCCCCCTCGAACTCCCCGCACCCGGAAGGCACCCCGTCATGACCGGCACCACCACCGACGAGAAGCTCAGCTGGCTCCTGGAGGGCCTGCTGGAACGCACCCCGGGCACCCGGCACGCCCTGGTGCTCTCCCGGGACGGCCTCAAGCTCTGCCGTACGCCCGAGCTCTCCGTCGACCAGGCCGACCAGCTCGCCGCGATCGCCGCCGGCATCCAGAGCCTGTCGCACGGTGCCTCCGTGGAGTTCGGCGACGGCACGGGCGGGGTCCGCTCCGCGATGGCCGAGTTCTACGGCGGCATCCTGTTCATCGTGGAGGCGGGCGAGGGCGCCCACCTGGCGCTCGTCGCCGACGAGGACGCCGACGCCGGGCTCGTGGGCCACAACATGTCCGAACTGGTGGAGCAGTTGGGCGAGCACCTGGTCGCGAGGCCCCGGGGATGAGCCGCGGCAGGCCGGGCCGGGACGACTCGCCCGACCGGCTCTACACCCTGACCGGCGGGCGCAGCCGCGCCGGGTCCGACGCCTTCGACCTCGTGACGCTCGTCGTCTCCGAGAGCGATCCGGTCCCCGGCATGCAGTCCGAGCACGCCGCGATCCTGCGCATGTGCCGCTTCCCCACGGCGGTGGTGGAGGTGGCGGCGGAGCTCGGTCTGCCGGTGTCGATCACGCGGATCCTCCTTGCCGACCTGCACGACACCGGCCGGATCAGCGCACGGCACCCCCGCGCCTCGTACCGCCTTCCCGATCACGACATCCTGGAGCAGGTGCTCGTTGGACTCCGTAACCTCTGAACAGCGCCGGACCCTGGACAGCACCGCCGACAACGGACTGAAGATCGTCATCGTCGGCGGTTTCGGAGTCGGCAAGACCACCCTGGTCCGCTCGGTCAGCGAGATCCGTCCGCTGAACACCGAGGAGACCATGACCCAGGCCGGCGAGGACGTCGACGACACCGTCGGCGTCGCCGCGAAGACGGCCACCACGGTCGCCTTCGACTTCGGCCGGATCTCGCTGGACGCGCACAACGTCCTGTACCTGTTCGGGGCGCCCGGCCAGGAGCGGTTCTGGTTCCTGTGGGACCGGCTGTTCTCCGGGACGCTCGGCGCGGTCGTCCTCGTCGACACCCGGCGGCTCGCCGACTCCTGGTACGCGATCGACCGCCTGGAGCACCACGGCACGCCCTTCGTCGTCGCCTGCAACGACTTCGGCGGCCCCGCCCACACCCCCGCGCAGATCCGCGAGGCCCTCGACCTCGCCGACGAGGTGCCGCTGGTCTTCTGCGACGCCCGGTCGCGCGAGTCCAGCAAGCAGGTGCTGATCTCGCTCGTGGAACACCTGCGGACCGTCGTCGCGGCCGCGCGGCCGACCCCCCTCCCGATCCCGGAGCCCACCCCGTGACCCTCCCCGAGCCCCAGCCGGTCCCGCTGAGCGGGCCCCGGTTCCAGACCGACCCCACCGAGCTGTACCGGCAGATCCGCCGCGAGCACGGGGCCGTCGCCCCGGTCGTGCTCGACGGGGACGTGCCCGCCTGGCTGGTCCTCGGCTACCGCGAGCTGCACCAGGTGACCAGCGACCCGGTGCTGTTCTCCCGCGACTCCGAGCTGTGGAACCGGTGGGACGCGATTCCGGCGGACTGGCCGCTGCTGCCGATGATCGGCCGCAAGCAGCGATCCATCCTCTACACCGTCGGCGAGCGGCACCGCGAGCGGGCCGGGGTCGTGTCGGACGCCCTGGAGGCGATCGACCCGTTCGTCCTGAAGGAGCGGGCCGAGCGCTTCGCCGACGAGCTCATCGACGCGCTGTGCGGCAAGGGCTCCTGCGACATCATCGCCGAGTACGCGATGCTCCTGCCGGTCCGGGTCCTCGCCAGCTGCTACGGCTTCGCCGACGAGCAGGGTCCGGCGCTCGTCACCGCCATGAACGACATGATCAACGGTCAGGAGGGCGCCCTTGCGGGCCAGCGGCACCTGGCCGAGTCGATGTTCGCGCTGCTCGCCGCCAAGGCCGAGACGCCGGGCGACGACGTCGCTTCCCGGATGCTCGCCAACACCGCCGGGTTCACCCTCGAGGAGGTCGCCCAGGACCTCATGGTGATGATGGCCGCGGGCCACCAGCCGACCGCCGACTGGATCGGCAACTCGCTGCGCCTGATGCTGACCGACGACCGGTTCGCGGCCTCGCTCGCCGGCGGCCGGCACAGCGTCGGCGAGGCGATGAACGAGGTCCTGTGGGAGGACACCCCGACGCAGAACGTCGCCGGGCGGTGGGCCTCCCGCGACACCCACCTCGGGGGGCGCCGGATCGGCCGCGGTGACCTGCTGCTGCTCGGTCTGGCCGCCGCCAACTCCGATCCGCACGTGCGCACCGACTCGGGCGCGTTCACCGGCGGCAACAACGCCCACCTCTCCTTCGGCCACGGCGAGCACCGCTGCCCGTTCCCCGCCCAGGAGGTCGCCGAGACCATCGCCCGGACGGGCATCGAGGTGCTGCTCGACCGCCTGCCGGACGTCGACCTCGCGGTCGCCGGGAGCGCCCTCGCCCGCCGTCCCTCCCCCTGGCTGCGCGGCCTGACCGCGCTCCCCGTGACGTACACCCCGACCCCCGCGCTTGGAGCCCTCGGATGAGCTGCCCGTACGACCACACCGCCGCGTCCGGCACCGATGTGATCGAGCTCGACCCCTTCGTCAGCGACCTCGACGGCGAGAGCGCGCGGCTGCGCGCCGCCGGTCCGCTGGCCCGTGTCGTGCTGCCCGGCGGGGTGGCCTGCTGGGCCGTCACCCGGCACGCCGAGGCGCGCAAGCTGCTCACGGACGCCCGTCTCGTCAAGGACATCGGCGTGTGGGGTGCGTGGCAGCGCGGCGAGATACCCATGGACTGGCCGCTGATCGGTCTCGCGAACCCCGGGCGGTCGATGCTGACCGTCGACGGCGAGGAGCACCGGCGGCTGCGCACGCTGGTCGCGCAGGCGCTGACGGCGCGCCGGGTGGAGCGGCTGCGCGCGGGCATCGAGTCCCTCACCGCGGGGATGCTCGACCGGCTGGCCGAGCGGCCGTCGGGCGAAGTGGTGGATCTGAAGGCGGAGTTCGCGTACCCGCTGCCGATGAACGTGGTGGGCGAGCTGATGGGCGTCGACCCGGCCGACCACCCGCGGATGAAGGCGCTGTTCGACAAGTTCTTCTCGACGCAGACGCCGCCCGAGGAGGTGCCGCAGATGATGGCGGACCTGGGCGCGCTGTTCGCGGGGATCGTGGCGGGGAAGACGGAGCAGCCCGGTGACGACCTGACGAGCGCGCTGATCGAGGCGTCGGAGGGCGGCGACCGGCTGACCACGGAGGAGATCACCAACACCCTCCAGCTGATGGTGGCGGCCGGGCACGAGACGACGATCAGCCTGATCGTGAACGCCGTGGTCGCCCTGGAGGCCCATCCCGAGCAGCGGGCGCTCGTGCTCAAGGGCGAGGTGCCGTGGGAGAACGTGATCGAGGAGACCCTGCGCTGGTCGACGCCCACCTCGCACGTCCTGATCCGGTTCGCGGCCGAGGACATCGAGGTCGGCGACCGGGTGCTGCCCGCGGGTGACGCGCTGATCGTGTCGTTCGGCGCGATCGGCCGGGACGAGGAGCAGCACGGGCCGACGGCGGGCGCTTTCGACGTGACCCGGACGCCGAACCGGCACATCTCCTTCGGGCACGGCCCGCATGTGTGCCCGGGTGCGGCGCTCTCCCGTCTGGAGGCGTCGGTGGCGCTCCCCGCGCTGTACGAGCGCTTCCCTGAGCTGCGTCTGGCGGTGCCGCGCGAGGAGCTCCGCAACAAGCCGGTCGTGACCCAGAACGACCTGTTCGACCTGCCGGTCGTGCTGTCCTGAGCCGACACTCCCCCCATGCCCCGTGGCTCCGGCCGCGGGGCATGTACGCTGGGGCCATGCATCTGTCGTCGTGCCTCAGCTGGTGGCGCTCCTCCTAGGAGCGGCCACTACTCGCGCACGACCGGGCCGTTCGGACGAACGGCCCTTTCGCGTTTCCCGGCTCATGGGTCCTGTCGTCCCGACGGCGCCACCGACCCTGACCAGGAGACCCGATGACCACCACCCTCGCTCCCGCCGCCCCCTCCGACGACGCCCTCGGGACCGCCGCCGCGCGCACGCGCAGTGCCGTCCTGGAGCGGCAGATCCTCGAAGATCCGGGGAGGTTCCGCGTCCTGACCGGCGACCGCCCCACCGGGCGGCTGCACCTGGGGCACTACTTCGGCACGCTGCACAACCGGGTCCGGTTGCAGGACCTCGGGGTGGAGCTGTTCGTGGTCGTCGCGGACTACCAGGTCCTGACCGACCGCGACCTGGCGGACAGCCTCCCGGAACACGTCGAGGAGCTGGTGCTCGACTACCTCGCCATCGGCGTGGATCCGGAGCGCAGCACGGTCTT
The DNA here is from genome assembly GCF_055602235.1 of Streptomyces sp. NPDC037410. NCBI lineage: Bacteria > Bacillati > Actinomycetota > Actinomycetes > Kitasatosporales > Streptomycetaceae > Streptomyces > Streptomyces sp. NPDC037410. The sequence continues at coordinate 355,407 of NZ_JBVJWR010000002.1, read as the reverse complement.
CACGCACAGCGCCGTCCCCGCCCTGAACCAGCTGCTGCTGCCCTTCCTCAGTCTCGTGTCCGTGGCCGAGCTGAACCGCAACCCCACCGTCAAGGACGAGATCGCGCACTCCCGGCAGTCCGCCGTGAGCGGTCTGATGTTCACGTATCCCGTCCACCAGGCCGCCGACATCCTGTTCTGCAAGGCGAACCTCGTCCCCGTGGGGCAGGACCAGCTCCCGCATCTCGAGGTCACCCGGACCGTCGCCCGCCGGTTCAACGACCGCTACGGCAGCGGCGCCGCCGTGTTCCCCGAGCCGGACGCCCTGCTGTCGGAGGCCCCGCTGCTGCTCGGCACGGACGGCACCAAGATGAGCAAGAGCCGCGGCAACTCCGTCGCGCTGTCCGCGGGCGCCGACGAGACGGCCCGGCTGATCAAGGGCGCGAAGACCGACTCCGAGCGGCATATCGCCTACGATCCGGCCGGCCGCCCCGAGGTGTCGTCCCTCCTGCTGCTCGCGGCCCTCTGCCAGGGCCGTACCCCCGAGGAGGTCGCCGCCGAGATCGGCTCCGCGGGGGCGGCCGCGCTGAAGCGGACGGTGACGGAGTCGGTCAACGAGTACCTGGCGCCGATCCGGTCCCGCCGCGCGGAGTACGCCGGGGACCGTGCGTACGTGCGCCGGGTCCTGCGCGAGGGGAACGAGCGGGCCCGGGCCGTCGCCGACGCGACGCTCGCCGAGGTGCGGGCGGCGATGAACAGTCACTACTGACGTATGTTTCCGGCAGGGGAACGACGGAGGGGATCTTGAGATGACGGAGGGGATCGGGGAATGACGGAGACGATCGTGGACGCCATCGACCGGGCACTGCTCGCCGAGCTCCAGCGGGACGCCACCCAGGCGTACGCGGTACTGGGCAAGGCGGTCGGTCTGTCGGCGGGCGCCGCGCACGAGCGGGTGCGGAAGCTGCGGGAGCGGGGCGTCATCCGCCGTACCACCGTCGACGTCGATCCCGCCGCCCTCGGCCAGGACGTGCTCGCCTTCGTGATGGTCGACTCGTCCGCCTGGATCGGGGACTCGGCGGCGGCGTTCGCCGCGATCCCCGAGATCCAGGAGGCGCACGTCATCGCCGGCAGTGCCTCGGTCCTGGTGAAGGTGCGCACCGCCACCACGGTCCGGCTGCAGGACGTGCTGCGCCGGTTGTACGCGATCGAGGGTGTGAGCGGCACGCAGGCGACGGTGTCCCTGGAGACCTTCTTCGAGCGGCCGGTCTCCACGGACTGATCTCGTGCCGTCCGGCGTCAGCCGGCGGCACCGCTCTCCAGGATGCCCTTGAGGGTCATCTCGTCCCTCGGCATCTCCTTCCGCACGTGCGGGCGGACGACGAGGGGGACGAGTGCCTTGCCGATGCCGTGCCCCTCGAAGTCGAGGGAGAGCGTCAGACGGGAGCGCTCGCCGTCGTCCAGCGGTTCGATGGTGCCCTGCACGTCGCCGCGTACGGGGCCGTCGATGCCGTGCACATGCCAGTGCCTCGGCGGCTCCAGCTCGATGACCTGCATGGTCGAGGTGAACTCCCGCTTGCCGAGCCGCCGGGTGACGGCGACCTTGGAGCCGACCGCGAAGGGGGCGTCGCCGATCTTGCGGACCGAGACCGCGCTCTCCTGCCACTCGGGCAGATGCGTCGGGTCGGTCACGTAGGAGAAGACATCCGCGGGCGTGCGGGAGATGTCGATGGATTCCTTGATGGCAGGCATGTCGCCTTCTTCGTTCGACGGGAGACCCCGCCGGAGGCCGAAGCGCCGAGGCGGGCCCGTAGTCGCTTCGTACAAATCGTCCCACTCCGGGCGTCGGCCCGCCAGCCCCCGGCCTCGGGGGCACACCCGCTTGCCGGTCCCCAGGTTGCGGCTAATGTCGATATGTAGGCCATATGTACATCCTCGTTCCCGCGCTCACGAGGTGAGGGACAGGGGGCGTACGGAAGGAGCCTCCCATGACCCGTACATTGCGGAGCGCGATAGCCCTGGCCGGAGCCGCGGCCCTCTCCCTGGGGGTGGCGGCGACCACCGCGACGGCCCTGGGCACGGGGAGCGAGCAACAGGGGAACGTCAGGATCGGACTGCTGCTGCCGGAGAGCAAGACCACGCGGTACGAGAAGTTCGACCGGCCCTACATCGAGCAGAAGATCAAGGAACTCGCCCCGGACGCCCAGATCGACTACTACAACGCCGCGGAGAGCGCCACCACCCAGCAGCAGCAGGTCAACACCGCGCTCGCCAAGGGCGACAAGGTGCTCATCCTGGACGCCGTGGACGCCAAGTCCATCCAGTCCTCCGTGCAGAAGGCCCATGACGCGGGCGTCAAGGTCGTCGCCTACGACCGTCTCGCGCAGGGACCGGTCGACGCCTACGTCTCGTACGACAACCACAAGGTCGGCGAGCTGCAGGGCAAGGCGCTCCTCGCCGCGCTCGGCGACAAGGCCAAGAGCGGCGAGATCGTGATGCACAACGGGTCGCCGACGGACCCGAACGCCGCCGAGTTCAAGGCCGGAGCCCACTCCGTCCTCGACGGCAAGGTGAAGATCGGCAAGGAGTACGACACTCCGAACTGGGACCCGAACAACGCCAACCAGCAGATGTCCGGCGCCATCAGCTCCCTCGGCAAGGACAAGATCGTCGGTGTCTACTCGGCCAACGACGGACTGGCCGCCGGCATCGCCACCGCCCTCAAGGCAGCCGGAATGAACGTGCCGTTGTCCGGTCAGGACGCCCAACTCGACGCGATCCAGCGGATCCTGATCGGCACTCAGACGTTCACCATCGAGAAGCCGTACAAGCCCGAGGCCGACATCGCCGCCACCATGGCCGTCAACCTGGCGGAGGGCAAGACGCTCGGGTCCGACCTGGTGCCCACCACCGTCACCAGCGACGGCGACCGCAAGGTCGCGGCCCGACTGCTCAACCCGGTCGTGGTCAACAAGGGCAACATCAAGGACACCGTCGTCAAGGACGGGCTCTACACGGTCCAGGAGATCTGCACTCCGACCTATGCGGCGGCCTGCAAGGACGCCGGCCTCGAATAGCCGCGTTCCGCAGCCACCGCGTATGCGTCTGCGCATATCGCAGTCACCGCGTAGCGCATCTCCGCGTATCGCGGCCACCGCGTGACGCTTCTCCGCGTATCGCGCCACCGCGTATCGCATCCGACAGCCGCTGAGCTGTTCGCGCGAGCAGAGGAGGCGGTTCCCGTGCCGGAGCCACCCGTGCTCACCCTGCGGGGGATCTCCAAACGGTTCGGCGCGGTCCAGGCGTTGAAGGACTTCGATCTGGAGGTCCACGCCGGCGAGGTCGTCGCCCTCGTCGGCGACAACGGCGCCGGCAAGTCCACCGCCGTCAAGTCGATCGCCGGGGTGAACCCGCCCGACGAGGGCGTCATCGAATGGCAGGGCCGGGCTGTCGACATCAACCGGCCCCACGACGCCCAGAACCTCGGCATCGCCACCGTCTACCAGGACCTCGCCCTGTGCGACAACCTCGACGTGGTCGGCAATCTCTTCCTCGGCCGCGAACTGCGCCACTTCGGCGTCCTGGACGAGGTCCGCATGGAGCAGCGCTCGCGCGAACTGCTCGACACCCTCTCCATCCGGATCCCCAGCGTGCGGATCCCGGTCGCCTCCCTCTCGGGCGGCCAGCGCCAGACCGTCGCGATCGCCCGCTCCCTGATCGGCGACCCCAAGGTCGTCATCCTGGACGAGCCGACCGCCGCCCTGGGCGTGGAGCAGACCGCCGAGGTGCTCGACCTGGTCGAGCGGCTCCGCGACCACGGGCTCGGCACCATCCTGATCAGCCACAACATGGTGGACGTGATGGCGGTCGCCGACCGGATCGCCGTCATGCGCCTCGGCCGGAACAACGGCTTCTTCGACAAGCGCTCCACGACCACCGAGGAGATCATCTCCGCCATCACCGGCGCCACCGACAGCGCCGTCACCCGCCGCCAGGCCCGCAAGCGGCAGGAGGAGGAGCAATGAGACGGGACCGAGCCCCCGACAACTCCTCACAGGAACCGGCGCCCGAGGCCATGCCCGCGGTCGACACCCGGCTGCTCGTCCGCGAGGAGGGCCTGAAGGGATACCTCGGGGAGTTCCGCCGCAAGCTGCGCAGCGGGGAGCTGGGGTCACTGCCCGTCGTCGTCGCCGTGATCATCATCTGGACGGTGTTCGGCAGCCTCGACTCCACGTTCCTCTCGGCCCAGAACCTCTCCGACCTCAGTCAGCAGATCGTCGGCACCGGCATGATCGCCGTCGGCATCGTCTTCGTCCTGCTGCTCGGCGAGATCGACCTCTCCGTCGGTTCCGTCAGCGGCCTGTGCGCCGCCATCTTCGCCGTGCTCAACGTCCTGAACGGCATGAACGAGTGGCTGGCGCTGCTCGTCGCCCTCGTGGGCGGAGCGGCCGTCGGGCTCATCCACGGGTTCTTCTTCGCGAAGGTCGGCGTGCCGGCGTTCGTCGTCACGCTGGCGGGCAACCTGTTCTGGAACGGCCTGATGCTCCAGATCCTGGGCTCCAACGGCACGGTCAACATCCCGAGCGAGAGCATCGTCGCGAAGCTGTACTCGACGATCTTCCACAGCCCCGCCGCTGCCTACGTGGCCGCGGCCGTGGGCGTCGGGCTCTTCCTCATGGCCTCGCTCCTGGACGCCCGGCGCCGGCAGGCCGCGCGGGTGCCGTTCCGGCCGGTCGCCGAGATCGTGCTCCGTACGGTCGTCATCGCCGCGATCGCGTTCGTCGCGGCGTACATCCTCAACCAGTACCAGGGGCTTCCGCTCGCGCTCCTCGTCTTCCTGATCCTGCTGGTGGTGCTGGACTTCGTGCTGCGCCGTACGACGTACGGGCGGCGGATCTTCGCCGTCGGCGGCAACATCGAGGGCGCGCGCCGGGCCGGCATCAGCGTGCCGTTCGTCCGGATGACCGTCTTCTCGATCTCCGGGCTCATGGCGGCGGTCGGCGGCATCTTCCTCGCCGGGCAGATCCAGTCCGCGAGCCAGACGTCCGGCGGCGGCAACCTGCTGATGAACGTCATCGCCGCGGCCGTCATCGGCGGCACCAGCCTGTTCGGCGGGCGGGGCACGGTCTGGTCCGCCCTGCTCGGCGCGCTGGTGATCGGCTCCATCCAGTCCGGGATGAACATCATGGGCGTCAGCAACGCCGTCCAGTTCATGATCACCGGATCGGTCCTGCTGGCCGCCGTCGTCGTCGACTCGCTGTCCCGCCGGAGCCAGAAGGCCGCGGGCCGCGCCTGAACACCGGGATCCGGAAGGGAGACCCCTATGGCGGCGGACGACCCGCATCCGAGGGAGGGGCTGCTGCACGGCCGGAACGAGACCGAGGAGGAACGGGCCGACCGGCGCTGGACGGACATCATGCAGGAGATCCGGGTGGCGCAGACCGGCGTGCAGGTCCTCCTCGGCTTCCTCCTCACCGTGGCGTTCACCCCGCCTTTCCAGAGCCTCCACCACACGAACAAGACGATCTACATCGTCACGGTCGTCCTCGGCTCACTGGCCACGGGCGCCCTCATCGGCCCCGTCGCCTTCCACCGGATCGTGTCGGGGCGGCGGATGAAGCGCCAGGCGGTCGTCTGGGCCTCCCGCCTCACCTTCACCGGTCTGGTCCTGCTCCTGGCGACCCTGACGTCCGCCCTCTTCCTCGTCCTGCGGGTGGTCACGCACTCCCGGTTCGTGCCGTGGCTCGTCGCGGGAGTCCTCGCCTGGTACGTGCTGTGCTGGTTCGCGCTCCCCCTGTGGGTGAGGTCCCGCTACACCAGCGACGAGTGAGCCGGCCTTCCGGCCCCTTCAGGGCCGTCGTCGGGGAGTAGAGCGCCGCCTCCCGATATTCGTATACCAAAACAACGAGCTAGGAAACCCCTTACCAGGCAGTTGGTAAGGGATTTCTGCCCGTCACCGATCTTCACCCTTGTCCAGCTCACCTCACTTGGTATACAAAACGGGGAGCCGCCGCCGGCCCACTCCCCCAAGGAGCCTCCATGTGCCTCGAAGCCACCCCTCCGCCCTCCCCCTCGGTGACCCGCCGCGGCATCCTCGCGGGTGCGGCCGCCCTCGCCGGCACCGTGGCCGTGTCCGGCACGGCGGCGGCCTCTCCGGCAGGCGCGGCCCGGGGTGACGGAAGCCCGGCCGGGGGCGACCTCGTGATCCGGGGCGGCACCCTCCTCGACCCCGCGACCGGCGAGGTCACCGAGAACGCCGTCGTCGTGATCGAACGCGGAACCGTACGCGCGGCGGGCCGCGAGGGGGCCGTCACGGTGCCGGAGGGAGCCGAGGTCCTCGACGCCCACGGCCACTGGGTCCTGCCCGGCCTCGTGGACGCGCACATCCACCTCAGCACCGCCGCCGAGGCCCGCGACGCCGTCCGCCAGGGCGCGACCAGCGCGCGCAGCGGATCGATCACCTTCTACCAGGACATCGCCGTCCGCGAACTCGCCCGGCACAGCCCGGCCCTCGCCCCCCGCGTGACCGCCGCCGGTGTCTTCGTCACCCCGGACCTCGGCGACACCGTCCTCGCCGACCCCGACCTCACCCCGCTCGCGCGCCTCAAGGACGGCGCGCGCTCGGCCGAGGCGCTGCGCCGCGTCGTCGAGGTCAACCTCGCCCGCGGCGCGGACGTCATCAAGACCCGCGTCAACGAGCGCGCCGGGCTCCCCGAGCAGGACCCGCTGGCCCAGGTGTACTCGTACGAGCAGCTCGCCGAGATCGTCGCCGCCGCCCGGCGGCGCGGCAAGGGCGTCCTGTGCCACAGCTACAGCGAGAAGGGCTGCCACGACGCCGTCACGGCCGGCATCCGGTCCCTGGAGCACGGCGCGTTCGTCGGCGAGCGCACACTGGCCGAAATGCGCCGCAGGGGTACGTACTTCACCCCCACGCTCTCCGCGATCGCCGGCATGGTCGACTCCCCGAACCCGATCCTCGCCGAACGCGGCCGCACGTACCTCCCCCTGCTGAAGCGGGCCGTCCTCGCCGCGCACGGACTCGGCGTGCCGCTCGCGGCAGGCACCGACTCCTCCGGCGGTACGGTGCGGCCGATCGGCCGCGAGGTCGAACTCATGCGTGAAGCGGGGCTGTCGGCGCTCGACGCGATCCGCACCGCGACGACGGGCGCCGCGCGGCTCCTCGGCACGGAGCGCACGGCGGGCCGACTGGCCCGGGGGTACGCGGGCGACGCGATCCTCGTGGCCGGGGACCCGCTGTCGGACGTGACCCTCCTGAAGCACCCGACGCGCGTGGTACGCGCGGGCATCCCTGTCTGACCCTCGCCCACGGCCGGCCGCCCTGGCGCGGCCGGTGCCCACCCCTGTGTGGGCCCCGCCCCACCCCCTCCCAAGGAGCCCCCATGCAGCCCCCGTCCACCCCCGCCTCCTCCCTCTCCCGTCGCACCATGCTCGCCGGTGCCGCCGCCCTCGCCGGGGCCACGGCTGCGGGCGCCGCGGCGGCCGCCCCGGCGCAGGCGGCGACAGCGCAGGCGGCGACCGGCCGCGCCGGGCGGCGCGACAAGGCCGTCGTGTTCCGCAACGTGCGCCCGTTCGGCGCGGCGAAGACCACCGACCTGGTCGTCGTCGACGGCCGGATCTCGGACGGCCCCGCCCCGCACGGCGCGAAGGTCGTCGACGGCGGCGGCCGCATCGCGCTCCCGTCCCTCGTCGACGCGCACATCCACCCCGACAAGACCACCTGGGGCGGCTCCTGGGTGTCGCGCCGCCCGGCCTCCACCATCGCCGACTACGTCGCGCAGGACGTGGATCTGTTCCGCGCGCAGAGCCGCCCGGTCGCCGAGCGCGCCTACGGCCTGATGGGTCACGCCGTCGCCCGCGGCACCCGCGGCATGCGGGCGCACGCCGACGTGGCCCCGGCCTACGGCCTGGCCGGGGTGGAGGGCCTGGCGGAGGCCCGCGAGCGGCTGCGTCACGCCCTGGACGTGCAGATCGTGGCCTTCCCGCAGCACGGCGTCATCCGTACCCCGGGCACGGCGGCGCTCCTGGAGAAGGCGGCGCGCGAGGGCGTGATCGACATGATCGGCGGCATCGACCCGATCGGTTTCGACCATGCGCTCGACGAGCAGCTGGACGTCGTCTTCGGCATCGCGGACCGGCACGGCGTCGGTGTGGACATCCACCTCCACGACCGCGGCGAGAAGGGCATGCAGGCGATGCGCGGGATCGTGGAGCGCACGCGCGCCCTCTCGCTCGCCGGCAAGGTCACGGTCAGCCACGTCTTCTGCCTTCCGGGCCTGACGGACAGTGAACTCGGATCCATCGCCACCGACTTGGGCGAGCAGGACATCGCGCTCACCACGGTCGCACCGTCGGACTCCCTGGTGCTGCCGATCGCCCGGCTGCGTGAGCACGGCGTGCGGGTCGGGCTCGGATCCGACGGTATCCGCGACTCCTGGAGCCCGTTCGGCGACGCCGACATGATGCACCGCGCCCACATCCTCGGCTGGGTGACGGACGTGCGTCTCGACGACGAACTGTCCGAGTGCTACCGCGTCGCGACCCACGGCGGCGCGGACGTCATGGGCCTCGCGCACGCCGACTTCGGGCCGGGATCCCCGGCCGACTTCGTCCTCGTGCAGGGCGAGTGCGTGCCGCGGGTCGTGGTCGACATGCCGCGCCGTGACCTGGTCGTGCACGGCGGCGTGGTCGTGGCCCGCGACGGGGTGTTCCTCGCCTGACGAAGCCGTACGAAAGCCGCACGACGCCGCACGAAGCCGTATGAAGCCGCACGAAGCCGTACGGGCCCGGTACCACCGGGCCCGTACGGTTCGCGGGTCGGCTTACAGGTACGGCCGGGTGATCAGCTCGATCGCGTGGCCGGAAGGGTCCTTGAAGTAGACCCCGCGACCGCCGTGTTCGGTGTTCGTCTCGCCGGGGCGCCGCATCTGCGGGTCGGCCCAGTGCTCGACGCCGCCGTCGCACAGGCGCTGGTACGCCCGGTCGAACAGGTCGTCGTCGACCATGAACGCGTAGTGCTGCATCTGGATGTCCACCGGGGGTTCGGCGAACTGGAGCAGGACGCCGTCGGTGAGCTGGATGTTGAGGAAGGGCCCCCAGGACGGTGCCTCGGGGAGTTCCAGCAACTCGCGGAAGAACCGCGCGGATTCGTCGCGGTTCTTGGACGCGATGATGGTGTGGTTGAACGTGACTGCCATGGGGAAGACCTCGCTGTCGATTCGGCGTGTGGAAGGGGCTCGCAGTGCTGCTGCACTGGGCGGTCCACGTGCCGAACCGTCGGGGTGCGTGTCGCGCACCCGCCGGGCGATCAGTCGTCCACCGGATGACCCGTCTGTGCGTGGCGCGAAGCCGGTCCGGTGTTCATGAGCGGCGACGCTACTCGATCACCCCCCACCGGGACAAGGCCGGCCGCCCGGTCACGCCGTACCGGCCACTCCGATCCGGCCACGCCGGGCCCGTCACTCCGCCCCGGTCACGAACTCCCGGTCCCCGTACCGCACCTGGGCCTGGTCCCAGTCGGCGCCGAGGGCCGTCGTGAACCGCCGGGCCAGCGGGAGGGCGTCGACCGGAGCCACGAGGACGAGGCGTCCGTCGAGGGTGACGGAGCCGCCGCCGAGCTCGTCGCGGGCCTCCGGGTCGGCGACGAGCGCCTCGCGCAGGCCGCTCACGCGGACGCCGGGGACCTCGATCTCGACCGCGTCGGTCTCCGGCGACGTGCGCGGCAGGCAGCGGAAGGTGAGGACGGCCTCCTGGCCGTACTGCTTGGCGATGACGCCCGCGATGTGGTGGAGCCCGTCCCGGCCGACCCTCTCGACGTCGAACTCGCGGGACCGCTCGTACGTCGCCTGCTTCAGCTCCTCGGACCAGAAGACGCCGTCGAGCAGTTCCGAGGCGCCCGGCCGTGCGCCGTGGGCGCGGATGATCTGCCGCACCTCGTGGCCGAAGCGGACGAGGCGGGTGTCGAGGCGCGGGTCGTCGGGGTCCGTGATGATCGCGGTGTTGTCGGTCGCGAAGATCTCGGCCGCCGGACAGTCCTGCGCGCCGGGGCTCGCGTACGTGCTCGGCGCCCCCATGGCGCCCAGCAGGAGGACGGCGACGGTCGAGGCGAGGAGGCGGGCGCGTCGCCCGGTACTGGCGTTCTTCATGGCGTGATCAACGAGCCCCGGTGGAGATCGTTGCGTCCGTGGTGGTTCAGCCGTTCGGAAGGATGACCGCCCGGCCGTTGATCCGTCCCGCGTGCAGCCGCTCGTACGCCTCCGGGGCCTCGTCCAGGCCGTACGTCTCGACGTGGACGTCGACGGCATCGGTCCGGGCCAGGTCGAACACCTCGATCAGCTCGGCGCGGGTCCCCCAGTACGGGGAGGTGACGCAGACCTCGTACGGCACGGCGCCGAAGCCGACGGGCAGGGTGCCGCCGCCGAGGCCGACGATGGTGACGTCGCCCTCCACCGCGGCCATCGCACCGGCGGCCGTCACCGTCGACTGGGCGCCCACGAAGTCGAGGACCACCTCCGCGCCACGGCCGCCGGTGACCTCGCGGACCGTGGCGGCGGCCGCCGCGTCGGACAGGATCGCGTCGTGCGCGCCGACGGTACGGGCGAGGGCGAGCTTCTCCTCGGTGACGTCCAGGGCGACCACCCGGGCGGCGGTCATGGCGCGCAGCAGCTGGATGGCGACGTGACCGAGGCCGCCCGTGCCGATGACGACGGCCGTGCTGCCGGGAACGAGCTTCGGCAGCGAGCGCTTGATGGCGTGGTACGGGGTGAGGCCGGCGTCCGTGAGCGGGACGGCCCGCACCGGGTCGAGGCCGCCGAGCGGCACCAGGTGGCGCGTGCTGTCGACGATCATGTACTCGGCGATGGCGCCGGGCGCGCCCAGCCCTGGCGGTCTGATCCCCAGCTCCGCGGCCCGGAGGCAGTAGTTCTCCTTGCCCTGGGCGCACATGAAGCAGCCGCCGCAGCCCCAGGGGCCGTACACGGCGACGGGGTCGCCGACGGCGAAGCCTTCGGCGCCGGGACCGAGGGCGGCGACGGTGCCGACGCCCTCGTGACCGAGGGTCAGGGGCAGCGGGAACGGCAGCTGGTCGGCGGGCCAGCTCATCACGGCGATGTCGGAGTGGCAGACTCCGGCGGCGGTGACCTTGAGCAGCACCTGGCCGGGCCCGGGTTCCGGGTCGGGGACGGTGACGACCTCGGGCGGGGCGCCCACGGTGCGGTACTGAAGTGCCTTCATGAAGGAGTCCTCTCGGCTGTCTCCGCGGCTTCTGCGGCCGGGACCGACGGCGTTGATACGTACCACCCGAGGGGTGTGTTCGAGTGCCGCCGTCCCGGTGAGGCCGTCGGTGCCGGGCGTCGAACGCGTCCACCCGCAGGTGGCGTTTTGTCGCCAATCGCCCCTCTCTCCGCGTCCGCGCCCGGCAAGGTGGGCAGCTCTCCCGTGGGTCGACGGAAGGCCCGCGCGAAAGGAGTGGTGCCGTGCTCAACGAGTTCTTCGACCGATTCCGGCGGGGCGGCGACGGCTCCGGTGGGGGCGGTCCGGCGTCGACCCCCGCGAACCTCGTCCTCGACGCGGACTTCTCCTCCGCCGAGCAGTGGGTCGCGGGCCATTCGTGGGCCTATCCCGACGGCGGGCCGACGAACCCCGGAGACAACAAGCTCGACTACCTGGTGGAGGACCCCTCGTACAGCCGGACGGGGAGGTTCCGGGCCACCCGCAGACCCGACGGCCTCTGGGACGCCGGGCTGCTCACGACCGAGGGCAGCGCCGAGGGGTTCCTGGTGCGGGCGGGCGACGTCCTGGAGGCCCGGGTGCGGCTGCCCGAGGAGACGGGCGCCTGGCCGGCGATCTGGACCTGGCTCGACGGCGGCCAGGAGATCGACGTCTTCGAGTACCACCCCGACAACCCGGATCTCCTGGAGCTGTCGAACCGGGTGCGGGGGCGGTACCTCTACTTCCGGGACCCGGCCGTCCGGCCCGGGGCGTGGGTGGACCTGCGGGTCGAGTTCGGGGCGCGGTCGGTGGTGTGGTGGGTGAACGGCGCCCGCGCCTTCGACGACCGCCGGGGGGTGGGGCGTTCCTGGCGGGCCCACCTCATCGTGAACCTCTCGGTCTGCGCGGGCCGGTACCACCCGGCCCCCGACCCGGAGGCCTCGGAGATGTCGTACGAGGTGGCGGAGCTGCGCGTGTACCGGGACTGAACAGCCCCTCCCCCATACCGCTCCCCCGTGCCCCCTCCCTCGTACCCGCTCAGCGGTCCGCGAGCAGCGTGCGCAGGCCGGCGGCGAGGCGTTCGTACTCTTCGGCCCGGTTGTAGATCTGCGCGCAGATCCGGATGCCGCCGCCGTCCGGCCAGGGCCAGATCAGCACGCGGCAGCCGAGCCGGGCGGCGATCTCCTCGCGCAGCGCGGCCGCCTCCTGATGCGTACGGGCCAGGCTTCCGGGCAGGCGCAGCGACCGCATGGCGAGGCCCTCGGTGTACGGGAGCGGCGTCAGGCCGGGGATGTCCGCCAGCAACTCGGCTCCGTGGCAAGCGAGTTCGTTGTTGTGGGCGCGGACGCGTGCGGCGCCGAGCCCGGCGATCAGACCGAGGCCTTCGGGGGCGGCGAGCCAGCCGGTGTAGTCGACGGTGGCGCGGAACTCGACCGCGCGCGGGAAGCCCCGCTCGTCCTCCCACGAGCGCACGGGCGCGGCGACCCGGGCCCGATGGGCGGGGGCCACGGCCAGGACGGCGCTGCCCGGCGGGGCGTACGCCCATTTGTGCAGGTTTCCGAACCAGAAGTCGGGCTCTCCGGCGAGCGGTTCGGCGAGCATGCCGGGTGCGTGGGCTCCGTCGACGACGGTGGTGACGCCGCGCTCGCGGAGTGCGGCGAGCAGCCGGGGGCCGGCGACGATCCTGGCGGTGGGCGAGCTGATGTGGTCGAGGACCGCCACCTTGGTCCGGGGGGTGAGCCCGGCGATCACCGCCTCGCAGACCGCGTCCTCGTCCGGCAGGGCGGGATCGAGGGCGACGGTGACCGTGCGGGCGCGGCGGGCCGCCGCCGCGACGACCGTGCCGTAGCCGTGGTCGGTGACCAGGACCTCGTCGTCGGCGTCCAGGCGGAGGGCGTCCAGGGCGAGTTGGGCCGCCTCGGTGGCGTTGGCGACGAAGGCGATCCCCTCGGGGTCGGCGCCGAGGTGGGCGGCGACGTGCCCGCGGGCCTCGGCGACGCGGTCGGGGACGCTCAGGAAGAAGGCGTCGGGGTCGGCCGCCGCCTCGGCGGCGAGCTCCTGGTGGAGCCGGGCGACCGGGGTGGGGACGGCGCCGAAGGAGCCGTGGTTGAGGTGGGCCACGTCCGGGCTGAGCCGGAACAGTTCGGGGCCGCCCGGGAAGCCGGCCGGCGTGCTCATCGGACCTCGCCGGCAGCGGTGCGGGCGGGGACGGCGTGGGTGCGGAAGTCGGAAGGCGTCACCCGGTCGATGATCCCGGTCCGGGCCCGGTCGCGCACCCCCTTCGCGTGTCCGCCGTCCGCCGTCGACGCGCGCGGCACAGGGGGGAAGGGTGCGTCGGGACGACGGGTGTTGCGTAGGCTCGAACGGAGCGTTCCGCGTGGTCGCGTACGGCGCCGTTCCTACGACGAGGAGGACCTTGTGAGCACCGCCGGAGAAGGACGGCAGCAGCTGGACGAGGCGAGTGTCCTCAACGCGAAGAGGACGCTCCTCCAGCTCCTCGCCCGGGCGGGCGTCTGGTCCGGCGACGCGGAGGAGCTGATCGGGTTCGTCGAGGCGGGCGCGCTGGCCCTCGCGTACGAGGAGGTGGGCGAGGCCGGGCGGAGCGCGCCCGACGGGAAGGGCGAGCCGTACGCCGCCGCCTGGCTGGACGGGGCGCGGGCCGTCACGGAGGCGCTGGGCGCCGTATCCGAGCGGGCGCTGAGGCACGCCGTGGCCTCGGATCCGTCGGCCGCGTCCCCGGACGACCGTCCGCCCGTCGGGCGGACCGAACTGGAGCGGACGAAGGTGGCGGTCACTCCGCTCTATCTGTCCTTCGCCGATGTCTCCGACTTCGACCCGGAGGTCACCGAGCAGGTGCTGCGGGCCCTGCTGGGCACGATGAGCTCGCGCCAGCGGGCGGGGTACGCGGGCCGGCTGACGGAGTTCACCTCGGCCCATCGCGCGCGCCTGGAGCGGCTGTACGCCGAGTACGGGCCGGGCAGCGCGATCGCGATCCACGGCCGGTACACCCTGATCCACTCCCCCACCAGCGTCGCCGTCCTCGAACGGCTCGCCACGGCACCGGAGGACCTGCACGTGGAGTGGGACGCCGCGGAGCTGCCGCCGGCGTGGCTTGACGGCCTGACGACGGCGTGGGAGGCGTCGGGCTGACGACGGCGCGGGAGGCGTCGGCCTGACGGCGCTTCACGGGAGGGAGCGGGCCCTGGCGCTCCGGGCCAGGTGAGGATAGGTTAGGCTCACCTAACAAGCGCCTCGCGATGGCCGCTGCCCCGGCATTCCCCTGCCCGGAGGGCGTCGGGCGGGGCGTCAGCACACCTCTGCCCGGAGACAAGGATCCGCCATGCCCTCTGTGTTCACCCCCTTCCGCCGCCGCGTTCTCGTGGCGGGCGCCGCCGCGGTCTCGCTCGGCCTCATGGTGACCGGGTGCGGCTCGGACGACAAAAAGGACGACGCGAAGGACTCGGCGGCCAAGGCTCCCGCGGGGGCGTTCCCCGTCACCATCAAGAGCGCGCTCGGCGAAGCCGTCATCAAGGAGAAGCCGAAGCGCGTCGTCACCCTCGGCCAGGGCTCCGCCGAGACCGCCATCGCCCTGGGCAACGTCCCCGTAGGCATCGAGAGCTACCCCTGGGGCAGCGACAAGACCGGCTACCTGCCCTGGATCCACGACGCGGTGAAGAAGTCCGGCGCCACGCTGCCCAAGCAGTTCGACGGCGGTGAGGAGCTCGACATCGAGGCCATCACCGAGCTGGAGCCCGACGTCATCCTCGCCCCCTGGTCGGGCATCACGCAGAAGCAGTACGACCTCCTCAAGGACATCGCGCCGACCGTCGCCTACCCCGACAAGGCGTGGAGCACCGACTGGGACCAGCAGATCGACATCGTCGCCAAGGCGCTCGGTCAGCCGGAGAAGGCCAAGGAGCTCACCGCCAAGATCGACAAGCAGCTCGCCGACGCCGCCGCCTCGCGCCCCGACTACAAGAACGTCACGTTCTCGTACATCTACAACACCGGCCCCGGCACCCTCGGCGTCTTCAAGCCCGAGGAGCAGCGCGTCGCGATGGTCTCCAAGCTGGGCCTCAAGGTCGACCCGGTCGTGAACACCTTCAAGGAGACCGAGGGCACCGACTCCGCCCTCATCGGCCTGGAGAACGCCAACAAGCTCGCCAAGAGCGACATCGCCTTCACCTTCTACATGGACGACAAGTCCCGCAAGGAGATCGAGGCGCAGCCGCTGTACGCCGCCATCCCCGCGGTCAAGAAGGGCGCGCTCGTCTACAGCAACGACCAGCCCTTCGTCACCGCCTCGTCGATGATCAACCCGCTGACGGTGCCGTACAGCATCGAGCGGTACCTGCCCATGATCGACAAGGCCGTCGCCAAGGCCGGGAAGTAGCGGCGGGTTCCCGGCGTGACCACTCTCTCCACCATCGGGCAGGGCCCCGCCGTCGTACGGCGGGGCCCTGCCCGGCACTTCGCGGCCGCCGCGCTGTGCCTGATCCTGCTCGCCCTCGCCGTGCTCGCCAGCGTGATGTTCGGCAGCAAGCCGACGTCCGCGGCCGACGTCCTCCGGGTCGTCACCGGTGACGGCGACGGCTATGTCCGCACCGTCGTCGAGAGCCGTTATCCGCGCACCGCGCTCGGCCTGCTCGCCGGCCTCTGCCTGGGCGTCGCCGGCACCCTGATGCAGGGCATCACCCGTAATCCGCTCGCCGAGCCGGGACTTCTCGGCATCAACGCGGGCGCCTCCGCCGCCATCGTCGCCGCGACGGCGTTCCTCGGCGCCTCCGGGCAGCGCGAGACCATCTGGTGGGCCCTCGCCGGCGCTCTGGCGACCGGTGTGGTCGTCCACCTCATCGGCACGGCCGGCGGCGGCAGCGGACCGGTCCGCCTGGTGCTCGCCGGTGCGGTGCTCTCCGCCGTCCTCGCCGCGTTCATCCAGGCCGTCGCGCTGTCCCGGCCGCAGGTGTTCGACACGTACCGCTACTGGGTCGTGGGCTCGCTCGGCGGGCGCGGCTTCGACGCCTTCTGGGCGGTCCTGCCCTTCGCCGCCGTCGGCTTCGCCCTCGCCGTCCTCCTCGCGCCGGGGCTCAACGCCATGGCGATGGGCGACGACAAGGCCGCGTCGCTCGGCATCAGCCCCGCCCGCGTCAAGGGCGCCGGTCTCCTCGCGGCGACGCTCCTCAGCGCCGCCGCGACGGCCGCCGTCGGCCCCATCGCCTTCGTCGGACTCGCCGTCCCGCACCTCGTGCGGGTCCTCGTGGGCGCCGACTTCCGGCTGCAGATCCTCTTCACCTCGCTCGCGGGGCCCACGCTGCTGCTGTTCGCCGACGTCATCGGGCGCGTGCTGCTCCGCCCGCAGGAGCTCATGGTCGGCGTCGTCACCGCCTTCGTGGGCGCGCCCGCGCTGCTCTTCGCCGTCCGTCGTATGAGAGGAGCGGCATGAAGACCGCCGAGCGGATCGACACCCCGGCCGTGACGGCGTCACGGCCCGAACGACCCACCGGCCGGAGCCTCGTCCGGATCGGCCCGTGGGTGGCCGTCCCGGTGCGGCGCCGCACCGGGACCGCCGCCGCGGTGACGCTGCTGCTGCTCCTCGGAGCGGCCGTGGCTACCCTCTCCCTGGGCCGGCTCGGCATCGACCCGGCCGACCTTCCGTCGGCGCTCATGGGCGAGGCCACCGGCAAGAACGCCTTCGTGCTCAACCGGCTGCGCGGACCGCGGCTCGTCGTCGCCGTCGCCACCGGCGCCGCCTTCGGCCTGTCCGGGGCCCTCTTCCAGTCGGTCACCCGCAACCCCCTGGGCAGCCCCGACGTCATCGGACTCGGCGCGGGTTCCGGGGCCGGCGCGGCGCCCGCCGCGCTGTTCTTCCCCGACGTCGTGCCGGTGCCGGTCGGCACGCTCCTCGGGGCCGTGATCGCCATGGCGGTCGTCTACTTCTCCACGGGGTCGGGATTCCGCAACCCCGGACGTCTGGTCGTGGCCGGCATCGGTGTGGCGGCGATGTCCACCGCCCTCACCCAGTACGTGGTCTACGCCGTCGAGCGGGACAAGGCGAGCGCGCTGACCGCGTACATCAACGGAAGCCTCGCGGCCCGCTCGTGGGAGGACGCGACGACGATCTGGCTGGTGCTGCTCGTCTGCCTGCCGCTCGCGGCGCTCCTCGCGCGGCCCCTGAGCATCGTCGAGATGGGCGACGACCTGTCGACCGGCCTGGGCGCCCGCCCGGCCCGTACGGCGACCGCGGCGGTCTCGCTGTCGATCGTCCTGTCCGCCGGCGCCGTGAGCGTCGCCGGACCGATCGCCTTCGTCTCCCTGACGGCGCCGCAGATCGCCAAGCGGGTCACCCGCGGCGGCGGCCCGCACCTGGTCATGTCGACCCTGCTCGGCGCGCTGCTCCTGGTCCTCGCCGACCTCACCGCCCAGCAGCTCCCGCTCTTCGACAACCTGCCGGTCGGCCTGTACACGATGGCCGTCGGAGGGGCGTACCTCGGCTACCTCCTGCTGCGGGAGTGGAAGCGCCCGGCCTGACACCCCCTAACCCTGTACGAGCTCCTCCCCCGCGCGCAGGTTCCAGCGGCCTGCGCGGCCGGTGAGGTGGACGGCGGTCAGGGGGCGGACGTCCAGGCGCCAGGCCGTCACGTCCGGTGCCGCGAGGGCGTGGACCATCGCGGCGCGGATGACGTCCGGTTCGGCGACGGCGGTGACGCGTCCGGAGTCGGCCTGGAGGCCGTCGAGCCAGGCGCCGACCCGGACGCGCAGGTCCCGCAGGGACTCCCCGCCGTGCGGGGCGGCCGCCGGGTCGGACAGCCAGGCGGAGACCCCGGCCTCCTCGGCGGCGGCCACGGCCGCCAGGGTCTCTCCGCGCCAGCGGCCCATGGCGCAGCCGGCGAGTTCGTCCAGGGGCTCCGCGCGCAGACCGAGGGCCTCGGCCGTGCCCCGGCAGCGCGGGGACGGCGAGGTGTACGCGCGCGGGGACGGGCCGACGGCGGCGGCGACGGCCGCGGCGCGGGCGATGCCCGCCGGGTCGAGCGGCCCGGCGTCGTCGAACCGCACCTCGCGGAGCGCTTCGCTCGTCGCGGGCGAGATCAGCGTCAACCTGAGGGTCATCGGGGTCCTTTGTGACGGGCGGGATGCCGGAGCGTGCTGTGGCGGGTGTGGTGCGCGGGACTCTACCCGGGGGCGTACGAAGGTGATCCAGGCCTCACGCCCTTGGCGGCGGCCCCCGCACGCGGTACCGTCAGGCGACATTTGAACAGCGTGACGACGGCGAGACGGAAGTCCGGTGAGAATCCGGCACGGTCGCGCCACTGTATGCCGCGGCGTCCCCCTGGGTGACGTCACGGGGAGTCAGACCCGTGGACCGTCGTCCTGCACCACCGACTGGGACGCGAGTTCCCGCAGGAGGTTCCATCATGGCCGAGGCCCTCGTCTCCGCTGCCGTCTCCACCCCGTCCGTCGCCGTACCGGCTCCGCTGCCCGTGCGCGCGGTGCTGCCCTGGGCGTTCTTCGTCGGGCTCCTCGCGCTGATCGCGCTCTACTTCGTCGGCGCCGAGCAGGGCGCCACCTCCCTCTTCGCCGGTTCCGACGTGCACGAGTGGGTGCACGACGGTCGCCACCTGCTCGGCTTCCCCTGCCACTGAGGGGCTCCCCGCACATGCACGCCTCAACTGTCCGATCCCTGCTGGTCCGCGGCATGCTCGCGGGCCTGATCGCCGGGCTCTTCGCCTTCGCCGTGGCCTACGCCGTGGGCGAGCCCTCCGTCAACGGCGCGATCGCCGTGGAGGAGGCCAAGGCCGCCGGGGAAGCCCCGGCCGGCCACGGGTCGCACGCGGGCCACGGGGGCGGAAGCGTCGCCGTGGCGGCCGCCGAGGAAGAGGAGGAGGGGTTCAGCCGCTCCACCCAGTCGACCTTCGGCCTCGCCACCGGTGTCCTCGTCTACGGGGTGGCGCTCGGCGGCATCGCCTCGCTGGCGTTCTCCTTCGCGCTGGGCCGCATCGGCCGCTTCAGCCCCCGGGCGACGGCGGCGCTCACCGCCGCCGGGGCGTTCACCACCGTCTACCTGGTGCCGTTCCTCAAGTACCCGGCGACCCCTCCGGCCGTCGGCAATCCGGACACCATCGGGCAGCGCACCACCCTGTTCTTCCTGATGATCCTGCTCAGCGTGCTGCTCGGGATCGCCGCCCTGATCACCGGGCGCCGGCTCGCGCCGCGCCTGGGGAACTGGAACGCGACCCTCGCGGCCGGTGCCGGGTTCGTCGCCGTGACGGCGGTCGCCTTCGCCGTCCTGCCCGACAACGAGGACTCGGTCGCGGCGGGCTTCCCCGCCGGGCTGCTCTGGGACTTCCGGCTCGCCTCGCTGGCCATCCAGGCCGTGCTGTGGGCGGTGTTCGGGATCGCCTTCGGCGTCCTCGCCCAGAAGGTGCTCGCGCCCCGGCCGGACGCCGCAGGCCCGGAGGTCCACATCGGGGCCGCCGCCGGTTGACCGGCCGTCCTTCCGACGACGCTGCCCCGTCCACCACCCCGGTGGGCGGGGCAGCGTCGTCGTTCCGGCCGCCCGCACCCACAACTGAGGCCGGGAAGCCCACCGTTGGGACCCTTGACTTCCGTATACTGGGCGCGCACGTCTCGTCACGTTCCGCGTACGGAGAGCCTTGTCTTGACTGGTCGTTCCCAGCTGGTCGACGGTGTCCGGCAGTTCACGGGTCCCGCAGGGACCGACGGGCTTCCGGCGTGGCACGAGCGGGCCCGACGGACCGTCACCGCGGGCCGGGCGGACCCCGCGACCGTGGCCGAGGCGGAGTCCCTGGCCCGGGACGGGCGGCTGACGCCCCGGGACCTGCGCCTGCTGCTGCTCGTCACCGACGACGACCCGGTGTGGCGGACGGCCCGCCGCCTCGCAGTCGCCTCGCTCGGGCGCAGGCCGGAGCAGGCGCAGGAGGTCCTCACGGCACACGTCCAGAGCGAGGTCTGGCCTCCCCTGGCGTACGAGGAGACCGCCGAGCACCTGCCGGACGGGCAGGTACACCACACCGCCGCGGTGCGGATCGGCCCGGCCGACGAGGCCGTGACCGGCCCCGCGCGCACCGAGCCCTCGCCGTCCGGTGCCCGCCGGTCGGCGGCCCTCGCGCTGCTCCACCGCCTGGCCGGGACCGACGGGCAGACCGCGCTTCCCCGGCTGAGGCTGCCCGGGATGGGCACGGAGGCCTTCGAGACCCTCCTGCACGCCAGGGCCGGGGCATCCGGCGGCCCCGGGGAGGAGCTCACCGCCGAGGTCGCCCGCAGGGTCGGATCGGCCCGGCTGCGCCACCGGGACCTCCTGCAGCTCCTGTTCGGCTCCCGGGGGCCGGAATGGCGGGAGCTGCGCCTGCTCGCCCTCGGGCACGCGGCCCGCATGCAGGCGTCCGCGGCGACGCTGCTGCGCTGGCACGCGGAGGAGGGGGGCGCCCAGGCCCTCCACACCCTCGTCGAGTCCGCCGGGAGCTTCACCTGCCACTGGAGCCGGCAGGGCGGCGCCGCCCCCACCGTCGAGGGCCCCGAACGCACGGCCCGGGACCGCCGGCAGGCCCTGCACCTCGGCGCGGTCGCCCTCCTGGCCCTGCTCGCCGAGCTCCCCGAACCCGGGGCGGAGCGGGCCCGGGACAGCGGCGCTCCCCGGCAGACGGTCCGGATCCAGCCGTTCCCGCAGGGTCAGGATCCGGTGAAGTACCTGAACAAGTACACCCAGTTGGAGGTGATCTCCAAGCCGGAGGCCGCCTTCACGAAGGCGCGGAGGACCCTCGCCTGCTCCTACAGCTGCGTCCTCGTCCGCACCGGGGCGGAAGCCCACGCCGACGGCCGGGGGAAGACGAAGGCGGACGCCCGGGCGGTGGCCGCCGAGGCCCTGATGAAGCGACTGGTCACGCTGGACGCGGAGGAGCCTGATGCGCCGACCGAAGTCGGGGCCCGGCCTGTACCCCTGCCGGGGCCACGCCCGTCCCCCGTACCCTTGCCGGGGCCGCGCCCCTCCCTCGTACCCCTGCCAGGGCCATTCCCGTCTCCCGTACCCCTGCGGGAGCCACGCCCGTCCCCCGCTGCCATCCCTGTGCCGGCGCCGGATCTCGCGCCCGCGGCGCCCGCGGTGCCCGCGGCGCCCGCGGCGCCCGCCGGGATCTCGGTCGGCGACGCCCTCCGGGAGGCCCTCGCCGTCGGATGTGCCGTCACCTTCCTGCCGGATCGGGGCGACGGCGAGCCCGCCGGGTTCCTGGTCCACCGCGCGGGCGGCGGGCCGATGCCGGACACCGGCCTCCCGGCGCCGGTGGTCGCCTGGCGCGGTGCGCTCCTGGTGGCCCCGGCGTACGAGCCCGTTCCGGTCGTGGCGTGGCGGGTTCCCCTCGCGTACGCCGTGCCCGTACTGCTGCGGCGGGACCGGAGCACCGGGTGGCATCCGACGGCGGACCAGTGGGAGCACGCGGCCCGGCTCGGCCTCCAGGCCGTGGCCGCCGGGCTCGTCCACCCCGCGCTCACCGCGGACGGCGTGGACCGGTGGCGGCTCGGACCGCTGCCGGACGCCACCGCCCGTGCCGCGGAGGGGCTCGCGCGCCGCATGTCCCCGTACGCCCATGCCGTGGCCGGCGCAGGGCCGCGCCTGACGGCGGAGGACGCGGTTCCGGCGTTCCTCGACGCGCTGGCCGACCACCTGCTGCGCCCTCCGGCGGCGGCGCTCTTCGGCACCGGACCGTTCCTCGGCGCCTCCGGGCGAGCCCTGCCCGCCGCCGAGGCCGCCGTCGTACGTCCGTGGCTCGACGCCGTCGAGGACCGGCTCTACGACGGCCCGCCGCCCGGTCTCGTCGTCGAGATCGCCGACCCCTCCGAGGAGGAGGCCGCAGCCGGGCGGCTGACCGGTCGTCTGCTGCTCACGGCGGACCCCCGGCAGCCCGACCGCGAGATCGCCGCCGAGGAGCTGTGGACCGGCCGGACCGCCGTGCCAGGCGTCGAGCCGTACCGGCTGCGTGAGCGTTCCCGGCGCCGGATCGAGCGCCTCGCCCGCCACTGCGCGCCCCTGGTCGAGCTGCTCTCCTCGCCCGGGCGGCTGGTCCTGGACGCGGAGGGGATCGCCCGCCTCCTCGGAGCCGAAGCCGCCCTGGCCGCCGAAGGCCTGCTGCTGCGTTGGCCCTCCCGGCTGCGCGAGCGGCTGTCGGCACACACCGTCGTCGGGGAGGCGGGGGGAGCGGGCGCCGAAGAGGCCGGGGCGCGTACGAGCGGGGGCGCGCCACGGTTCAGTCTCCAGGCGCTGCTCGACTTCCGGTGGCGGCTCGCGCTCGGCGGGGACGTGCTCAGCGAGGCCGAGATGGACGAACTCGCCGAGGCCGCCCGCCCGCTGGTCCGGGTCCGGGGCCGCTGGGTCCTGCTCGATCCCGGGACGGCGGCGCGGGCACGGCACCGGGACCTCGGCCCCCTGCCCGGCATCGAGGCGCTCACCGCGGCGCTCACCGGCACCGTCCGGGTCGGCGGACTGACGGTGGAGTGCCGGGCGGGCGGGGGCCTCGCCGAAGTCGTCGCCGTCCTGCGGAAGGGCGAGCACGCCGCCCCGGTGCCGGTGCCCGCCGGCCTGGACGCCGTGCTGCGCGCGTACCAGGAGCGGGCACTCGCCTGGCTCGCGCACACCGGCGAGAACGGCTTCGGCGCGCTCCTCGCCGACGACATGGGGCTCGGCAAGACGCTCACGGCGATCGCCTACGTCCTGCACCGGCACGAGACCGGCCATCGCGGCCCGGTCCTCGTGGTGTGCCCGTCGTCGCTCGTCACCAACTGGGAGCGGGAGATCCGCCGGTTCGCCCCGGGCATCGACGTGAGCGTCTACCACGGCACCCGGCGGAGCCTGGACCCCGTCGGCGACCGCACGGTCGTCCTCACCACCTATGGCGTCCTGCGCCGCGATCCCGGACTCGCCGCACCCACCTGGGACCTGGTCGTCGCCGACGAGGCCCAGCACGCCAAGAACCACGCCTCCTCCACCGCCCGATGCCTGCGCTCCCTCACCTCCACCGCCCGATGCCTGCGCTCCCTCACCTCCACCACGCGGCTGGCCCTGTCCGGGACTCCCGTGGAGAACAACCTCTCCGAGCTGTGGACCCTCCTCGACTGGGTCAACCCCGGGCTGTTCGGCACCCTCAAGGCCTTCCGGTCCCGGTACGCGGCCGCCGCCGAACGCGAGCCCGACGGTCCCGCCGCGCGGGCGCTCGCCGGGCTCGTCGCGCCGTTTCTGCTGCGCCGCCGCAAGACCGACTCCGAGGTCGCCCCCGAACTCCCGGCGAAGGTCGAGACCCGGCGGATCGTGGAGCTCACGCCCGAACAGGTCGGGCTGTACGAGGCGCTGGTCCGCGAGACGATGGACGAACTCAGGCTCTCCCCCGCGCTCGCCCGCTCCGGCCTGGTGCTCAAGCTGATCACCGCCCTGAAACAGATCACCAACCATCCCGCCCACTACCTGGGCGAGGACCATCCCGGCCGGTCGGGGGTACGGGAGTTCACGGCGCGGTCGGCGAAGCTCGCGGCCCTCGCCGAGCTGGTCGAGACGACCACCGGACGCGGCGAGGCGGCCCTGGTGTTCACCGGCTACGTGACCATGGGGCGACTCCTGGTGGAGCACCTCACCCTGCTCGGGCACCGCCCGCTGTTCCTGCACGGCGGGCTCGACACCCGACGGCGGCAGGAGCTCGTCGACGCCTTCCAGGCCGGTCGTTCCCCGCTGTTCGTCCTGTCCGTCAAGGCGGGCGGCACCGGCCTCAACCTGACCCGGGCCAGCCACGTCGTGCACTTCGACCGCAGCTGGAACGCGGCGGTGGAGGACCAGGCCTCCGACCGCGCGCACCGGATCGGGCAGCGGCGGACCGTGACCGTCCACCGGCTGCTCACCCGGGGCACGATCGAGGACCGGATCGACCAGCTGCTCACACACAAGCGGGCCCTCCAGGACACGGTGCTCGCCTCGGGCGCCGGTGGCCTCGCCCGGCTCTCGGACCGTGAACTCGCCGCCCTCGTCCGCCTGGGAGACGCCACGTGACCACCGCGCCCCGGGACCGCTCCTTCGCCTCCGTGCTGGACAGCCTCACCGAACAGCCGCCGGCTCCGCTGCCCGGTCCGGAGGTCCTGCGCGCTCTGACCGCGGACGCGGCGCGGCGGGCGGCCGCCCTCCTGGCCGCGCCGGACCTTCCGGACGACACCCCGGGCGGCGTGACCGCCGACCTTGCCGCCGCGTCCGCCTCCGCCACCGCTACGGCAAACAGCAGCCCGTTGGCCCGGCGGTAGGCGGGATCCACCGGCAGTCCGTGCTGGGCCTCGGCCGCTCGCGCCGCCGCGTAGGCACGCCCGCCCGGCCTGCTTCCGTAACCGATCAGGCGGTGCCCCACCGTGTCCCAGAACCACGGCAGGTGCTGCGGCGGCAGCTGCCGCGCCCGCCGTGCCATCGTGTCGACGACGGCGCCGGGCTTCGTCCAGGACCGGTTGATCTCGGCCCCCATGTCCTGGACCAGCGCACGCGCGGCCTCGACCGCGGCCGGGTCGTGGGCGGCGACCCAGTCGGCGTAGGTGGTCGACACGTGCGTTCCGGTGGCGGGCAGCAGGGCATCCAGCGAGACGATCATGCCTTGGATCGTCGCACGCGCCACTGACAACGCCCGAGGCGACGGGTGTTGGCGCCGGACAGGCACCGGACCCGGCCGAAGCCCGTGGTTCGCAGCCATGCCGCCTACGGCGTGTCCGCGTCCCTGATGTGCGTGCAGCAGCGGACGAAGTCCCGCACGGCCGGGTCGGTGTCGGCGGCGGGGGTGCGGGCGACGCCGACGCGGGTCGGTGCGATGCCGGTGACGGGTCGGTAGACGATGCCGGGGCGGGCGTAGAAGCGGGCCGCCGATTCCGGGGCGAGGGCGATGCCCTGGCCCTGGTCGATCGCGCTGAGCCAGTCGTCGGGCTGGTCGACGACGGCCCCGATGCGGGCGGGACGGCCGCCGCGCGCGTCGGCCGCGAGCCAGAAGTCCCGCCAGGCGCCCGTCTCGGCGGGGGCGGCGACGAACGGCTCGTCCAGGAGCTCGGCGAACGGGATCGTCTCGCGGCCGGCGAGCCGGTGATCGGCGGGGAGCGCGACCCAGCGGGGTTCGGTCAGCAGGACGTCCACCCGCAGGTCCTCCTGGCCGGGGAACGGCAGCCGTACGAGGGCGACGTCGACGTCCCCGGCGGCGAGCCCGGCCGTGGGGTCGGACCAGGCCGCCTGCCGCATCGCCACCCGCCAGTCTGGCCTGCGGCGCGTGAACTCCTCGACGATGGGACGGGTGGACTCGTTGGCGGCGCTCGCCAGGTAGCCGACCCGCAGCACCCGCGTCTCCCGGCCCACGGCGGCCTTCACCTCCTGGAGCGCACGGCCGAGGTCGGCGAGCAGCCGGGGCGCCCGTCCGGCGAGCACCCGGCCGGGTTCGGTGAGGCTCATCCCGGCCTTGGAGCGGGTGAAGAGCCGGGCCCCGAGCTGTGCCTCCAGGTGCTTGATCTGCTTGGTCAGCGCGGGCTGCGAGACGTACAGCCGCTCCGCCGCGCGCGTGAGGCTGCCTTCCTCCGCGACGGCGACGAAGTAGCGCAGGAGCCGGGTGTCCACATCCATGCCGCCAGGTTATGGATGTGGGTATTGGACGCCAAGACGACGCGTGGGGAGGGTTGAGGACATGTCCCTCACCTACACCCTGGTCACCCTCCTCACCGTCGCCGCCAACGGCGGCATCGCCGCCACGGACTTCGCGCGGGCCCGCTTCGTCCTCGCCAACTCGGCCGAAGTGGGCGTGCCGGAGCGCTGGATCCCCTGGCTCGCGACCCTGAAGGCGGCGGGCGCGGCAGGCCTTCTGCTCGGCCTCCTGGGCGCCCGCCTCATCGGCCTCGCCGCCGGGGTCGGACTGGTCCTCTTCTTCCTCGGCGCGGTGGCGGTGCACCTCAGGACCCGCGTCCTCCACAACATCGCCTTCCCCACCGTGTTCCTGGCCCTGGCGACCGGCTCCCTCGCCCTGGCCGCCACGCGATAGGGCCTGTCTGACAATTCAGACAGGCCCCGGGCGTCAGGAGGCGTTCGGGCCCACGTCCGTGGGGGTGAGGGGGCGGCGGACCGGGGAGAGGGTCGCGTACTCGTCGGAGCCGATGTCCCGGAGCGTGCCGCGGGGGTGGCCGTCGATGTCCTCCGGGACCGATGTCGTGGTCAGCGTCGCGGCGCCGATCGCGGGGCTGTCCGCCGCGAGGCGGAAGACGCCGTCGGAGGAGAGGGACAGGCGGGGGTCGACCCGGGTGTAACCGGCCGCGGGGATCGTGCCGTCGGAGGCCGCGCCCCAGAGGATGTTGCTCTGCCAGGTGAAGCCGGTGGTCGCTCCCATCGCGACGAGGCTGCCGCTGTCCCCGACGAGGAGGTTGTCGGCGACGACCACGTCACGCGGCTCGTAGACGCGGGTCTCGCCGGACAGGGAACTCTTGTTGGCGCGCAGGGTGTTGTGCACGATCACCGCACGGTCGCAGGCGTCGTTGCCGCGGCGCTCCTCGGTGGTCTCGCCCTCGTGGTGGTCGCGCGTGGTGCCGCTGCCGATCACCAGGGCGCGGCCGGTGAGGCCGGCGAGGTGGTTGTTGACGACGAGGTGGTCGTTGCCGTAGAGGCGGATGCCCTCCTTGCCGCCGAGCAGCCAGTTGCCGTCGACGGTGGAGCCGTTGCCGTGGCGGAGCACGATGCCGCCCTGGCTGTCGCGGACCGTGTTGTACCGGATGGTGTTGCCGGAGGACTTCACCGAGACGGCCTCGGGGTCCCCGTCGCACCGTTCGAACAGGTTGTACTCCACGACCGCGGCGGCGTTCGAGAGCGCGCGGCTGCTGACGCCGAGCCGGATCGACTCGCCGCCGTTGGCTCCCGCGTAACGGTGGTCGGAGAAGTGGTTCTTGAGGACGTGGAGGCGCTGGGCGACGGCGGTCGTGCCGGGGCCGTCGACGACGAGGAAGATGCCCTGGGTGGTGCGGTCGTGGAAGTGGTTCCGGTCGACCTTGGCGTCGTCGCCCTCCACGAGGACCCAGTCGAGGCCGTCCACGTCCGCGAACCGGATGTCGTTACGGGTCAGCCGGATGCCCGTGCTGCCGGCCGGGATCTCCAGGGTGCCGCTCTGCCGGAGCGCGAAGCCGCTGATGGTGACGGCGCTCGCGCCGTCGAGGACGAAGCTGCGCTCGCCCTGCAGGACGGCGCCGCCGCGGGTCTGCGAGACGATCGTGATGCCGCTGCGCCCGGAGACGTCGATGGCGCCGCCCGCGGGGACGGTGTACGTGCCGTCGGCGACGACGATCCGGTCGCCGGGGACCGCCCGGTCGATCGCGCTCTGCAGCGCGCTCAGGGAGGTGACCGGTGCCGGTTCGGCCGCCGAGGCCCCCGTGGCGAGCAGGGTGTCGAGCGGGACCGCGGCGGCCGCCGCGCCGAGCATCGAGCCCTTGAGGAAGGTACGTCGTCGCATGGATGCCTCCTGGAAGTGGGGGGTCGTCGTTCTGTGCTGACCTGGCACCAGGGACACCGAGGAGACCCCGGCCGGGGCCCGGGGCGAGCCCCCACGGCCCGTCCCGGGTCCCGACCGGTCAGGGCCGGTGCTGCGCGTTCCGGTCTGGCCCTCGGAACGCGTCGGCGGGCCTCCCGGGCGGATGGTCACGCCTCCCTGGCCTGCCGACACGCACCACCTTGCCGAGTAGCGCTCACGTTTCGCTCACGTTCCGCTAATGCCACGGGACGTGACGGACCGTCGGGATCCTCTGCGGGTCGCCCTCCGATCGGGTGGACCTGCGCGCCGGAACCGGACATCATGGCGTTCGCGCGAGACGGCCGGTTCACGATGAGGCCGGCGGAGCGTCCCGGTCTTCGTCCTCGTGCGTCCACCTGAAGGGGGAGAGATGGCCGGCCGACGCAGGGCGATCGCCCGACTGCTGACGATGTCCCTCACGGTGGGCCTCCTCGGCGGGACGGCCGCCGGGACCGCGGTCCCCGCCGATCCCGGGCCGCGGGACACCGCCGTCGCCGCCGCGCTCCCGCTCGCTCCCGCCGCGGACCAGACGACGATCTCCCAGGACGATCTGCGCACCGGCTGGGACCGGGACGAGCCGGGGCTCGCCCCCGACCAGGTGTCCAGTTCGGACTTCGGCCTGCAGTTCTCCACGAGCGTCGACGGCCAGGTCTACGCGCAGCCGCT
This sequence comes from Streptomyces sp. NPDC037410, assembly GCF_055602235.1. Classification (NCBI taxonomy): domain Bacteria; kingdom Bacillati; phylum Actinomycetota; class Actinomycetes; order Kitasatosporales; family Streptomycetaceae; genus Streptomyces; species Streptomyces sp. NPDC037410. Next base: position 326,986 of record NZ_JBVJWR010000002.1, on the reverse strand, counting down.
GGTCGTCGGGCGCACCCTGGTCGCGGCCACCGAGAACAACAAGGTGTACGGGATCGACGCGGCCACCGGCGCGATCGGCTGGACGAAGGACTTCGGCGCCCCCTGGCCCGCCGCCACCATCAACTGCGGTGACCTGGTGCCGAACATCGGGGTCACCTCGACGCCGGTGTACGACCCGGCGAGCAACGCCGTGTACCTCACGGCGAAGGTCAACGACGGCGCCGACGCCCAGCATCCGAACTGGTACGTGCACGCGCTCGACCCGGCGTCGGGCGCCGAGCGCGCGGGCTGGCCCGTGAAGGTGGCCGGCGCGCCGGTGAACGACCCGGGCCGGGCGTTCAACCCGTACACCGCGGCGCAGCGGTCGGGGCTGCTCCTGATGGGCGGTTCGGTGTACGCGGCGTTCGCCTCGCACTGCGACCGGGGCCCGTACGTGGGCTACGTCATGGGGGTGAACACGTCGACGCGGAAGACGACGCTGTGGGCCACCGAGGACTCCTCCGCGAACGGCATGGCGGGGATCTGGATGAGCGGAGGCGGTCTGGTCTCCGACGGTCCCGGGCGGATCCTGTTCTCGACGGGCAACGGGGTCTCCCCCGCGCCCGGCCCCGGCAACCGGCCGCCGGGGCAGCTGGCGGAGTCGGTGGTCCGGCTCGGGGTGAACAGCGACGGCACGATCTCGGCGCAGGACTTCTTCAGCCCCTCCGACGCGCCGCTGCTCGACCAGAACGACACCGACCTCGGCTCCGGCGGCCCGGTGGCGCTGCCCGAGCCGCTCTTCGGGACCAGCCGGTATCCGCGGCTCCTCGTCCAGATCGGCAAGGACGGGCGGCTGTTCCTGCTCGACCGGGACGACCTCGGCGGCCGGAGCCAGGGCGCCGGCGGCACGGACAACGTGCTGGGCAGCTTCGGCCCGTACGAAGGCGTGTGGGGGCATCCCGCGGTGTACGGCGGGCAGGGCGGTTACGTGTACACGATCGGCAGCCGGGGGCCGCTGCGGGCGTTCGCGTACGGGCTCACCGGCTCGGGCCTGCCCGGGCTCACCAACACGGGCAGCAGCACCCAGACGTTCGGCTACACCTCGGGTTCGCCGGTGGTGACGTCCACGGGGACGAATCCGGGTTCGGCGCTGGTGTGGGCCGTCGCGTCGGACGGGGGGAACGGCGCGAACGGGCAGCTGCGCGCGTACGACGCGGTGCCCGTGAGCGGGGCGATGCGGCTGCGCTGGTCGGCGCCGATCGGCACGGCCTCGAAGTTCTCGGTGCCGGCGACCGACGGCGGTCGGGTGTACGTGGGGACGCGGGACGGGAAGGTGATGGCCTTCGGCCGTCCCGCCAACGCCGCTCTGACCGGTGCTCCGGTGGACGCCGGCGAGGTCGCGGTCGGGTCGACGGGGACGGCGACGGCGACCGTCACGGCGACCCGGGACGTGACGATCACGGGGGTGAGCACCCCGGCGGGCAGCGCGTTCGCGGCGTCGTCGGCGGGTCTGCCCCGTACGCTGCGGACGGGCGAGACCCACACGGTCCAGGTGACGTTCTCGCCGACCTCGCCGGGGCCCGACACCTCGTCCCTGACCTTCGCCACCGATCTCGGCGACAGCGCGCTCGGTCTCACCGGGTACGGGACGAAGCCGGGCCTCCTCGCGTCCCCGGCCGCCCTCGACTTCGGGACGGTGGCCACGACGACGCGGAAGACGCTCGGCGTGACGTTCACGAACACGGGGACGGCAGACGAGACGGTCTCCTCGGTCGCCCTGCCGTCCAGCCCCTTCACCGTGTCCGACCCGCCGGCCGCCGGCACGGTCGTCCCGCCGCGGCAGTCCGTCACCGTGCAGGTGGCGTACGCGCCGACGGCGGCCGCGCAGGACACCGGGACGCTCGCCGTCACCGGCACGAACGGCACGGTGTCCGTGGCCCTGAGCGGCACCGCCGTGACGGGGAAGGCGCAGCTCACGATCACTCCGACCTCGACGGCGTTCGGTCAGGTGAGGGTCGGTGAGTCCGTGACGAAGACCTTCGACATCAGCAACACCGGCAACATCCCCCTCACCATCACCAAGGCGAAGCCTCCGGCGGCCCCCTTCCAGGTCACCAATCCGATCAGCGAGGGCCAGGTCCTCGGCCCGGACGACGTGGTCCACCAGGCCGTCACCTTCTCCCCCACGTCCATCGGCGCGGTGACGGCCGCGTACGAGCTGACCTCCGACGACGGGAGCGGTGCGCACAGCGAGGCCCTGACCGGCTCGGGTGTCGCCGGGACCACGGTCACCGTTCCCACGCCCGGGGCGGGCGGCTGGAAGCTCAACGGCTCCGCGCGGATCTCCGGCAACGACCTCCAGGTGACCCAGGCGAGCGCCTCGCAGCGCGGTTCCGCGGTCTGGCCCGTGCCCGTCCTGACGGACGGTCTCCAGGCCTCGTTCACCACGGTGATCGGCGGCGGCACCGGCGCCGACGGCATGACGTTCGCGCTGCTCGACCCGGCGAGGACCACGCCGTCCGCGCTCGGCGGGGTCGGCGGCGGCCTCGGGTACACCGGCCTCCCGGGCGTGGCCGTCGCCTTCGACACGTTCAAGAACGCGGGCGATCCGTCCGCCAACTTCGTCGGCATCGCCACCGGGGGCAGCGGCTCCGCCCTCACGTACGCGTCGACGACGACGAACGTGCCGAACCTGCGGTCGGGCACGCACACGGTCGCCGTCTCGGTCACGGGCAAGACCGTGACGGTCACCGTGGACGGCACCCAGCGGCTGCGGACCACCGTCGCCTCGCTCAGCCCGACCGCCCTGCTCGCCTTCACCGGCGGGACGGGCAGCATCACCGACATCCACGCCGTGCGGGGCGCGACGATCACCGCCTCCTCGTACGCCGTGCCGCCGCCCGGTCCCAACGGCTGGACGTACAACGGCAGCGCGGCCCTTTCGGGCACCACGCTCGTCCTGACCCCCGCCCAGGCCTATCTGAAGGGTTCGGCGGTCCAGGCCACCGCGGTGCCGTCCGCGCGGCTGCGGGCCCGCTTCACCGCCACCCTCTCGGGCGGCACCGGCGCCGACGGGCTCGCGCTGATGCTCCTCGACGCGACCCGTACGACACCCTCCGCCCTCGGCGGCGGGGGCGGCGGCCTCGGCTTCGCCGGCCTGCCCGGAGTGGCGGTCACCCTGGACACGTACCGCAATGCCGGGGAGCCGTCGTCGAACTTCGTGGGCGTCGCGACCGGAGGCTCGGGCACGACACTCCAGTACGCGGCCACCTCGACGGCCGTGCCCGCGCTGCGTACGGGCAGCCATGTGATCGACGTGAACGTCACCGCCGCGGGCCGCCTCCTCGTCCTGGTCGACGGCACCCAGGTCATCGACGTGGCACTGACGCTCCCCAAGAACGTCCTGGTCGGATTCTCCGGCGCCACGGGCGGCTTGACGGATCGTCACGCGATCACGGGAGTGCGCGTCGGTTACTGAGGTGCCCTGCTCGCCCTCGGAGCACGGACGCGATCCTCCGGTGGGCTCAGCCCTTGTCCTCCTTCTTCCAGGGGCCGACGCCGAGCCGGCCCGTGGTGCCGAGGTCGAGCTCGGGGGTCACCGTCACCGGGGCGGCGCCGGGCTTCGCCCACACGCGCGCGTAGGGGGCGTTCACCGGGGTGCCGGCCTCGACGGTGTTGCGCCAGACGAGCCCGGCGTACGCCCGCTCGCCGGGCTTGAGCGCGAGCGGCCGTGCCGGGCCGTCGGCTCCGGTGCCCGTGGCGATGGCCTCGCCGCCCTGGAGGACCGTCACGTCCTTCACCGGCTTGCGCTCCTCGTCCCGGAGCTCGACGCGGGGGTGGCCCTGGAGCCGGTACGTACCGGTGCCGCAGTTCTCCAGGTGCAGGCCGACGACGCGCAGGCCCATCGCGGCGTCGCCCTTGTCGGCGTACACGCGCACGCCGGAGGGCGGGCAGGCCCCGCCCTCCGAGGGCGCCTCGGACGTCGGGACGCTCCGCACTTTCACGACCTTCACGCGGACGCTCCCGGACGCGCCGGGCGGGAGGTCGTCCGCGGTGACGGTGCGCCGCACGGTCGCCCCGGGGGCGACGGCCGGTGCCGTGTCCTCGACGGCGGTGAGCGCCTGCCCGGACGCCGAGAGGAACTGGAGGGTGACGGTGTAGGTGAAGGGTTCGGTCTCCCGGCTGGTGAGGGAGTACGCGGCGCAGGGGCGGGGACCGGTGCCCGTGGCGAGGACGGTGACGCCGTCCTCGGCCGGAGCGGCGGAGACGTGGTCCCCCTTCCCGCAGCCCGTCGTCGCGGTGGCGCCGCCTCCCCGGGCGGCTTCCTGGGACTCGGTACCGCAGGCGGTGAGGAGCAGGAGTCCGGCGAGGGCGGCGGGAAGGGCGAGGCGGGTTCGGCGCATGGGAGTAGTCGATCAGGCCGGGCTCCGCGCCGCCGAGGCGGGGTGGCGAAGGGTCAGCGGCCAGGGGCGTCGTGTTCGACGTACGCGCGGATCCTCCGCAGCGTGTCGGGGTGCGGTTCCCGCACGCCGTAGGTGCGGTCGGCGGTCACCGGTGCCACGGCGATCCGGCCGTCGCGGAACAGGGCGGTGGAGTCGGCGTCCTTCGCGGTCTCGGTGCACGGATCGCCCGGCGTCTCCTCGCAGACGCCGAGGCCGATCGCGAAGGAGTTCTCGCCGGTCTGCTCGTAGGCGTGCCAGACGACCTGTCCGTGGCCGACGCGCGTCCAGCGCGGCGGTCCGGCGGGGGTGCCCGTGCTGACGTCGGGGTAGTCGACCTTGAGGGCGAAGTCGGGGGTGAGCAGGCCGCGTTGCCGGAGACCGGCGACGAAGCGGGCGCCGAACTCGGCGTTGGCGCGGTAGTCGACGCGCGGGAAGTACGTGTTCGTCTCGTCGCCGGCGGACGAGAACGCGATCGCGGGGACGTGCTGGTCGATCGCGGCGACGGCGGCGCCCACCGTCCCGGAGTCGTTGACCTGCGCGGAGACGTTGGGTCCCGAGTTGATGCCGGTGAGGACGAGGTCGGGGCCCCCGGTCCAGCCCGCCTTGGCCTTGAGGCCGGCGCGGAGGGCGAGCTTGACGGTGTCGGCGGGGGTGGCGGACGGGGAGTCCCCGGCACAGGCGCCGTCGGCGAGGCACACGCCGTAGACGGCTCCCCCGGAGGGGGCCTGGGCGCAGTCGCCCTCGTACCCGGCGGGCAGGGCGGTGCGGCGCTGGGCGGTGAGCACACCGCCGTTGGTGACGGCCGTGCCCTTGCCGGACTGGACCTGCCACGGCGCCATGACGACGACGTCGGCCCCGGCGGCGCACATCGCGCGGCGGAGCTCGTACAGGCCGAGGCCGTCGGAGTTGCTCGCCTTCGCCGCCTGCATCGAGTCGTCGTTGGAGATCAGGATCCGCATCCCGGCCAGCGGGAGGGGTGCGGCCTTCTGGGGCGTGGTGGCGTACGCGGTCACTCCCGTCGCGGCGAGCAGTGCGGCCCCCAGGGCCGCGAGTCCGATTCTTCGCGTGATCGACGTCTTCGACGGCATGGGCGTGGTCCCTTCGGTGGGGAGGGGTGCCGGGCGGCGCTCGGTCAGGTCGCGCCGCCCGGCGTCGCGGCTCCGGGACGGCCGCGAGTAAGGGGAGGTGGTGCCGTGCGTGCGTACCGCTCAGCGCACCGACTTGACGGGGATGACCGCCGCCGCGCCGACCAGGGTGATCAGGGCGGCCGTGAGGTACAGCCCGTCGTAGCCGATCGCGCCGACGAGCACCGCGGCCAGCAACGGGGCGAGGATCTGCGGTCCCGCGTTGGCGATGTTGAGGACGCCCATGTCGCGGGCCGCGTCGTCGGCGCTGGGCAGGACCAGGGTGACGAGAGCGGTGTCCACGGCCATGTAGCAGCCGAAGGCGAGGCCCGCGAGGACGGTGAAGATCAGCATGCCGGTCCAGTCGGGCTTGACGACCGGGACGAGCATCGCGAGGCCGGAGAGGGCGCAGGAGATGCCGACCAGGGGCTTGCGGCGGCCGATGCGGTCGGAGAGCAGTCCGCCGAGGACGGTGGCGACGAGGGTGACGCCGGCGTCGATCGGGGCGATGAAGGCGACGGCCTCGGTGGGGTCGAGTCCCTCGGGGAGGGCGATGTGGTCCTGGAGGACGTACATCTGGAAGAGGGAGACGGAGAAGAAGCCCAGCATCATCAGGAAGCGGCCGATGAAGACCCAGCGGAAGTCGGCCGCCTTGAGGGTGTCCGCGAAGGCGGCCAACTGCCCCCGCAGCGGCACCGGTTCGACCGCCGGCCGCTTGCGCTCGCGCACGACGGCGGTGAAGAGGACGGCCGCGCCGGCGATCACCGCGCCGAACACGAGGTAGCCGAGGGGGATGTCGGAGGGCACGAACAGCGCGGCGGTGGAGATGCCGACGGCGGAGCCGATGGGGGTGCCGATGCCGACCATCGCCGAGGCCAGGCCGCGTCGTTCGACGGGGACGCGGTCGGGGACGACGGCGGTGAGGGCGGCCTGGTAGATGTTCATCATGGCCTGCACGAGGCACCAGGCGATGGTGACGAGGAGGACCGTGCGGGCGGCGCCTAGGAGCGCGAGCGCGCCGAGCGCCGCCAGACCGCCGCCCAGGATCCACGGGTTGCGCCGTCCCGAGCGGTCGGAGAGCAGTCCCGCCAGGGGGTTGAACAGCGTGGCGAAGATCGCGGCGACACCGGAGACGAGACCGAAATCGGCGACCTTGTTCGCCGGGTCGATCAGTTCGACCTGGACGGGCAGGAGCACCGCGCCGATGCCCATGTAGACCATGTACATGGCGGCGTTGGCCACCGTGAGCATGGGCATCAGGCGCCACAGGGCGCCCCGGCCGGCGGTGGCCGGGCCGGGGGTCTGCGGCTCCGATCCGGCCGGGGGCGCCGGCCGGACTTCGGATGCGTTCATGTCGTTCTCCTCGGCCGCGGGCCCCCGGGGGGCGGGCGTGCGACGGGTCATGCGTGAGCGGGGCCTGTGGTGCGAGGTGGTGCGGTGGTGCGGGTCAGCTGTCGAAGCCGAGGCCGAAGCGGTCGAGGGTGCGCAGCCAGAGGTTGCGGCGGCCCTCGTTCCGGTCGGCCCGCGCCATCGACCACCGGGTGATGCCGATCCCGAGCGAGCGGACGGGCTCGGGCGGGAACGGCAGGGGCTTGCGGCGTACGAGTTCGAGGTCGGTGCGCTCGGTGTGCTCCCCCGCGAGCAGGTCGAGCATCACGTCGGCACCGAAGCGGGTGGCGCCGACGCCGAGCCCGGTGAATCCGGCGGCGTAGGCGACCTTTTCTTGGTGACACGTGTCAAAGAAGACGCAGAAGCGGGTGCTGGTGTCAATGGCCCCGCCCCAGGCGTGACTGAACCGAACCCCTTCGAGCTGCGGAAACGTCGTGAAGAAATGTTCGGCGAGGGTCGCGTACGTCTCGGGCCTGCGGTCGTGCTCTGCGCGCACCGGGCCGCCGTGATAGACGGCGTCGTAACCGCCCCACAGGATGCGGTCGTCGGCGGAGAGCCGGACGTAGTGGAACTGGTTGGCGCAGTCCGCGAAGCCCTGGCGGCGCTTCCAGCCGACGGAGGCGAGCTGCTCCTCGGTGAGCGGCTCGGTCATCAGCGCGTAGTCGTACACGGGGACGGTGTACGGGCGGTGGCGCCGGATCAGGGACGGGTAGGCGTTGGTGGCGAGGGCGACGCGGCGGGCGGTGATCCGGCCGTAGGGGGTGCCGACGGCGACGACGGCGCCGTGCTCGTCGAGCGAGGTGGCGGGGGTGTGCTCGTGGATGCGGACACCGAGGTCGAGGCAGGCCCGCTTGAGTCCCCAGGCGAGCCGGGCGGGGTTGACCATGGCGACGTCGTCCTGGTTCCACACGCCGCCGAGGAAGGTCGGGGAGTCGATCTCGGCGCGGACCTCGTCGGCGTCCAGGAGGAGCGGGTTGCCGCCGAAGCGGGCGGCGGCCTGCGCCTCCTCGCCGAGGCCGTCGAGCTGGTATCGCTCGGTGGCGACGACGAGGGAGCCGGTGCGCTCCCAGTCGCAGTCGATGCCGTACCGCTCGATCGCGTCCTCGATGCCCTGGAGGTTCTCGCGGCCGAGGCGCTCCAGGCGGCCGATCTCCCCGGGCCAGCGCTGGAGGCCGTTCGCGAGGCCGTGGGTGAGGCTGGACTCGCAGAATCCGCCGTTGCGTCCCGAGGCGGCGCCGCCGACCTGGTCCGCCTCGACGAGCACGACGTCGGTGGAGGGGTCGCGCTCCTTGGCGAGGAGGGCGGTCCACAGGCCGGTGTAGCCGCCGCCGACCACGAGGAGGTCGCAGGTGGTGCCGCCGACGAGGGCGGGGGCGGGCTGCGGCCGGCGGGGGTCGTCGAGCCAGAACGGGGTGTGGTCGACGTCCCGGAGCGAGCTGAGGTGGTCCATGGGGATTCCTTCGGGGTCGCGGAGACGCCCGGGCGCGGGGCGCCTCCGAAGTGCCGCCATGAGACTCCGCCGCGTACGACAAGGTCAATGGTGTTGACATAAGACCGCCCGGGAGGGCCGGCGCACGGACGCTCCGCAGGTCAGCCGCGCCGGCCTGGGCCGGCTGACTCACGGACGCCCCGCAGGTCAGCTCCCGGCGCCCCGACCTCCGGAGCCTCACAGGGTCAGCTCTGGCGCTTCGGGCCTCCGGAGGCCTTGCAGGGTCAGCCCCGGCACCCCGACCTCCGGAAGCCCCGCAGGATCAGCCCCGGCACCCCGACCTCCGGAAGCCCCGCAGGATCAGCCCCGGCACCCCGACCTCCGGAGGCCTCGCAGGGTCAGCCCCGGCGCCCGGTCACCCGGGCGGTCGCCCCGCCGTCCCGGCCGTTACCCCTCCGGCTCCCAGCGGTCCAGGATCTCCTCCGCGATGCGGCGGGCCCCCGGCTCGAAGCGGGCGGAGAGTTCGTGGAAGAGCGTCTCCGCGGCCTCGGCGGGCCAGTCGGCGGGCAGGTGTCCGGCGGGCAGGTGCGGGTCGCGGCGGACCAGGTCGAGCCAGTCGGTGTGGAGCAGGAGCAGCCGGCCGAGGTCGTCGCGCGCCTCGCCGGGGGCGGCGCCGTCGCCCCAGCGGGCGAGGAAGGCGCGGTAGCCGTCGGCGATGGCGTCGACGTCGAAGGCGGTACGGAGCAGGTCCCCGGCCTCGGTGGGCGCGGCGGCCTCGCCGTGGAAGGCCCTGATACGGTCCCCCAACCCGAGCTCGGCCGCGATGGGCGCGACGTCGACCCGGCCGGGGGCGACCCAGAGGCCGCTCTGCAGGGGGCCGAAGCCCGCCCACATGAGCCGCGAACGCAGGTCGTGGCGTTCCCGGCGCCAGGATTCGGGCAGCGAGAAGCCGACCAGGGTCCAGGTGCCGTCCCAGGCGCGGTTGACGGCGCCGGTGCGGTGGATCCGCTCCTGGCCGTCGGCGAGGACCTCCGCGGCGCGGGGCGTGAGCGAGAAGTACATCCGGCGTCCGCGGCGGTGCCGTTCGAGGAGTTCGCGGCCGACCATGCGGGTGAGGGTCGAACGGACGGCGTCCTCGCCGACGTCCACGCGCGCGAAGGCGTCGATCACGCTCGCCGAGGACAGGGCGGTTCCCGTGCCGAGCACGTGGATGCCGAAGAAGGTCAGCATCAGGGACTGGGGGCGGGGCGAGGAGCCGGGTTCGGCGGGCGATCCGGTCTCGGCGGTCGGGGCGGGCTGTGTCACGGGGACAGCGTAGGGCGGGATCCGTCGATCCACCGCAACATTCGGCAATTCATTGACGGCCGACAAAAGAATGCCTAACTTGTTCGCTCGACGGTGCGTGTCCGGTCGCGATCTCCCGCGCCCCGCACCGCGTTCACGGGAAAGGACCCCCGTTCATGACTCATGTGGATCTCTCCGGCAAGGTCGCCGTCGTCACCGGCAGCGGCCGCGGACTCGGCCTCGCCTACGCCCGCTCGCTGGCCGCCGCCGGCGCGGCCGTGGTGATCAACGACGTCGACGACGAGGCCGCCGCCGAGGCCGTGCGCCTGATCACCGCCGACGGCGGCCGCGCCGTCGCCGAGGTGGTGCCGGTCGGCTCCACCGAGGCCGCCGAGGCCCTCGTCGCCCGCGCCGTCGACAGCTACGGCCGGCTCGACGTCATGGTCACCAACGCCGGAGTCCTGCGCGACCGGGTGCTGTGGAAGATGACCGACGAGGACTTCGACACCGTCGTCGAGGTGCACCTGCGCGGCACCTTCACCTGCGTCCGCGCCGCCGTCGAGCGGATGCGCGCCCAGGGCGAGGGCGGCCGGATCGTCGTCGCCGGCTCCCCCGCCGGCCAGCGCGGCAACTTCGGGCAGACCAACTACGCCGCCGCCAAGGCCGGGATCGCCGCCATGGTGCGCACCTGGGGCATGGAGCTGGCCAAGGCCGGCATCACCGCGAACGCCGTCATCCCGGTCGCCGCGACCGCGATGACCAAGACGATCCCCGTCTTCGCCCCGCACGTCGAGGCCCTGGAGCGGGACGGCATCGCGTTCCCGGACAGCCTGCGCAAGGGCGAGGGCTTCGGCACGCCCGAGGACGTCGCGGGTCTCGTGACCTTCCTCGCCTCGGACGCGTCCGCCGGGGTGACCGGCCAGTGCGTCGGCATCGGCGGCGACAAGCTCTCCCTGTGGTCGCACCCGCAGGAGGTGTCGGTGGCGTACGCCGACGGCGGCTGGAGCGCCGACGCGATCGCCGCCGCCTGGCCGGTGACCGTCGGACGCACCCCCGAGACCTTCGGCATCCCGGCGCCGCAGCTGTGAGCGCCGGCGAACCGATGGACGTGAACGCGCTCGTCGCCATCGACATGCACACCCACGCCGAGGTGTCCGAGAAGGGCGGGGCGTCGCTCTCCGCCGAGCTCGACGCCGCCGCCGGCGCGTACTTCAAGGCGGAGCACCGCCACCCCACGCTGCCGGAGATCGCCACGTACTACCGCGAGCGGCATATGGCCTGTGTGGTGTTCACGGTGGACGCGGAGTCGGCGACCGGCACCCCGCCGGTGCCGAACGAGGAGATCGCCGAGGCGGCGCTGCAACACCCGGACGTGATCGTCCCGTTCGCGGGCGTCGATCCGTACAAGGGGAAGGCGGCGGTCCGTCAGATCCGGCGGCTCGTCGACGAGTACGGGGTGAGGGGCTTCAAGTTCCACCCGAACATCCAGGCCTTCCACCCCAACGACCGCATGGCGTACCCGCTGTACGAGGCGATCGAGGACGCCGGGGCGATCGCGGTCTTCCACACCGGGCAGACGGGCATCGGCGCGGGCGCTCCCGGCGGCGGGGGCATCCGGCTGAAGTACTCCAACCCGATGGACGTGGACGACGTCGCCGCGGACTTCCCGGGCATGAAGATCGTCCTCGCCCACCCGTCCTTCCCGTGGCAGGACGAGGCGCTCGCGGTGGCCACGCACAAGCCCGAGGTGTACATCGACCTGTCGGGCTGGTCGCCGAAGTACTTCCCGCCACAGCTGGTCCGGTACGCCGACAGCCTGCTGCAGGACAAGGTGCTGTTCGGCTCCGACTTCCCGCTGCTCGCGCCGGACCGCTGGCTGGCCGACTTCGCCGAGCTCCCGATCAAGGACGAGGTCCGTCCGAAGATCCTCAAGGAGAACGCGGCCCGACTGCTCGGGCTCACCGGAAACTGAGGGGTACCCCATGCGCAACCAGGGCATCGGCTCCTGGCCCGCCCGCCGCGACCGCAGATCGCCACGGCGCACGGCCCTTCTGCACGAGGGCCGCGCGATCGACTACGCCGAACTCCACGACCGCTGTACGCGGTTGGCCCACGCCCTGCGGGGTGCGGGGGTCGAGCGCGGCGACCGGGTGGCGTTCCTCGGCCCCAACCATCCGGCCTACCTGGAGACGCTGTTCGCGGCCAGTGTCCTTGGAGCGGTGTTCGTCCCGCTCAACACCCGTCTCGCCGTACCGGAGTTGCTCCATCAGCTCACCGACTCGGGCAGCACCGTCCTGGTGCACGCCGGGCAGTCGTCCGAGCGGGTGAAGGAGCTGGTGGAGGCGGCCGGCATCGGCACCGTCCTCGCCGTGGACGGAGGTCCGGGCGCCTCGTACGAGGAGCTGCTCGCGGTCGCGTCGACGGAGCCGCTCGACGAGGAGGTGGGGCACGAGGACGTCTGCCTCATCATGTACACCTCGGGCACGACCGGCCGTTCCAAGGGTGCCGTCCTGACCCACGGCAACATCGTCTGGAACAGTCTCAACGTCGTCGTGGACACCGACCTCGCCGGCGACGAGGTGGCCCTGGTCGCCGCACCGCTGTTCCACACCGGCGCCCTCAACATGAGCTGCCTGCCGGTCCTCCTGAAGGGCGGCACGGTCCTCCTGGAGTCCTCCTTCGACGCCGCCCGCACCTTGCGGCTGATCGAACGGCACCGGGTGACCTGCATGTTCGGCGTGCCGACGATGTACGACGCGATGGCCTCGGCCCCCGGGTGGGCCGACGCCGACCTGACCAGTCTGCGCAATCTGCTGTGCGGCGGCGCCCCGGTGCCGACCCGCACCGCCCAGGCCTATCTGGACCGCGGCCTCGCCTTCGTCCAGGGGTACGGCATGACGGAGACCGCGCCGGGCGCGCTCATCCTGGACCGGGCCGACTCGGTGAGCCGCGCCGGTTCGGCGGGCGTCCCGCACTTCTTCACCGACGTCCAGGTGCTGCTGCCCTCGGGCGAGGAGGCGGGCCCCGGCGAGAAGGGCGAGGTCGTCGTCGCGGGGCCGAACGTGACCCCGGGCTACTGGAACCTCCCGGAGGCGACCGCCGCGGCCTTCCGCGACGGGGGGCGCTTCCGGTCGGGCGACGTGGCCACGGTCGACGAGGACGGCTACGTACGGCTCGTCGACCGCCTCAAGGACATGATCATCTCGGGCGGGGAGAACGTCTACCCGGCCGAGGTCGAGGACGCCCTGCTCGGACACCCGGACGTCGCCGAGGCGGCCGTCATCGGCGTGCCGGACGCCCGCTGGGGCGAGGTGGGACGCGCCGTCGTCGTCACCCGCGCGGGAGCGACCGTCACCGCGGAGGAGCTGATCGCCCACCTGGAGGCCCGGCTCGCCCGCTACAAGATCCCCAAGAGCGTCGCCCTCGCCCCGGACCTCCCCCGCAACGCCACCGGGAAGCTGCTCAAGGCGCCGATCCGGGCGCGCTACGGCGCCTGACCCCCTCTTCCAAAGATTCCGACACTTTCCGATACTTTCCGGTACAGAGGAGTACGTCCATGGCTCTCACCGTCCACGGCATCGACGAGATCAAGGCCCAGGCAGGGGCCGACCTCGGCCACAGCTCCTGGGTCGAGATCGCCCAGCCCCGCGTCGACACCTTCGCCGACGCCACCGACGACCACCAGTGGATCCACGTCGACGCCGAGCGTGCCGCCGCCGGCCCGTTCGGCGGCACCATCGCCCACGGCTATCTGACCCTGTCGCTGCTCATCCCGATGTGGAGCGAGCTGCTCCAGGTCGAGGGCGTGTCGATGGCCGTCAACTACGGCCTGAACAAGGTGCGTTTCCCCTCCCCCGTGCGCGTCGGCTCGAAGATCCGCACCCACGGCCGTGTGGTGTCCGTGGAGGACGTCAAGGGCGGCGTCGAGGTCGTCGTGGACCTCACCGTGGAGATCGACGGCGTCGCCAAGCCGGCGTGCGTCGCGCAGGCGGTGTACCGCTTCTTCGCCTGATCCCGGCGGTGTACGCGGAAGGGGGCGGCTGCCGATGCGGCCGCCCCCCTTCCGCGTACCGCGCGAGGGGTCGTGTCGAGGGCGGCGGGCTCAGGTGCGCGTCTGCGGTGGCCGGAGCGCCTCCACCGCCGCCAGCATCAGTTCCAGGGCGAACGGGTAGCCGCTGTCGCGCATGTCGGCGGCCAGGAGGGGGAAGGTCGCGGCGACGTTCGGGTGGGTGTCGGGGGACAGGCGGCCGTAGACCGCGTGCCAGACCTCCTCGTCCTTCTCCCGCGCGGCCGTCGGCAGGGCCGCCGCCGCGGCGTCCTGGGCGGCGAAGGCGAGGGCCTGGTCGACGAAGGCGTGGTAGATGCGCACGGCGAGGTCGTCGGGGAAGCCGCCGTCCCGGAGGATGCCGAGGATCCGTTCGACGGCCAGGGTCTCGTGGGGGCGGCCGGTGGTGCGGTGCGCCGCGAGGGCGGCGGCCTGCGGGTTGTTGCGGTAGCAGGAGTTGATGCGCAGCCCCATCGCCCGGAGGTCGGTGCGCCAGTCGCCGGTCGCCGTCCAGCCTTCCTGCGCGCGGCCGATGAGCTCGTCGGCGACGGCGAGGAGCAGGGCGTCGGTGTTGCGGAAGTAGCGGTAGAGGGCGGTGGGGTCGGCGCCGAGCGCGGCGCCCAGTCTCCGTACCGAGAGGGCTTCCGCGCCGTGCTGGGCGATCAGACGGAGCGCGGTGTCGACGATGAGCCGCTCCGAGAGGACGGCGCCCTGTTTGGTGGGGCGGCGGCGCTGCCGACTGCCTTCGGGGACGACACGTTCGGACATGGCCGGAACATTACGTCAACGTAGTTGACGTGTAAACGGCCCGACGCGGGCCTCCCCGGCCGGAACCTTACGTCAACACCATTGACGTGTGAACCGCCCGCCCGCTTGCATGGCGCCCACCCATCCACACCACACGTTCTGGAGCGTCCATGACCACGGCCGATCTGGTCTTCACCCGCGGGCCCGTCTTCACGGCGGACCCGGCCCGCACCCGGGCGACCTCGCTCGCCGTCGTCGGCGAGCGGATCACGGCCGTCGGGCACGACGAGGTACGGGACCTCGTCGGGCCCGGCACGGAGGTCGTCGACCTGACGGGGAAGCTGCTGCTCCCCGGCTTCCAGGACGCCCACATCCACGCCGTCGGCGGTGGCAAGGAGCTGGCGGAGTGCGATCTCACCGGCACGGTCGGCGTCGCCGACTACCTGGAGCGGATCCGGGAGTACGCGGACGCCCATCCGGAGCGGGCCTGGATCACCGGCGGCGGCTGGTCGATGGAGAGCTTCGAGGGCGGACTGCCCACCCGGCAGCTGCTCGACTCCGTCGTCCCCGACCGGCCGGTCCTGCTCTCGAACCGTGACCACCACGGCGCCTGGGCCAACTCCCGTGCCCTGGAGCTCGCCGGGCTCACCGCCGACACCCCCGATCCGGCGGACGGCCGGATCGAGCGGGAGGCGGACGGCACCCCGAGCGGCGTGCTCCAGGAGGGCGCGATCGGGCTCGTCGCCCGGCTGGTGCCCGAGACCACCGCCGAGGACCGGCTCGCCGGTCTGCTGCGCGCCCAGAAGCTGCTGCACTCGCTCGGCATCACGGCCTGGCAGGACGCGCTGCTCGGCACCTTCAGCGGCATGGCCGATCCGTCGGAGGCGTATCGGACGGCCGCCGTCGACGGCTCGCTGACCGCCCGGGTGACCGGCGCGCTCTGGTGGGACCGGGAGCGCGGCTCCGAGCAGATCCCCGAACTGGTCGAGCGCCGCGAGAAGTTGAGCGCCGGCCGGTTCCGCGCCGGCACGGTCAAGATCATGCAGGACGGCATCGCGGAGAACTTCACGGCCGCGATGACCACCCCGTACCTGGACGGCTGCGGCTGCGCCACCGCCAACAGCGGGCTGAGCTTCGTCGACCCCGAGGCGCTGCGCGGCTACGTGACCGAGCTCGACGCCCTCGACTTCCAGGTCCACTTCCACGCCCTGGGCGACCGGGCCGTGCGTGAGGCCCTGGACGCGCTGGAGGCCGCCATCGCGGTCAACGGGCGCCGCGGCAACCGCCACCACCTCGCGCACCTCCAGGTCGTGCACCCCGACGACCTGCCGCGGTTCGCGGCGCTCGGCGCCCTCGCGAACATCCAGCCGCTCTGGGCCGCGCACGAGCCGCAGATGGACGAGCTCACCATCCCGTTCCTGGGTTCCGAGCGCGCCGCCTGGCAGTACCCGTTCGGCGATCTCGTACGGGCCGGGGCCACGCTCGCCGCCGGCAGCGACTGGCCGGTCAGCAGCCCGAACCCGATCGAGGGCATCCACGTCGCCGTCAACCGCCGCGACCCCGAGGCCACCGACGACCGGATCTTCTACGCCGAGCAGCGCATCGACCTCACCACGGCGCTCGCCGCCTACACGGCGGGCACCGCGCACGTGAACGGTCTCGACGACACCGGCAGCCTGCGCCCCGGCAACCTCGCCGACCTGGTCGTCCTGGACCGCGACATCCTCACCGGCCCGCCGGAGGAGATCGCAGAGGCCCGGGTGGAGCGGACGTACGTCGGCGGACGGCTGGTCCACTCGGCCTGACCGGGCCTCAGGCCTTCGGTCGCACCGACGACGCCCGGACGTCGAGGCGCGTCGGGACCAGTGTCCCGGCGGGCTCCCGGCGGCCGTGCTCCAGGACCGCGACGAGGTGCTCGATGCCCGCCTCCGCGACCGCCTCGGGCCGCAGGCTCAGCGTGGTCACCGGCGGCTGGGTGTCGAGGGCCGTGGCGTCCTCGCTGACCAGGACGACCAGCAGGTCGTCCGGGACCTCGTACCCGTGGCGGCGCGCCGCCTCCAGGACGAGGGGCGGGCTCGCCTCGGCCACGACCAGGAGGGCGTCGGGACGCTCCGGCCCGGCCAGGGCGGTCTCGACTCCCTGCACCACCGGACCGTTGCCCGCTTCCGCGACGCGCACGACCCGCTCCGGCAGGTCGTGGGCGGCGCACCACTCCCGGTGCGCCGCGTACACCTCGGTGTGGAAGCGGGTGGTGCTGTCCGGCACCACGAGGACCGGCCTCCGGGCCCCCTGCTCCCGCAGGTGGTCGAGGGCCTCGTGGACGGCGCCGCCCGCGTCGACGTCCACCCAGTAGGCCCCCGGCAGCCCCTCGGCCGAGCGGTCCGTGAAGACGGGGACGCCGGCGGCGAGCAGGCCCTCGACGACCGGGTCGTCGGCGACGGGGTCGGCCACGACCACCGCGTCGAGGGACAGGTCGGCCCACTCGCTCTGCAGGGAGCCGGCGGGCAGCAGCACCACGGCGTAGCCGCGGCGCAGCGCGGTGGCCGCGGTGGCGCCGGTCAGTCTCGCGAAGTACGGCGACTCGAGAAAGGTCCATGGAGTGGCGGCGAACTCGCCGACCACGTATCCGATCAGCCGGGCCCGTCCCGCGCGCAGCCGTCGCGCGGTGGCGTTGGGCCGGTAGCCCATTCTGCGCGCGGTCTCGCGGACCTTCTCCCGTACCTCGGGGGAGAGCCTGCCGGTGCCGTTGAGCGCCGCCGAGACGGTCGTCTTGGACAGGCCCGCCTCGCGGGCCACGTCGACGAGGCGGACGCGCGGGATGGGCGGCGAGGGCTGCCCGCCGCGCCCTGAAGCTTCGGTCATGGGGTGATGGTGCCACCCCCGTGACCTCTGCAAAACCGTTCCCGCAAAGTCGTCTGCAGGTCTTGTGCGGGAACGTTCCCGCACCAATACTCGCTCCATCCCCCCGAGCCCGTCACTACACCTGTAAAGGGGTGGGTCCCTCCCCATGCGCATGCCCAGAGCCCTCGCGCTTCTCGCCTGTACCGCCGCCCTCGCGGCCACCACCAGCGCCTGCTCCGGCGCCACGAACCCGCCCGCGGCCGGCGGCGGCGCGCACTACAAGGTCAGCCCGACCTCCGCACCCGCGCAGGGCCCGCTGGACTCCTTCACCTGGTCCCTGTACGCCGAGCCGTACACGCTCGACTACGCCCTGGCGTACGACTACCCGCCGAACACCGTCCTCGCCAACGTGTGCGAGCAGCTGATGCGGGTCACCCCCGACATGAAGATCGTGCCCGGCCTCGCCGTGAAGTGGCGGCAGCCCGACCCCCGGACCCTCGTCTACACCCTGCGCCCCGGGGTGAAGTTCCACGACGGCACCACCATGACCGCCGACGACGTGGTCGCCTCCCTCAAGCGCCAGATGGACCCGAAGACCGGCTCTCCGTGGGGTTCCACCTTCAAGACCGTCGACTCCATCGAGAAGACCGGCCCGCTGGAGGTGACCATCCGCCTCGGCAAGGCCGACGTCCTCTTCCACGAGCTGATGGCCGCCTCCCCCGGCACGATCGTCAGCGCGGCCTCCCTCGCCAAGGAGGGCAAGGACTACGGCACCCCCAAGGGCAAGCTGAACTGCACGGGTCCGTACGCCCTCGACTCGTGGGCCCAGGGCGACAGCATCACCCTCAAGCGGCACGCCGCCTACTGGGACAAGACGCTCACGCCCAAGTCCGAGAAGGTGAAGTTCACCTTCATCGAGGACGCCGCCGCCCGCTCCAACGCCTTCCTCTCGGGTACGGCCGACGGCGGGTACATGGTCCCGTCCTCCTCCTTCTCGCAGCTGCGCGCGGGCGACAAGGGCACGCTGCTCTTCGGCCCCAACACCGCCGCCGCGAACCTCGCGGTCCTCGACTTCCACGGCACGCTCAGCAACCTCAAGGTCCGCCAGGCGCTGTCGATGGCCCTCGACCGGAAGAACATCATCAAGGCCGCGGCCGGCGGCGTCGGCGTCCCTGCCAAGGCCCCCGCCGCGCGCGGCGCCTGGGCGCTCGCCCCGGAGAAGACGGCGGAGCTCTACGACACGCTGCCCGAGCCGGTGTACGACGTCGCGGCCGCGAAGAAGCTCGTCGAGGAGGCCCACGCGAACGGCCGCACGGTCACCATCGCCACCAGCTCGATGGCGCCCGAGATCAGCGTCGTCGCCAACGCCGTCCAGGCCGCCGGCCGCCAGATCGGGCTCAACGTCGTCCTGAAGCCGGTGTCGCCCGACGCGTACAGCAGCATCTTCGTCGACCCGAGCGCGCGCGACGGCCTCGATCTGGTCATCACCAACGGCTACGACAACACGCCCGACCCGCTGGAGTTCTACCAGTACCTGCGCACCGGCGACTTCGGGAACTACGGCCGCTGGTCGAACGCCGAGTTCGACGTCGCCTTCGACCGGGCGGACTCCGAGCCCGACCCGGTCAAGCGCGCCGGGCTCACCGCGAAGCTCCAGAAGATCGCCATGGACGAGCTGCCGATCATCCCCGTGTACGAGGCGCCCTACTCGGTCTTCCTCGGCAAGCGGATCACCGGCGCGCCGACCGGAATCTCCCAGCTCTACTTCCCGTGGGCCGCGACGATCGGGGCCTCCAAGCGATGACGCGCTACCTCGTCGGACGGCTCCTCGGCCTGGTGGCGGTGCTGTTCGTGACCTCCCTCGTGGTCTTCGGCTCCGTCCACCTGGCCCCCGGCGACCCGGTGTCGTTCCTCCTGCACGGCCGCCCCGCGACCCCCTCGGCCGTGGCGGCCCTGCGGGCGGAGCACCACCTCGACGACCCGCTGGTCACCCAGTACGTGAAGTGGCTCGGCGGGGTGCTGAGCGGCGACTTCGGCCGCTCGGCCCAGTACCACCAGGACGTGGCCTCGCTCATCGGCTCGCGCCTCACCGGCACCGCCCTGCTCGTCGGCTACGCCGCCGTCCTCGTCGCGGTGCTCGGGGTGACCGCCGGCATCCTCGCCGCCCTGAAGCCCGGTCTCCCGGACCGGGTGGTGCTGATCGGCACGGGTGTCGCCACCGCCACGCCCTCGTTCGTGACGGCGATCGCGCTCGTCTCGGTCTTCTCCGTCCAGCTCGGCTGGTTCCCGGGACCGGGCGGCGGGACTCCGGCGGGCCTCGCCGACCGGCTGTACCAGCTGACCCTGCCGGCGTTCGCCCTGGCGCTGTCCTTCGCGGGTCTCCTCGCCCGGGTGACCCGCTCGGCGATGCTCGACGAACTCGGCCGCGAGCACGTCGAGGTGGCGCGGGCCCGCGGCGTCGCGGGCCGGTCCGTGGTCCGCCGGCACGTGCTGCGCAACGCGCTCGGCCCCGTCGTCACCGTCGGCGGCACGATGCTCGCCGGCCTGCTCATCAGCACCTCGATCGTCGAGACCGCCTTCGACGTCCCCGGGCTCGGCTCGCTGCTCGTGCAGTCCGTCACCGCGAAGGACTTCGCGGTCGTCCAGGCGATCACGCTGCTCAGCGTCGCGGCCTTCGTCCTCGTCAACCTCGTCGTGGACCTGCTCGCCCCGCTCATCGACCCCCGTCTCTCCCTCGGGGAAGGCTCCTCATGACCTCCACCACCTCCGCGGTGCCGTACCGCAGGCCCGGGCTGCGCGCCCTGCGCGTGTTCGGCCAGGGACCGCTCTTCGCGGTCTCGGTCGCGGTGCTCGTCCTGCTCGTCCTGGTCGCCGTGCTCGCGCCCGTCCTCACCCCGTACGACCCCGAGGCGCTCGACCTGTCGGCGAGTCTCGTCGGCACCACGGGCGACCATCTGCTCGGCACGGACCAGTCGGGCCGGGACATCCTGTCCCGGCTGCTCGTCGGCGCCCGCACCGGCCTGCTCGGGCCGCTGCTCGTCGTCGGCGTCTCCACCCTGCTCGGCACCCTGCTCGGCGTGGTGGCGGCCTGGCGGGGCGGCTGGGTGGACACGATGCTGTCCCGGTCGATGGACCTCGTCTTCGCGATCCCCGGCCTGCTGCTCGCCATCCTGCTCGTGTCGGTCGTCGGCGAGGGACTCACCGCGCCCGTGATCGCCATGTCCGTCGCCTACACCCCGTACGTGGGCCGGCTCGTCCGGGGCATCGCCCGGCAGGAGAAGGCCCGGCCGTACATCGAGGCGTACCGGGTGCAGGGCTGGTCCGGCTGGACCGTCTCCGTGCGCCATCTGCTGCCCAACATCGCGCCGACGGTCTTCGCGCAGTCCGCGATGAACTTCGGGTACGCGCTGATGGACCTGGCGGCCCTGTCCTTCCTCGGCTTCGGGGTGCAGCCGCCGGCCGCCGACTGGGGCGCCATGATCAACGAGGGGCAGGCGGCCGTCCTGCAGGGGGCGATGCTGCCGGCCCTCGCGCCCTCCGCGTGCATCGTGCTCGCGGTGGTGGCGTTCGGCATCGTCGGCGAGGGGCTCGCCGACCGGATCGCGAAGCGGGAACGGTGAACGCGATGAATACGGTGGCGACCGCGCCGGTCCTGGAGATCGAGAACCTCGGCGTACGCCTGGCCGGCGACCGGGCCGCCCGGCCCATCCTGGACGGGGTGAGCCTGACGGTCCGGCCCGGGGAGACCGTCGGCCTGGTCGGCGAGTCCGGCTCCGGCAAGTCCGTGGCCTGCCGCAGCGTCCTCGGGCTGCTGCCCGCGGGCGCCCGCACCGACGGCGAGGTCCGGGTCGCCGGGCGGAACGTCCTCGCGATGAACCGCGCCGAGCTGACCTCGCTGCGCGCCCGGCAGGTCTCCATGGTCTTCCAGGACCCGCGCGCCTCCGTCAACCCGCTGCGGCGGGTGGGCGACTTCCTCACCGAGGGACTGCGCGCGGCCGGGACCCCCGCCGCCGAGGCGACCGCCCGCGCCGAGGAACTCCTGGACGCGGTCGGCATCCGCGACCCGCGCGGTGCCCTGCGGCGTCATCCGCACCAGTTCTCCGGCGGCATGCTCCAACGGGTCGTCATCGCGGCGGCCCTCGCGAGCGAGCCGGCGCTGCTCGTCGCCGACGAGCCGACGACGGCGCTCGACGTCACCACCCAGGCCGAGGTCATCTCGATCCTGGCCCGGCTGCGGGCCGAGCGGGGCACGGGCATGCTGTTCGTCACCCACGACCTCGAACTGGCCGCCGCCGTCTGCGACCGGGTGTACGTCATGTACGCGGGCCGGATCGTGGAGACCCGGTCCACGGACGACCTGTTCGACGCGCCCCGCCACCCGTACACGGCGGGCCTGCTCGCCTGCACCCCGCGGCTCGAACCGGGCGCGCCGGCGCCCCGCCCCATCCCGGGCCGCCCCGTCTCCCTCGCGGAGGCTCCGCCCGGCTGCTCCTTCGCCGCGCGCTGCGCCCACGCGGTGCCGCGCTGTACGGAGGAGAAGCCCGCGCTCGTACGCCACGGGGACGGGCTCGCCGCCTGCCACCGTGCCGAAGAAGGGATCACGCTGTGACCGTCGCGCCCAAGGAGGGTCTCGCCGTCGAGGGACTGCGCAAGCGGTACGGGGACCACACGGCCGTCGACGACGTGTCCTTCGCGCTCGCGCCCGGGTCCTCGCTCGCCATCGTCGGGGAATCCGGCAGCGGCAAGACGACCACGGTCCGGATGCTGGTGGGTCTGGAGCGGCCGGACGGCGGCACGGTCCGACTCGACGGCCGGGACCGCTCCGCGCGGCCCCGGGGCCGGGCCGAACGGCTCGCCAGGGCCCGGGAGATCCAGATGGTCTTCCAGGACCCGTATCTGTCGCTCGACCCCCGGATCTCCGTCTCGGGCTGCCTGGACGAGGTCCTGCGCCTGCACACCGGCCTCGACCAGGCCGGGCGCCGGGACCGGGTCGCCGAGCTCCTCGACCAGGTGGGGCTCGGCGCGCGCGAGGCCTCGGCGCTGCCCCGGGGCCTGTCCGGCGGTCAGCGTCAGCGCGTGGCGATCGCGCGCGCCCTCGCCGTGAAGCCGCGGGTCCTCGTCCTCGACGAGGCGGTCGCCGCGCTCGACGTGTCGATCCAGGCGCAGATCCTCGAACTGCTCGGCACGATCCGCCGGGAGTCGGGCATCGGCTATCTGTTCGTCACCCACGACCTGGCCGTGGTCCGGCACATCGCGGACGAGGTCCTGGTGCTGAAGTCCGGCCAGGTCGTGGAGACGGGCCCGGCCGCGCGCGTCCTGGACGCGCCGGAGCACCCGTACACCCGGCTGCTCCTCGACTCCGTGCCCCGGCGACTCAGGCGGCCGGCGGGGCAGGGGTGACCCCCGCCTCCCCGGTCCACGGGGGCCGGGGAGGCGGGCCCGTCAGACCCGCGGGTGCCGTCGGACTCGCGGGCGCCGTCAGACCCGCGGGCGCCGTCTGTCCCGCGTGTCCCGTCGGTCCCGCAGATGCCGTCAGGCCCGCAGGCGGGCCAGGACCGCGTGCATCGAACGCTCCAGGACCGCCCGGGACTCGTCGGTGGGATCGACCAGTTCGAAGCTGTGGTGGGCGTTCGGCGCATCGATGATCTCGACGTCGGCCCCGCGCTTCCCGGCGGCGGTCAGGAACTCCTCGACGGTCGCCGCGATGGCCTCGTGTTCGAGTCCGGCGCGGGTCAGCACGATCGGAGGCCCGTCCGCGGTGCCCACGGTGTCCACCGGGCGGAAGCGGGACTCCACCGTCCCCCAGCCGGGCAGCGGCGCCAGAGCCGGGTAGTTGGCCGCCACGCACCGGAGCCACGGCGTGGGCGCGGCGAGCCAGTCCGCGGCGAGGAGCCCGCCGGTGGAGAAGAACCAGAGCGCGATCCGGTCCCCGTCGACGCGCGGATCGGCGCGGACCTGCTCGACGGCCGCGGCGAGGTCCCCGGCGGCCCGGGGGTAGTCGGCGAGGCCGTGGAGCCGGAGGTCCACGGTGACTCCGACGACGCCCGCGCCCGCCGCGTGGCGGCCGTACCCCAGGAAGAACGGCGTGTCCCGTGGCGTGGGCCGCCGCTCGGGGTCGATGGGGCCGCCGTGGACGAAGACGATCGCCGGCCGGGGCCCTTCGCCGTCCGGGAGGTGGAGGTCGACCCGTCCGACGCGGTCGCGCGGCCGCTCCGGCACGTCGATGAGGAAGGGCCTGAGGTGGGACGGCTCCTCGTGCTCGCGCTCGGGCGCCGTCACCCGGTGGCCCTCGCCTGCGGCCGCGCGGACCAGCACCCCGGCCAGTTCACCGGGGGCCGAGAGCATCGGCCAGTGACCGGTGGCGAGGTCGAAGAAGCGGAAGCGGTCCTCGGTGAACACGCGCAGCTGGGGCGGGCCCGACGCCACCGCCATCTCGACCATGGCGATGCTCTGCCCGTTGGCGTTGCAGAGGATCCCGGTGCTCGGCAGGGCGTGCGCGGCGCCGGTCAGGTGCAGCGGCTCGGTGAGCGTGCGGGGCGGCTGCGGCGCGGCCTCGCGCTCCAGGCGCGCCAGCGCGTCGGCGGGGATGCCCTCGACGCTGCCCCACCTCTGCCAGGTGCCCGGCGCGGGCGGCGGGACCGACGCGTCGGGCCGTCCGGCGAGCAGCTCACGGACCTCCGGGTCGGGCACGGAGCGTACGGCGGCGTCGCCGCCCTGCGGGGGTCCCGTGTCCACGGAGACGATCCGGGTGACGCGGCCGGCGCGCCGGTCGGCGGCGCCGAACACCGGATGCAGGCCGTATCCGTGCCCGACGAGGACCACCTCGTCGGCCGTGATCCCGTCGAGCAGCTCGACGAGTTCCTCGATGTGCGTCTCCAGGCCCGTACCGGGACCGGCCTCGGCGCGCCGGTCGCCCATCCCGGTCAGGGTCACGGGGTACGCCTCCGCACCCGCCTCCCGCAGCCGGGTGGCGGTCTCCTCCCACACCCAGCCACCGGTAAAGGTGCCCGACACCAGCACGAACGCCGTCATGACCGTCTCCTCACAACTCCTGGGGGATGTCTCGCGGTCACGTTAGGAACTCCCCCTGCGGGAGATTCAAGCGCGCCGTCGGGACGTCAGAATGGACAGGCCAGAAGGTGGTCGCATCCCGCTGAAAGAGGTTCACCCCGTGTCGTCCGACGGTCTGTTGAGCATCGGTGAGCTGGCCGCGCGGGCGGGTGTCACCGTGAAGACCGTGCGGTTCTACTCGGATCGCGGTCTGCTGCCCGAGGCGGCCCGCAGCTCCGGCGGCCATCGCCGGTACGGGGCCGAGGCGCTCGACCGGCTGCGGTTCATCCGCTCGCTGCGCGCGCTCGATCTGCCGGTGCCCGAGGTGGAGCGGGTCCTGGAGCGGGACGGGGCCGACGCGGTCCTCGAAGAGGCCGTCGCGGGGCGGTTGCGGGACGTGGGCTCCCAGCTGGTGGCGCTGCGCTGGAAGGAGGCCTCCCTGCGGCTGGTCCAGGAGGCCGGGGCCGGGGAGCGCGCGGAGCGGCTGCGGCTGCTCGGCGCGCTGCCGGCCCCGCCGGACACGGACGCCCTGGCCCGGTTCTGGCGGCGGGCCCTGCCGGCGCGGCTGCCGGGGCGGGTGGTGTCCACGGTCCTCGACGCGGTGGTGCCGACGCCTCCGGAGGACCCGGGCCCCGAGCAGGTGCTCGCGTTCGCCCGGCTGCACGCGCTCGTCACCGACCCGCGCCTCGAACGGCCGGAGTTCCGGCCCGCGCCGCCGCTGCCGGACGGCGAGTACCGTCCGGTCGTGCTCTACGAGGGTCTCGCCGAGGCGTACGGGCTCGCCTCGGCCGAGGTGCGGGCGGGGCGGGAGCCGCAGGACGGCGGGGCCCTGGACTGTTTCGTCGCCGCCTATGCCCTGGCGCGCGGGGAGCGGGACACGCCGGACTTCCGGCGCCGGCTCCTCGGTCTGCTCGCCCTGGACGACAGCCCGGTGCTCCCCCGGTACTGGAAGCTGGCCGCCGGTCTGTTCGCCCCGGGCGAGCCGCCGCTCGGTCTGCTGCACCATCACCTCTCGACGGCCCTCAGGGCCGAGGTCCACGGCCCGGCCGGCTGACGTCGCCGGTGCACCCGGGGGTGTGGTCATCGGCGGCACCCGGGTGAGTGCGCGCTTGCGGGGCGGCGGGGCGGGGAAGGGGCGCACGGACTCAGGACGACAAGGAGGTGGTGCCGGTGTCGGGGCCGACGACCGGGGAGGGGATGGGAGCGCCGTGCTGGCTGAGCCTGTCCGCGCGCGATCCGGAGGAGGCGCGGCGCTTCTACGGGGCCGTGCTCGGGTGGACGTTCCGGCGGGCCGGGCTCGACGACGCGTACGTGGTGGGTGAGCGGGACGGGGTGCCGGTGGCCGGGATCGCGGCGCTGGCCGCCGAGCCGGCGGTGCCGGTGGCCTGGACGGTGTTCTTCTCCGTCGACGACGCCGACGCGGCGGTGGCACGGATCCGGGAGCGCGGCGGGACGGTCGGCGTGGGGCCGATGGCGTGGCCGCTGAGCGGGCGTGCGGCGATCGCGACGGATCTCGACGGTGCGGTGTTCGGGGTGTGGGAGGGGCGGCCGGTGTCGCGCTGGCACGTCGGGGAGCGGCAGGCTCCGGCCTGGGTGGAGCTGCACACCCGCGACGCGTTCGACGCGGCCGTGTTCTACGGCGGGGTGCTCCGCTGGGCGGACGGGAGTCCGGGCGCGAGCGAGGTGTCGTACGAGCACGACCGGGTGGTGCTGCGGCGGGACGGCGAGGCCGTCGCCCGGCTCGACAGCGGGCCGGTCGAATCCGCCTCGCCCCGGCCGCAGTCGAGGCCGCGCTGGCTGGTCCGCTTCCGGGTGCGCGATCTGGCGGCGGCTCAGGAGGCGGTCGTGGCGCACGGCGGGGCGGTGGTGCCGGGCGGTGAGTGGGCCGGGGTGCGGCCGTCGGACGCGGAGGACACGCGCCGGGTGGTGGTCCGGGACCCGGACGGGGCGCTGTTCACCCTGGAGACGGAGGACGCGGGAGGATCCGGGGCCGTGTGATCCACCGCTCTCTGTTCGGAAGCTCCTTGTGTAGACCGTAGATGATCCTGCAATCTTCATCTTGCACAGGATCAGGTTCGGCATGCATGAGCGATGCAGGAGGGAAGGGCCCCATGAACGGCGAGCGCCCCGAGCTGTACGAGATGTTCGACGAGCGGTTCCTCACAGGGCGGTGCATGTACGGGGACGACGCCCTGGAGGTCCTCTACACGGGCTGCCGCTGGGCCGAGGGTCCGATCTATCTGCCCGCGTGGCGCCAGTTGGTCTGGAGCGACATCCCGAACGACCGGATGCTGCGCTGGGACGAGGAGACCGGGGCGGTCGGCGTCTTCCGCCGCACGGCCGGGCACACCAACGGCAACACCCTCGACCGCGAGGGCCGGCTGATCTCCTGCGAGCAGGGCAACCGGCGTGTGACGCGCACCGAGCACGACGGCACGGTCACCGTCCTCGCGGACCGCTGGCAGGGCAAGCGGCTGAACAGCCCGAACGACGCGGCGGTGAAGTCCGACGGGTCGATCTGGTTCTCCGATCCGGACTTCGGCATCACCAGCGACTACGAGGGCTACCGCGCGGAGAGCGAGATCGGCTCCAACAACGTGTACCGCATCGATCCGGACAGCGGTGAAGTGCGCCTGGTGTCCGACGAATTCGCCGCGCCGAACGGGCTCGTCTTCTCCCAGGACGAGCGGCAGCTGTTCGTCTCCGACACCCGGGCGGGCTTCATCCGGGTCTTCGACGTGCGCGAGGACGGCACGCTCTCCGACGGCAAGGTCTTCGCCGACGCGTCGGCCCGGGAGAGGGCCCGCTTCGACAACCTGCGCTTCGACGCGGACGGCCGTCTCTGGGCCGCCGCGATGGCCGACGGGGTGCACTGCTACGACCCCGACGGCACGCTGATCGGACGGCTGAACGTCCCGGAGCCGGTCGCCAACATCTCCTGGGGCGGCGCCAAGCGCAACCGCCTCTTCATCGCCGCCCAGACCAGCCTGTACTCGGTCGTGATGAGCAACACGGGCACCCACCCGACCGGCCCCGGCCACCGGCCCTGGTGGGACACGGCGGCCTGAGGCACGGCTCCCGTCAGGAAGCGGTCGCCCCCGAGGTCGCGCGCGGGCCTGCCCCGGATTCGGCTCCCCGGGCGTCGGCGGAGGCCGGCGCCGTGAACCGCGCGGGGATGAGCGCGGCGACGACGGCCGCCACCAGGCCGACGCCGCAGCCGATGAGCATCGCGACGCGGAAGCCGTCCTCGGAGGGCAGCGCGTGGCCGCCGAGGGTGGTGGTCATCTGCGCCAGGACGACGCCGATGACGGCGGCCGAGACGGAGGTGCCGATGGAGCGCATCAGGGTGTTGAAGCTGTTGGCGGAGGCGGTCTCCTCCTGCGGGACCGCGCCCATGATGAGCGCCGGCATGGCCCCGTAGGCGAGCCCGACGCCGGTGTTGCAGATGAGGGTCACGGTGAGCAGACCCCAGGTGGAGCCCATCAGGGCGAGCGAGGAGCCGTACCCGACGGAGATGACGAGCGCGCCGACCGAGAGCGTGACCTTGGGTCCGCGGGCGGCCGAGAGCTTGGCGCCGAGCGGCGCGAGGATCATCATCATCAGGCCGGCCGGGGCCATCCAGAGCCCCATGGCCATCATCGACTGGCCCAGGCCGTAGCCGGTCGCCTCGGGCAGCTGGAACAGCTGGGGGACGACCAGGGACTGCGCGTACATCGCGAAGCCGACCAGGACCGAGGCCGCGTTGGTCATCAGGACGACCGGGCGGGCGGTGACGCGCAGGTCGACGAGCGGGTCGGGGGTGCGCAGCTCCCAGGCGCCCCAGGCGAGCAGGACGACGGCCGCGACGGCGAACAGGCCGAGGGTGGTGGCACTGCCCCAGCCCCAGGTCGCGCCCTTGGAGACGGCGAGCAGCAGGGCGACGAGACCGACGCCGAGGCCCAGGGCGCCCGGCAGGTCGAAGCGGCCGGGGGCGGCGGCGCGGCGCCCGTCCGGGACGGCGCGCCAGATCAGGGCGCCGACCACGACGCTCAGTCCGGCGGCGACCCAGAAGAGCACGCGCCAGCTGGCGTTCTCGGCGACGGCGGCGGAGAAGGGCAGGCCGAGGGCGCCGCCGACGCCCATGGAGGCGCTCATCAGGGCGATGGAGCCGCCGAGCTTCTCGGGCGGGAGGACGTCGCGGAGCAGGCTGATGCCGAGGGGGACGACGCCCATGCCGAGGCCCTGGAGTCCGCGTCCGACGATCATGGGGACGACGGAGGTGGCGAGGGCGCAGACCACCGAGCCGGCGACCAGCGGGATGACGCAGACGAGCAGGACGCGCCGCTTGCCGAGGGTGTCGCCGAGCCGGCCGGCGACGGGGGTGGCGACGGCTCCGGCGAGGAGGGTGGCGGTGATCACCCAGGAGGCGTTGGAGGCGGTGGTGCCGAGCAGTTCGGGGAGGTCGCCGATGAGCGGCACCACCAGGGTCTGCATGAGTGCGGCGACGATGCCGGCCATGGCGAGGACGCCGACGACGCCGCCGGGGCGGGCGTCGGACTTGGAGCCGTCCACGGGTTCTCCCTCGGTACTTTCTTCGGTTTTTCAAGAACAGTCATATGCATCATGCACATCGATTGCAGCATGCACAAGTCATGCATGATGCACATGATCGCGGAACGGGAGAGAATGGCCCCATGGACAAGCCCACCCACCTGGTCGAGTTCGAGAGCATGCTGCTCGGACGCCACGCCCACCTGTACGGGCCCCGCTCGCGGGCGGCCGGCGATCACCTCGACCGCAGCGCGTACGTCCTCCTCACCCGCATCCGGATGCACGGGCCGATGTCCATCGGGCAGCTCACCGAGGCCTTCGGCCTCGACGCCTCCACCCTCAACCGGCAGACCGCCGCGATGCTGCGCGCCGGGGTCGTGGAGCGCATCCCGGATCCGGACGGCGGCATCGCCCGCAAGTTCCGCATCACGGAGGAGGGCGAGCGCCGCCTGGACGCCGACCGGGCCTTCAACGTCGCGGGCCTGGAGCGGGTGATGGAGGACTGGTCACCCGAGGACGTGGCCCGCTTCGCCGCCTACCTCGAACGCTTCAACCGGGACATCGAGCGGCTCGAAGGCCGCCCCTGGCCCCGGCCGTGACGTCCCGTCAGGCGCCGCGCGACACGGCGGCCTGACGGTCCGCCGTCACCAGGACGGTGTTGACGAGCGCCACGACGGCGAAGGAGACCGCCCACACCGGCCGGTCGAGGCCGTTCAGCGCGAGCGCCGCCGCGCCGAACACCAGGGCCTTCACGCACAGAACACCCGCGAGCGGCACCGTGAACCGGGCCCTCGGGGCGGCGAACAGCCCCCAGACGACGGCCGCGAGGGCGGGCGCGGCGACCGCGAGCAGCAGCCGGAGCGCCACGTTCTCCGCGCTCTCCCATCCCCACCAGGCCAGCACGGCCAGCGCGGCGAGCTCAAGGAGGAGCGCCAGGCCTTCGTTCAGTACGCGCAGTGGTGCGGGCAGCTTCATCGGGGACCTCTCGACGTCGATCACGCGTGCGACCGACCGAGCCTAGACGCCGCTTCCGTCAGAAGTCTTTACCTCCGGGCCGCGTCGACGGTAACTTCCCGGCGACGCAAGAGATTTCAGAAACTTTCCGACAGCGTTTCCAACGGCCGATCCCCGCTTCCCCGCCGGTCCGTACGGAACGCACCCCCGCCTGGAGAATCAGATGCCCCGCACCCCCACGCGGCCCCTCGGACGCCCGGTGGCCGTCCTGGCCTTGGCCGCCGGCCTGCTCGGCCTGCTCGGCCTGCTCGGCCTGCTCGCCGCACCACCCGACGCCCCGTCACCGCCGACCGCCCCGGCCGCGGCCGTCGCGGAGAACACCGCGACGGTCTTCTACTGGACCAGGACGAAGAACTGGGCCGCCTACAACCTCCATTACGCCCCCGACGGCGGCTCCTGGACCACGGTCCCCGGCGTCGCCATGGAGCCCGCCTGCACCGACTGGGTGAAGAAGACCGTCAGCCTCGGCAGCGCCGCCGGACTCCAGGCCACCTTCAACAACGGCAGCGGCACCTGGGACAACAACGGCGGCGCGAACTACGCCCTGGGCACGGGGAACATCACCGTCAAGGACGGCGTGGTCGCCCACTCCGACCCCTGCGCGGGCACCACGCCCGCCCCCGCCGCGAAGGCGACCGTCTACTACTCCACCGAGGCGCTCGGCTGGTCCACCGCCAACATCCACTACCAGCCGGCGGGCGGCGCCTGGACCGCCGTCCCGGGCGTCGGCATGCAGGCCGCCTGCGCCGGCTGGTGGAAGCGGGAGATCGACCTCGGGACGGCCGCCACCCTCAAGGCCGCCTTCAACAACGGCAACGGCACCTGGGACAACAACGGCGGCGCCGACTACACGATCGGCACGGGCGTCTCCACCGTGCGGAACCGGGTGGTGACGGCGAACGCCACCGACCCCTGCGCCGCCACCCCGCCCGACACCCAGGCCCCGACCGCCCCGGCCCGGGTGACCGCCACCGCCGACGGCGTCTCCGTCCTGCTCGCCTGGGACCCCGCCACCGACGACCGGGGCGTCACCACGTACCAGATCACCCGTACCGGCGGCAGCGGCGGCACGGTCGTGACCGACGTCGGCTCCACCGTGTACTCCGACACCGGCCTCGCCGAACGGACCGCGTACACCTACACGGTGAAGGCCGTCGACGCCGCCGGGAACGTCTCCGCCGCCTCCGCCGCCGCGACCGCGACCACCGGCGACAAGCCGGCCACGCCCGCGGCCGGGAAGCCGCTCGGCACCGACCCGCGCAAGGACCCGATCTACTTCGTCCTCACCGCCCGCTTCAACGACGGAGACCCGTCGAACAACCGGGGCGGAAGCCAGCACGTCAAGTCGGGCAACGCGGCCAACGACGACCCCATGTTCCGCGGCGACTTCAAGGGCCTCATCCAGAAGCTGGACTACGTCAAGGGCCTCGGGTTCTCGGCGATCTGGATCACCCCGGTGGTCCTCAACCGCTCGGACTACGACTACCACGGCTACCACGGCTGGGACTTCTACAAGGTCGACCCCCGCCTGGAATCCGCCGGCGCCTCCTACCAGGACCTCATCGACGCCGCCCACGCCAAGGGCATGAAGATCTACCAGGACGTCGTCTACAACCACTCCTCCCGCTGGGGCGCCAAGGGCCTCTTCGTCCCGACCGTGTACGGCGTGCGGGACAGCCAGTGGAGCTGGTACTACGACGAGAAGCAGCCCGGCTTCGAGTACGACGGCCTGACCATCGACGCGAAGACCGGCAAGTCGTACTACAACGGCGACCTGTGGTCGACGGCGGAGCCCACCGGAAACACCTGCGTGAACTGGGGCAAGCCGACCGGCGGCAAGAGCGCCGAGGGCTACACCGTCTACAACTGCCAGTGGCCGAGCCCCACTTCGGGCATGTTCCCCAAGGAGCTCTACCACCAGTGCTGGATCGGCAACTGGGAGGGTGAGGACTCCCGCTCCTGCTGGCTGCACGAGGACCTGGCCGACTTCAACACCGAGAACCCGACGGTCCAGAACTACCTGATCGGCGCGTACGACAAGTACATCGACATGGGCGTCGACGGCTTCCGCGTCGACACCGCCGTACACATCCCCCGCACCACCTGGAACCGCCGCTTCCTGCCCGCCATCCAGGAGCGGGTGGCGCAGCAGCACGGCGCCCAGGCCGCGCAGAACTTCTTCGTCTTCGGCGAGGTCGCCGCCTTCGTCAACGACAAGTGGAACCGCGGCTCGGTGAACCACTCGGCGCAGTTCTACACCTGGAAGGAGCGCAAGGAGTACGACGCCGACGACGCGAAGGCGGCGCTCGAGATGTACGACTACGAGCAGCAGCAGGGCACCGGAAACCAGCCGACCTCCACCAACGCCTTCCTGGCCGGGAACAGCTACCACACCCCCGACCACAGCCGCTTCTCCGGCATGAACGTCATCGACATGCGCATGCACATGAACTTCGGTGACGCGCAGAACGCCTTCTCCAACGGCAGGGACTCCGACGACAGTTACAACGACGCCACCTACAACGTCGTCTACGTCGACAGCCACGACTACGGGCCCAACAAGTCGAGCGAGCGGTACGCCGGCGGCACCGACGCCTGGGCCGAGAACATGTCACTGATGTGGACCTTCCGCGGCATCCCGACGCTGTACTACGGCTCCGAGATCGAGTTCCAGAAGGGGCAGAAGATCGACTGCGGGCCGACCTGCCCGCTCGCCACCACCGGCCGCGCCTACTTCGGCGACCACGTCGCCGGCTCCGTCACGGCCTCCGACTTCTCCCAGGTCTCCTCCGCCTCGGGAGCGGTCGCCACCACCCTCCAGCAGCCCCTGGTCCAGCACGTGCGGCGGCTCAACCAGATCCGCCGCGCGATCCCCGCGCTCCAGACGGGCCAGTACTCCACCGAGGGCATCTCGGGCGGCATGGCGTTCAAGCGCCGTTACACCAGCGGCTCGACGGACAGCTTCGCGCTCGTCACGGTCTCCGGGGGCGCCACCTTCACGGGCATCCCGAACGGCACGTACACCGACGCCGTCACCGGCGACGTCCGCACCGTCGTGAACGGCAGCCTCTCGGTCGCCGCACCCGGCAAGGGCAACCTGCGGGTGTACGTCCTGAACGGCCCCGGCAAGATCGGCACGGCCGGCCCGTACCTCAAGTAGCGGTCCACCGGCAGTCGTCCGGGCGCCCGGTTTGACAGCACCGGGTGCCCGGCGGACGGTGGGAACCGGGGGTGCTCCCGAGGGAGGAGAGGAGCACCGGATGTCCGCCGGGATGGAGCTCGCGACGACACCCGCCATGGCCCCGCAGGCCACACCGGCGCTCGTGACCTTCGCCGCCCTCCTCCAGCTGCCCGCCCTCGGCCTGGAGGCCCGGGTCGCCCAGGAGCTCGCGGAGAACCCGGCACTCGAAGAGGACCCGGAACCTGCGGTCTGCCCCCTCTGCGGGACGCCGCTCGGCTCCCCCGGCCTGTGCCCCTGCCTGTACGGCACCGGCGCGCGGACGGCCGAGAACCCCGGGGCCGGACCCGAGCCGCGCGCCGACGAGCGCGCCGCGTGGCTCCTCGCCGAGGTCGGGGCCGCGCTCCCCGCCGAGGACACCGCTCTCGCCGCGTACCTCCTCGGCAGCCTCGGCCCGCGCGGTCGCCTGGACGCCCCCGTCGAGGAGATCGCCGCCGCTCTCGGCGTCACCCCCGGCCGCGTCCGGCGCGCTCTGGCCGCCCTCCGCGCGGCGACGCCCGCCGGCACCGGTGCCCGTGACCTGCGTGAGTGTCTGCTGCTCCAGCTCGACCGCTGGGAGGAGCGGCACGGAACCCGGGAGCCCCTGATCAGGTCCGTCCTCAGCCACCACCTGGCGACCCTGGCCGACGAAGACCGCTTCGCGGAGGCCGCGCGGGCGCTCGGGGTGCCGGTCGAGGAGATACGGCGGGTCAGAGCGTTCGTCCGCGCCGAGCTGCGGCCCTCCGCCGGGCCGGACCTGACGCCCCCGCCCGCCGCCGCCTGCGCACCGCCCGACCTGGTGATCACCAGGGACCACCGGGGCGCCTGCACGGTCACCCTCCTCGAACCCCTCCGCCTGAGGCTCACCGTCAGCCCCTCCTACCTCGCGTTCGCCGCCGGCTCCAGGGGGGCCGGCCCGGCCGGTGAGCGCCTCGCGCGCGCCCAGGTCGGCCGGGCACGGGACTTCCTCGCACGGCTCGACGGCCGCTGGCGCACCCTGCGCCGGATCGCCGAGTACGTCGTGGACGCGCAGCGGCCCTTCCTCGACGAAGGACCGGCCGGGCTGCGACCGCTCCGCCGGCGCGAGGTCGCGGACGCCCTCGGTCTGCACGAGTCGACGGTCTGCCGGGCCGTCGCGGGACGCGTGGCGCTGCTCCCCTGCCGCCGGACCATGCCCCTCGCCGGGTTCTTCGGCGCGCGCACCGACGTCCGCACGGCCCTCCGGGACCTCGTCGAGCACGAGCCGCGGCCGCTCTCCGACGCCGAACTGGCGGGCCTCCTCGCCGAGCACGGCTTCCCGGTGGCGCGCCGCACGGTGGCCAAGTACCGCACGGACCTGGGCATCGAGCCCCGCGCCCACCGGGCGGCCCGCCCGCAGGCCGCCTGAGCCCGCCTCCGCTCCGAAGACTCCTTCGTGTCCCACGCCGGTGCGCACGAAGGGATCTTCGGCACACGACGGCCGGACCCCTGTCACCACGGCCTCCGCCCGCTGGCACGGAACTTGCAGGGAGAGGGATGAGCGTATCGAGGAGGCCGCAATGCACAACATGGATCGCACACAGCTCGAGTTCGGTTACGGGACCGGCGGCGGCACGGCCGGAGAGGCGGAGGCGTACGGCGCGTACGCCCCCGAGTTCGAGGGCGCGGCCGAGGGCGGCTTCGACGAGGTGCGGGAGATGGAGCTGGCCGGCGAACTCCTGGAGGTCGGCGACGAGGCGGAGCTCGAACAGTTCCTCGGCGGGCTGATCCGCGCCGCCGCTCCCCTGCTCAGGGGTGCCGCGGGCAAGGCTCTGCACGGCCTGTTGCGGGGCGCCGCCCGGCAGTTCCTGCCGGTGCTCGGCTCGGCCGCCGGCAATCTCGTCGCTCCCGGCGTCGGCGGGCTGATCGGCTCGCAGCTGGCATCGAAGGCGGGGAGTCTCCTCGGCCTCGAAGTGGAGGGGCTGAGCCGGGAGGACCAGGAGTTCGAGGCGGCCCGCCAGTTCGTCCGGTTCGCCGCCGACGCCGCGCGGACGGCGGCCGGGGCCGACGGCGGGGCGGGGACGTACGGGGAGTACGAGGGCGACTTCCAGGGCGAGTTCGAGGCGGCGGACCAGGAGTACGGGTACGAGTTCGAGGGCGCGGGCGGCCTCGCGGGCGAATACCAGGGCCCGGGCGGATACCAGGGCGAATACGAGGGTGAGTACGCGGGCGAGTACGAAGGCCAGTTCGCAGGCGAGTCCGAGGGTGACTTCGAGAGCGACTTCGAGGGTGTCGACGAGGTGGACGCGGGCGCCGCGCGGGCCGCCGTGCTCGGTGCCGCACAGCGGTACGCCCCCGGGCTCGTCCCCCTGGTCTCGGGTGCCGCCTCCGTCGTCCCCGACCTCAGGGGTCCCGCGGCCTACGGCGGGCGGGGCTCCAGCGGCCGCTGGGTCAGGCGGGGCCGGACCATCATCCTCCTCGGCATCTGAGGGACCCGAGGCATCCGAACGGGCACCCGAAGGGAGACCGGCCATGACCACGTACGAGTGCGGGTGCGGCGGCGGGCACCACCGGCGCGCCACGACACCGCGGCGGAGCGCCCCGACCGCTCCGGAGCTGCGGGAGTACGCGGCGGAGACGGGCCTGCTCGGCGGCGAGTACGGCAGTCCGCTGACCGAGGCGGAGGAGAGCGCGCTCGCCACGGAGCTCCTCGGCGTCGCCGACGAGCAGGAGCTGGAGGCCTTCCTCGGCTCGCTCCTCGCGCCTCTCGCGCGCCGCGACGGCGGGTTCCTCAGCGCGGCGGCGGGCGAGGCGCTGGGCGGGGTCCTGAAGAACGTGGCCCGGACCGCGCTCCCCCGGACCGCTCCGGCGCGCCGGAAGAGGGTGAGCCGTCCCCCGTGCCCCCTTCCGACAGGCCGGAGGGGGTCGCCCGATCCCGGATGCCTTGCGGTGGAGCGGCTGCCGATGCTGCGGGATCACGCGGGCACCCCGCCCGACATGTTCCTGAAGTGGAACGCGATGGACCGGCCGTCCCGGGTCGACGTCGTGGTCCATCTACACGGCTTCCACAACGGGCCGATGACCCTCCCCGACGACATGGACCCGGTCAGCGGGCTCGACTTCCACCCCGCCGGAAACGCCCCCGGCCGCACCGCTCCGACGCTGCTCGTCCTCCCCCGGGGCCATCACGTCGACGGCCCGTCGGGCCGCCGCTACTCTCACCCCGCCCTTCAGCTGCCCGGAGCGATCGACCGCCTGGTCGCCGAGGCCCTGGCCCACTTCAGGGCCGCGACGGGCGTGGACGCCCCGCTCGGGCGGCTCATCCTCACGGCGCACTCCGGCGGCGGCGCCGCGCTGATGTGCATCCTGTGCCACACCGACCCGGACGAGGTGCACACCTTCGACGCGCTGTACCAGGACCCCACGCCACTCATCCGCTGGGCCCGGCGGAGGATCGACCGGGGATCCGGCGCCCTCCGGGTGCTCTACCGGCCGTACGAGAAGACCGCACGCAACAGCGAACAGGTGGCCGCAGCCGTGCGAGGGGCGGGCTCTCCCAGGTTCCGGGTGGAGTGGACGACGGTGCAGCACATGGACATCCCCCGGCTCTACGGGCCGCTGCTCCTGGCCGACGCCGCCGCCGACCTGCCGGGGGCGAGACCGGCCCCCGCGCCCCGTCGCCGCGCCGCCGTACGCGAAGTCGCGGACACGTACGGGGAGCTGGAGAGCGAGACGGGCGAACGGTGGAGCGGTACGCCCGAGCAGCTCGGCTTCCGGCAACGGGTGCTCGACGCGCATCTGGCCCGCTCCCGTGCGAGGAAGGGCCGGCCCGGACGGGACCTGGCGCCCGGCGAGCTGAGCCACGTTCCCGGCACCCCTCACGCCGTCGCCATGCGGAGCGACGCCGCCGCGGCGGCCGGCCGGCTGCTCGCGGCCGCCAACGCGGCGCTCGCCGAGGCACGGGCGGCGGGCGACGCGGACGCCGGCCACACCACGCGGCTCACCGCAAGCAGCGGCTACCGGGGCAGCGAGCGTCAGCGGCGGCTGTGGCTGGGGCACTTCACGGGCTACTACGACGTGACGGCCGCCGCCCGGGCGAAGCTCCCCGGCGGCCCGCACGGCGACCGGGCCGTCCGGTACATGCTGGTCGACTTCCCCGTCCCCGACAAGATCGCCGCGCCCGGGTACAGCAACCACCAGAACGGGATCGCGATCGACTTCCTCCAGGAGCGCGACCGCGCTCACGGGATCTCCAACAGCACCGGACGGAAGGCCGTGGGGCGCTGGAAGTCCACCTGGTTCTTCGGCTGGCTGCGGGCGAACGCGCACCGCTTCGGCTTCGGGCCCTACATCAAGGAACCCTGGCACTGGGTCTACCGGGGCGGCGAGACGAGCAGCGCCGCCTGGAATCCGGCAGCCCAGCTCTTCGGGCTGACCGCCGAGACGACGGATACTCGAGAGGACGAGTTCGAAGTCGCGAGGCGGTTCGTCCGGCTCTCCGCCGCGGCCGCGCGGAACGCGGCGATGGCGCCGCGCGACCGGTACCGCCACTACCGTCCGTACCGGGGCCGGGCAGGCGACCGCGCGGTCGGCCGGGCCGCAGTCTTCACCGCCGCCCGGCGGTACGCGCCCGGGCTCTACCGTTCCTTCCACCGGTACGCGCGCCCGGCACCGTGGTCCTGGCCTCGCCGCCGTTACGGATACCCCTACGGCTACCGGTACCCGGGCGCGACACCCTGGCCCGTACCCCTGCCGTACGAACCGACGCCTGAACCGATGCCGTCCGCGGACACAGGCACCGGCCCCGTCGACACCGGTCCCGAGCCCGCCCCGGACGCCCCTGCGGCCCCGCCCCCTGCCGATGGACCGGCGGAGCCGCCCGCCGAACCTGCGGCCGCTCCCGTGCCACCGGACTCCGGCCCGACCTCCGGCACATGGGTGCGCCGGGGCGACCGGATCATGATCACGGAGGCCTGACCATGCCCGGAACGCCGTCGGAGGCCCGCCGGATGCTCTCCGGCGAGGCGCGGGCGCTGCTGGCCCGGCTCGACCAGGTCCGGCCCTTCGCCGTGCGCGAGACGATGCTCCCCGCCGCCGCGCCGTCCCCGGCCGCCCAGATCGGGATCGAGCGGACGCTCGTGGCGGGGCGGCGGGAGCTGCGCGGCCGGGTCCTGGCGTATCTGGACTGGCTCGACGGCGGGGGCGCGGCGGCTTCTCCCGCCGAGATGCAGCGGAGGTTCACGGTACTGCGCTGGCGGTTCAACGACGTGCTCGGCCAGTTCGACCTCTTCCAGCAGACGATCACCCAGCGCAGTGAGCACGAGGTCGGTCTGTGGCTGTCCGGCATGGACGTGGCGGCGGCCGACGCGCTCGACCTGCCGGACCTTCCGTTCGAGGCCCCGCCGGTGGTGTGTTATCTGGACCGGGGCCCCGGCGCGGCCATCAGGCGGGCCAGGACGCGCCTGCCGGGCGGTGGTGCGAGTCCCGTCGCGATCGTGCGGGTGCCGCGCGAGCGGATGGTCGGCGGGTACGGGCTGAGCTCCTCGCTCTGCCACGAGGTGGGCCACCAGGGCGCCGCGCTCCTCGGTCTGGTGCCTTCGCTCCAGGCCGAGCTGCGGGCGCGGGCCGCGGGGCCCGGTGGCCGACTGCCGCTGCCCTGGGCGCTGTTCTCCCGGTGGATGCCGGAGATCGTCGCCGACTTCTGGGCGATCGGGAAGCTCGGGGTGACGGCGACGATGGGACTGATCGGGGTGGTGAGCATGCCGCGCCGGTTCGTCTTCCGCCTCGACCCGTTCGACAGCCACCCGTTCCCCTGGATCAGGGTCCATCTGGGCACCGCCATCGGCGAGTTGCTCCATCCGGACCCGCAGTGGCGGGCAGTCGGCGAGCTGTGGTCCGCGCTGTATCCGCCGGAAGGTCTCGACGCGGAGGCGCGGGCGCTGCTCGACGCGCTGACCTCCGCCGCACCAGGTCTCGCCGAACTGCTCGTCTCCCACCGCCCGCAGGGTCGGGCGGAGCCGTCCCTCGGCCGGCTGTTCCGGCCGGCCGAACGGTCGCCGATGCGACTGCTCGCGCTGTACGAGGCGTCACGGCGCCGTCCGGAGCTGCTCGACCGGGCCGCGCCGACGCTCGCCTTCGCGGTCCTGGGACAGGCCCGGGCCGCAGGCCGCCTCTCCCCCGAGGAGGAGAGCCGCCGGGTCGAGGGGCTGCTGCGGGGCTGGGCCCTGCGCAGCACGCTCGCCACGACCGCCGCCTGCGCCCGCCGTTCCCCTCCGGCCGTCCGGCCGGTCATCCCCCGGAAGGCCGTCCCCGTGGGCGCCGGTCTTCTTCGTTCCCTGCCCGAGGAGGAGTCATGGGCACACCGCTGAATCCGCGCTCGCCGCTCCAGGTCACGCTGACCGCCGCACCCGACGAGGTGACGCGGGGCGAGATGGTGCGGCTGCGGGCCGACACGACGGAGCCCGGCGTCACGTACGCCTGGTCCGTCTCGGGCGGCTCGCTCGCCCGGTGGACGGCCACGGACGCCGCGGTCGTCTGGGACACCCGTACCGCCGACCCGGGCGTCGAGAACGCCACGGTCACGGTCACCGACCCGCACGGGCGGACCAGCACCCAGGTCGCCGACGTGCGGATCAAGATGCCGGTGGTCGACGGGCGGCACACCTCGCTCTCCGTGCACCTGGAGCCCGCGGGGGCCGTCAGGACCGACAGCCAGGCGCTGTGGACCGCCATCCGCAACAGCAGCGAGTCCCTCGGCTTCGCCGAGTACCAGGACTTCATCGACCTGGTGCTCTGCCGGCCGTCCCAGGGCCTCGACCGGGAGTCCCGGCAGCTGCGGGCCGAGGGGCGGGACGAGCTGAAGGCCCTGCGCAAGGGGCATGCGCTGCCCTACCCGGACGTGGACGCGTACTGGCTCCTGAAGACCGCGACCGAGGCCTTCATGCGGCTGCGCTGCGGGATCCTCGTCGACCCGAACCATCCCGGGGAGCCCTTCGAGGGCATCGACCTGCTCCAGGAGCAGGCGCGCTACCAGGACGACGGTGTGACCCGGCAGGAGATCGAGTCGATGTGGCAGGCCTTCATCGAGCCGATCCCGCAGGACCCGAACCTCTACACGCTCCCGTACTTCGCCCGGATCCTGGAGGGGCTGCGGGACGTGCCGGTGCGCGGCGCGGGGAAGCTCGGCTTCCCGTGCGACGCGATCCTGCGGTACAAGCTCACCCACCCCTGCCTCATCGAACT
This sequence comes from Streptomyces sp. NPDC037410, assembly GCF_055602235.1. Classification (NCBI taxonomy): domain Bacteria; kingdom Bacillati; phylum Actinomycetota; class Actinomycetes; order Kitasatosporales; family Streptomycetaceae; genus Streptomyces; species Streptomyces sp. NPDC037410. Next base: position 286,695 of record NZ_JBVJWR010000002.1, on the reverse strand, counting down.
CCTGTGGAACTACTGGGAGGAGGAGAGTCTCCTCGTCCAGTCGCTGATCGAGATCAGCCGCCGCTTCCAGAACATGCGGCGCGCGGTGGAGCCGGATCCCCTGGCCCATCTGGAGCTCGCCCCGCTGCTGCCGCTCGGCAACCTGCTGTGGGGGTACATCCAGGACGAGCAGCACCGGCTGTCGGTGGTGCGGCGGGCGTACGAGTACGACCACCACTACGGGATCACGCTGCTCGGCCGCGCGGTGCCGCCGCTGCGCGGGGCCGACAGCCGCTCCAAGTTCCTGGAGGCCTTCCACAGCCTCCTGAAGCTGTGCACCACCTTCTTCACCCAGGCCGACGACATGACGGTCAAGCCGGACGGGTTCCCGGTCCTGAACGCGCTGAAGGAGGTGCATCTGCTGCTCACCGAGGGCCAGCACAACCAGTACGGCGACCTGCCGTGGACGGCTCGGCAGGAGATGCTGATGCAGCAGTGGCTGCTCGCCAGGCCGGAGATGCGGCACTTCCTGCCGGCGCGCACGATGGTGGCGTACCCGGAGCCGTGGATGGGCACGGTCGACGTGATGAAGAAGCTGCAGGGCTGGACGGACACGCCGACGCTGCACTTCCACAACCTGGCGGTCTTCGGCGAGCGGATCCTGCTCTCCATCCGGTTCGGCGACTGGAACTCGGTCATCGAGCGGGACGAGGCGGCGAACTGGGCCCGCTACTGGCGGGCGGAGATCCAGGGGTACATCCACGCGTACCGCGCGGCGACGGGCGTCGACCTCACCTCGGACCGGCTCGACGTCACCATGCCGGCCGTCCATCTGCGGCGGCGCACCGCCCAGCAGGCCGGCCTCGCCGGGCGCCGGCGCGCCGCGGCGGGCGGAGCCGTCGGGGCCGGGGCCGGAACGGCGGGCCGCCGGATGCGCCGGTAGGCGCGCCGCTCATCCCTCCGCTGTGCCGTTCGCGGCGCGGCGGCGGAGCTGGAGGGCCCGGTCCGTGACGCCGAGGGCGCGGGCCGCCTCCTGGAGGTTGCCGTCCGCCTCCCGTACGGCGATGTGGACGGCGGTCTCGCGGGCGCGTACGCCGATCTCCTTGAGGCACACGCCCGAGGCGAGGGCCGTGCGGATCGACTCCTCGAACCCGGCGTCCGGCCAGCCGCGCGGGGGCTCCGCGGAGTCCGGGCCGGCGCCCGGCGGACGTTCCTCGGGTGGTACGTCTCCGGCGCTGATGAGTCCCGAGCCGACGTGCCGACGGGCCATCCTTCCGACGAGCTGCCGCAACTCCCGTACGTTGCCCGGGTAGTAACGCTCGATGAGGAGCCGGCAGACCGCCGGGTCGAAGTCATCCGCGCCGGGGGCGGGGTCGTCCTGGCGTGCCGCGCGGAGGAAGTGGCGGGCCAGGGGCAGGATGTCCTCGGGGCGTTCGCGGAGGCTGGGCAGGCGGCAGGTCCAGGCGGCGATGCGGTGGTAGAGGTCGCCCCGGAAGCGGCGGGCGCCCTCCTCCGTGGTGAGGTCGCGGTTGGTGGCGCAGATCAGCCGGAAGCCGGTGGTGTGCCAGGTGTTGCTGCCGACGCGCTTGTAGGTGCCTTCCTGGACGACGCGGAGCAGTTCGGCCTGGAGTTCCAGGGGCAGTTCGCCGACCTCGTCGAGGAAGAGGGTGCCCCGGTCGGCGAGGGCGAAGGCTCCGTCGCGGGAGGCGAGGGCGCCGGTGAAGGCGCCCTTCTCGTGGCCGAAGAACTCGCTTCCGGCGAGCGCGGGCACGATGGTGGTGCAGTCGAGGAGGACCAGCTGTTCCGCTCCGCGCCGGGGATCGAGGGCGTGCACGAGCCGGGCGACGAGTTCCTTTCCCGTGCCGCTCTCGCCGGTGACGAGGACCGAGGCGTCGCTGTAGACGGCCATCTCGACGATGTCCCGGAGGAGTCGCTGCCAGGCGGGTCCGGCGCCGACGAGGTTGTCGGTGACGAGGGGTGAGGCGACGAGGGCGTCGACGGCGGCCCAGCGGCGCAGGCGCCGTACGACGTCCTCGGCGGGGGTGGCGGAGGCGTCCCAGGTGAGGACGTCGGTGGCGCCGGCGCGGAGCAGGGGCCAGGGGCCCGCTCCGTCGAGGGCCGTACGGGTGAGGGCGACGGCGAGGATCCGCTGCCGTCCGCCGTCGCCGAGGCCGCCGAGGCGCTCGGTGAGAGCGTCGTCGGCGGCGGTGAAGAGGAGCACGCCGGGGCCTTCGGTCCCGTGGCGTGGGCGGTACGGGTCGAGCCCGGCGCGGCGCAGGAGCGCGACGACCTCCTCGCCGCGCTCCTCTTCGTCCGGCGGGTGGAAGGCCACCCAGGCCCGGACGGTGTCCGCACCCCCGCCTTCGTCACTCACGGTCACCGATTATCGCGCGGCGCGGTCGCTCCCGCACGTTCGGGGCGCGGGGGACTCACCCGGACGGGAGCGCGGGGGAACGAAGGGGGCGGACTGGGGGATACATCCACCTTCCTGACGTGCCCAGATCAACAATATGTAACGCCAACCGGCTTCTCGGACAGAACACTTCCTTCCGCACCGCCCGTCTGGGATCTTGCGTCCACCCCACACATCACAGGGCCCGGCCGGCGCCACCCGCGCCACCGGGTCATCGGAGGACGCATTGTTTTCCCAGATATCCGGCCGGATGAGACTCTCGGCCCTCGCGCTCGGCACGACGCTGGCGCTCGGCACGGCCACCGGCCTCGCACAGGCCGCACCCCAGGACAACGAGCCCCTCGCGGCCCGTTCGGCCGCCCCCGCCGCCGCTCCCGCGGTCGCCGCGGCGCCCGCCGCCTGGGCCGCCGGGACCCGCGCCTACCTGGTCATCACGGCTCCCGGTGACACCACCGCGGTCCGCAACGCCGTGGCCGCCAACGGCGGTTCGGTCTTCTCCTCCTTCGACGCGATCGGCGTGATCGTCGCGCACTCGACCTCCGCCTCCTTCGCCGCCACGATGCGCGGCGTCACCGGCGTCCAGAAGGTCGGCGCGACCCGCACCTCCGACGTCCCCGCCGACGCCTACAACCCGGCGCTCCCGGCCAACCCGGCGCAGGCCGCCGCTCCCACCACGGAGCCCGTCCGCTCGGACATGACCCAGATCAAGGCCGACCAGGCCTGGGCCGTCAACCCGGGCTCCGCCACGGTCAAGGTCGGCATCCTGGACACCGGCGTGGACGACCAGCACCAGGACCTGGCGCCGAACTTCAACGCCGCCGACTCGGTCTCCTGCGCGTACGGGAAGCCGGACACCCGGGTCGGGGCCTGGCGCGACGTCGACCAGCACGGCACCCACGTCGCCGGCACGGTCGCGGCCGCCAAGAACGGCAAGGGCGCCATCGGCGTCGCGCCGGGCGTGAAGATCTCCTCGGTGCGCATCGCCGAGCCCGGCACCACGCTGTTCTTCGCGGAGAACACGATCTGCGGCCTCGTGTGGGCCGGTGACCACGGCTTCAAGGTCACCAACAACAGCTACTACACGGACCCGTGGCAGTTCAACTGCCCGAACGACCTCGACCAGGCGGCCCTCCTGGAGGGCGTGGGCCGCGCCCAGGCGTACGCCGAGAGCAAGGGCTCCCTCCAGGTCGCGGCGGCCGGCAACTCCAATGTCGACCTGGCCAACAAGACCACCGACACGTCGAGCCCGAACGACTCGACGCCGGTGACCCGGACCCTCACCAACGACTGCCTCGACATCCCGGCCGAGCTGCCGGGCGTGGTCACGGTCGCGGCGAACGGCACCAGCGGCACGTCGAAGGCGTCGTTCTCCAACTACGGCACGAACGTCATCGAGGTCTCGGCCCCCGGCGAGTCCGTCTACAGCACCGCCCCCGGCGGCAAGTACGCCACGCTGAGCGGCACGTCGATGGCCTCCCCGCACGTCGCGGGCGTGGCCGCGCTGCTCGCCAGCGCCAACCCCGCGTACACCCCGGCGGACATCCGGGCGAAGCTCGGTGAGCAGGCCACCGACCTGGCCTGCCCGGCAGACGCGCGATGCACCGGCACCACCGCGAAGAACAGCTTCTTCGGCGAGGGCCGCGTGGACGCCCTGAAGGCCGTCGGCGGCTCCACCCCGCCGGCCGGGGCGTACTTCGAGAACCTCACGGACTACGCGATCGCGGACAACTCCACGGTCGAGAGCCCGATCACCGTCAGCGGCGTGACGGGCAACGCGCCGGCCACCCTCAAGGTGGGCGTCGACATCAAGCACACCTACATCGGTGACCTGAAGGTCGACCTGGTGGCCCCGGACGGCACCGTCTACACGCTGCACAACCACACGGGCAGCAGCACGGACAACATCCTCCAGACGTACACGGTCAACGCCTCGGCGGAGGTCGCGAACGGCGTCTGGAAGCTGCGGGTGAACGACAACGCCAGCCAGGACACGGGCCGCATCGACGCCTGGAACCTGACCTTCTGACCCACCCCACCCGGGAAACGGGGCCGGAGCCGCTGTGGCTCCGGCCCCTTTCGCGTCCCCGGGCCACGTCGCCGGAAGAAAGTCCGTACCGAGGGGTAGGCCTTCCCCGGGCCCTTGCTATACGTTCCGTCTAACAAGCTTGCTAGACACGGTGTCTAACAAGCGCCCGAGCCGCACGAGCGACCCCGAGGAGCCGCACCATGGCAAGCAGCACCGTCCGCCCGGACGACGAAGACCGCGACGTCGCCGCACGGCTGCTCCTGTCGGCCGCGAAGCTCTCCTACGATCCCGCCGCCGAGGTCGACTGGGACACCCCCCTCGACAAGGACTTCCACGGCCAGAGCCCGGAGTGGAACAGCCTCTACGGGACCGCCTACTGGCAGGAGATGACCGAGGAGCAGCGCAAGGAGCTGACCCGTCAGGAGTCGGCCTCGGTGGCCAGCACCGGCATCTGGTTCGAGATGATCCTCCAGCAGCTGGTGCTCCGCGACATCTACCTCATGGACCACACCGACCCCCGGTTCCAGTGGGCGCTCACCGAGATCGCCGACGAGTGCCGCCACTCGATCATGTTCGCCCGCGGCTCCGAGAAGCTCGGCGCGCCCGCCTACCGGCCCAAGCGGGCCGTGCTCGAACTCGGGCGCTTCATGAAGACCGTCGGCTTCGGCGAGGCCGCGTACGCCGGCATCCTCGTCGCCGAGGAGGTCCTCGACGTCATGCAGCGCGACTGGATGCGCGACGAGCGGGTCGTCCCCTTCGTCCGGACCATCAACAACATCCATGTCGTCGAGGAATCCCGGCACATGAAGTTCGCCCGGGACGAGACGCGCCGCCACCTCGCCCGCGCGAGCAGGCCGCGCCGCCACTTCCAGGCCCTCGTCGTCGCCATCGCCGCGTACTACATCATCACCAGCCTGGTGAACCCGGAGGTGTACGTGCGGGCCGGACTCGACCCCGAGCGCGCCCGCCGCGAGGCCGCCGCCAACGAGCACTACAAGGCGCTGCTGCGCGCCAGCTGCGCCGGGCTCATGGAGTTCCTGGCCTCGGCCCGCCTGCTGACCCGGCCCGCGCTCCACTTCTACAAGCGCGCGAACCTCATCTGACCCCCTCCCACGGATCCGAGCTGAGCCGACGCCATGACCTACGCCATCACCCAGACCTGCTGCAACGACGCCACCTGCGTCGCCGTCTGCCCGGTCAACTGCATCCACCCGACGCCGGACGAGCCGGACTTCGGCACGACGGAGATGCTGTACATCGACCCGAAGAGCTGCATCGACTGCGGCGCCTGCGCCGACGCCTGCCCCGTCGACGCGATCTTCCCGGCCGACCGCCTCACCGAACGGCTGCGGGAGTACGAGGGGATCAACGCCGCCTACTACGCGGACCGCGAGCCCGCTCCCGTCCTCGCCTCGCCGACCTTCCACCGCTGGGGCGAGCCGGCCTTCGACCGCTCGCTCCCCTCCGACTTCGCCCCGATCCGCGTCGCGGTCGTCGGCACGGGACCGGCCGGCATGTACGCCGCCGAGGACCTGCTGCTGCACACCAACGCCGAGGTCACGCTGATCGACCGGCTGCCGGTCGCCGGCGGACTCGTCCGGTACGGCGTGGCGCCCGACCACCCGGCGACCAAGGGAGCCGGGGAGACCTTCGCCCGCTTCCACTCCCACCCCCGCGTCCGCATGCGGCTCGGCGTCGAGATCGGCACGGAGGTCACCCCCGGAGAGCTCGCCGCGCACCACGACGCGGTCGTCTACGCCGTGGGCGCGCCCTCCGACCGCCGGCTCGGCATCCCCGGCGAGGACCTGCCCGGCAGCGTCTCGGCGACCTCGGTCGTCTCCTGGTACAACGCACACCCGGAGACCGGCGCGGACGCCGTCCGGCCCTCCGCCGAGCGGGTCGTCGTGGTCGGCAACGGCAACGTGGCGCTCGACGTCGCCCGCGTCCTCGTCACGGACCCCGGCGCCCTCGCCCGTACGGACATCGCCGACCACGCGCTCGCCGCCCTGCGGGACGCGTCCGTACGGGAGGTGGTGCTCCTGGGCCGCCGGGGCCCCGAGGACGCCGCGTACACCACCTCCGAACTGCTCGCCCTGAAGCACCTCCCCGGCGTCGAACTGGTCGTCGACGACCGGGACCCGCGTACGCGCGCGGCCATCGACGCGGCCGCGCCCGGCACGAAGGCGGCGCTCCTGCGGGGCGTGGCGCGGGAGGCGGTGGACTGGACGGGGTCCCCGGCGCTGGACCGGCGGCGGATCGTGCTGCGCTTCCACTCCGCCCCCGTCGCGGCCCTCGGCACCGACGCGGTGCGGGCGGTCCGGGTGACGGAGGACGGAGAGCCGTCCGGTACGGAGATCGCGGCGGGGCTCCTCGTCCGGGCCATCGGCTACCGGGGCGTGCCGCTCGCGGGGCTGCCGTTCGACGAGACGACCGGCACCGTGCCGCACGAGGCCGGCCGGGTCGTGGGGATGCCGGGCAGTTACGTCGTCGGCTGGATCAAGCGCGGGCCCTCCGGGGGCATCGGGGCCAACCGGGCCTGCGCCGAGGAGACGGTGGGGACGCTGCTCGCGGACGCGGTCGCCGGGGCGCTGCCGAAGCCGACGGGCACTGCTCAGGAGTTCCGCCGCCTCGCGCGGAGCCGCAGCGGGAAGGGGCTCGTCGACGGGCGCGGTCTCGCCTCCATCGACCGGGCCGAGCGGGCCCGGGGCCGGGACGCGGGGCGTCCGCGGGTCAAGCTCGCCACGGTGCCGGAGCTCGTCGCGGCGGCAAGGGGCAGCCGGTTGCGGCTGCGGGGCTGATCGGCAGGACGACCCTGAGGGTCCGGCCCGGGACGGCGGGCCGGTACGGGTCAGCCGTACGGTCAGACGGAGACGGTCAGCGCCTGGCGGACGACGATCGCGTTGAGCCGCACGGCGAAGGGCACGACGTCGGTCAGGTCGAGCGCCAGGGTCTCGGCCTTCGGCAGCTCGACGGTCACGTCGACACAGAAGGCCAGGGCGTAGATGTGGTCCCCGGTCTCCTCGTCCTGGAGGGCGAAGAACAGGTCCCGGTAGAAGCGGGTGCGGTCCCCGGACTCCTCGTAGAAGGAGAGACCGGGCTGCCCCTCCTGCGCGGCGAGCCCGGTGAAGGCCTGGACGAGCTCCCGCTCGACCGTGGCCCAGAAGCCGGCCTCCGCGCACTCCGGCGGCAGTGCCTGGCGGACGGCCTCCTTGAGGGAGAGGACCATGACGAGGACGGGGGCGTGCTCCTGGAGCCCCCAGCCCCGGACCATCTTCACCACGTCGCTGTCCGGGACGGCCGAGGCCGCCCGGTGGATCGCCTCGAAGTCGAAGTTGACGGTCGCCGGGGCGATCGCCTCCTGGAACACCCGGTCGATGGACCGGGCCTGCGCGAGGTGGTCCGGTGCCACCTCGACGACGGTCCTGAAACTGGCGGCCAAAGCTCCTCCTGGATGATCTCGGCGATCGATTCGTCGATCGATGAGGTGATCGATTCGGTGATCAGGAGGGGTCAGTATGCCGACGCGCCCGCGGGCGGGTACCGGGCGTCCGCCGTGCGGACGGTTCAGCCGCGGCCGCGGCGCGGCTTCCCGCTGCGGCCGGAGCCCTGGCCGCCCTTGCGCGGCGCCGAGGGCCTGCCGCCGGTGCGGGTGCCGCCGCCCGCCTTCCCCGGCTTCGCCTGCTTCGCGGCCCGCTGCTCCCTGGGCTGCTTCTGGCCCTTCTTCTCCTCGGCGCGGCGGCCCCGGGTGCTGTTCACGGTGCGGCCGCGCACGATGCCGATGAACTCCTCCACCAGGTCGGGCGCCTCGTCCGCCGCCGGCCACGACAGGGCCACCCGCGACTGCGGGACGCCGACGAGGGTCCGGTAGGTGAGGTCCTTGCGGTGGTGCAGCCGGGCCAGCGACTGCGGGACGGCGAGCACGCCGACACCGGCGGCGACCAGCTCGATCGCGTCGGCCGTCGTCGCCGGGCGCTCCATGGCGGGGCGGCCGGGCGGCTGCTCCCAGCCGAGGGTGTCGTCGAGCGGGTGCAGGACGAGCTCGTCGGCGAGGTCGTCGGCCGAGACCTCCTCGACCGCCGCGAACAGATGGTCCTTGGGGACGACGACGACCGTCGTCTCGGTGTAGAGCGGGATCGCGCTGAGGTCGTCCCGGTCGACGGGCAGCCGGACGAGGCCCGCGTCCACGGTGCCCTCCCGCAGCGCGCCGAAGGCCTCGGCGGGAGTCACGGCGACGAGCGTCAGGGGTACGTCGGGCAGGCGCTCGTTCCAGATCCGCACCCACTTCGCGGGTGTCGCTCCCGGCACGTAGGCGAGCCGGAAGGAGGAGGAAGGGGAAGCGGAGGAAGAGGGGGAAACCGAGGGGGAAGCGTCCGTGCCTGTCACCCCGCCAGGTTACCGGTAGCCGTGTGGTCGGAGCTCGCCCGCATGCTCGATACCCTTGACACCATGACGTCGCACCAGAACACCCAGACGATGAAGCCCGCGACCGCGGCGAAGAAGCTGGGTGTGTACCTCGAGGCCACCCCCGCAGAGTTCCAGGAGGGTGTCGTCTCGCGCTCCGAGCTGAACGAGCTCCAGGCCAACCCGCCCGCCTGGCTCCAGGAGCTCCGCAAGAACGGTCCGCACCCCCGTCCGGTCGTCGCGGCGCGGCTGGGCGTCTCCATCGCCGGTCTCGCGCGCGGCGGCATCACCGACCCGCTGACCACCGAGCAGATCGAGGCGCTCCGGCAGGAGTCCCCGGAGTGGCTGCAGAAGGAGCGGGCCACCCAGGCGGAGGTCCGCAAGGAGAACGTCCGCATCAAGGAGCGCAACGAGGAGCGGGCGCGCAAGCAGCAGAGCGCCTGATCGGCTCTCTTCCCCACGCCGGTCCGGACCGAAGCACCTCGGTACGGACCGGCGTGGCGTTTCCGCGGGTGAGGGAGGCATTCCCCCATGAGTGACACCAGCACCGCGTACGAGCCGGCGGTCGTCGTCGGCGTGGACGGGTCCGAGCACAGTCTGCGGGCCCTGGAGTGGGCGCTGAGCGCCGCGGAGGGCATGGGCGCGCCGCTGGTGGTGGCCCATGTGCGCTCGGAGGCGCTCCAGCTGGGCGCGGCCCGTATCGCCTCCCTGGGCAAGGAGCCGGAGCTTCCCGACACGGTCGCGAAGGCCGTGCGGACGGTGGTGGAGGAGCGGGGGCACCGGGTGCCGGTGCGGTACGACTCGCTGGACGGGTCCGTGACGGACGCCCTGCCGGAGGCGGCGCGGGGGGCGCGGCTCCTGGTGACCGGTTCCCGGGGGCACGGCGGCTTCGCGAGCCTGCTGCTCGGCTCGACCAGCCGGACGCTGGCCATGACGGCGCCCTGCCCGCTGGTGGTCGTCCCGCACGAGGCGCGCGCCGCCGCGCTCGTGGACGGGGCGGAGGCGGGGCGGGTGCTGCTCGGGCTGCACACGGAGGAGACCCCGGACGAGGCGGTGGGCTTCGCCTTCGAGGCGGCTCACCACCGGGGCGTTCCGCTGGAGGCGGTGAGCGCGTTCCGGCTGCCTCCGCCGCAGGCCGCGCTGCTTCCGGTGCCCTCTCCGGCGCTCCAGGTGCCGCCGCCGCTGCCCGCCGCGGACGAGGTGGAGGAGGCGGACGAGCTCGTGAAGGAGGCCCGACGGCAGCAGGAGGAGCGGCTGCGGCCGTTCGCCGGGCGGTGGCCGGGGGTGGAGCTGGTCCCGGTGGTGGTGCCGGGGGACGCCGCGGGCCGGCTCGTGGAGGGGTCGCGGGACGCGGGTCTCGTGGTGGTGGGCCGGCATCACCGGCACCGCTTCGGCGCGCTGCACATCGGCTCCGTGGCGCACGTGGTGCTGCATCACGCGCACTGTCCGGTCGCGGTGGTGCCGCCCTCGGCCGCGCCACCCAGGGCATGACAGCCCGCACATGACACTCCGGACACGACAGTCCCCGGCGGTCCGGGTCGGTTCGCGCGGTCGTCGGCCGTCGCCGACGGCTCCGTGCCCGACCGGCCCCGCCGGGGGCCTGGCCAGAGCCGAGATCAGGGTCACGCGGGCCTTCGGACGTCTCCGTCGGCGGGTGCGGCTCTTTCCGGTTGTCCGGTGTAAGAACGAGTCTCCTCCCTTTTCCGCCCATTTCAAGGGGTTCGCTGCTTTTATTACGCGCGAGGGGGCGTTGTCGGAGGTGCCTGGTAGACAGGGGCCATGACGACCGCAGATCACGCCGCCACCGCCGCCCGCAACCTCAAGGCGCCGCCCGCCACCGCCTCGCTCGGCGCGGGCGTCGTGGTGACCGACGCCTCCGGCCGCGTCCTGCTCGGCCTGCACCGCTCCGGGGTGTGGGAGCTGCCGGGCGGCATGGTCGAGCCGGGCGAGTCGATCGAGTCCGCCGCGGTCCGCGAGCTGGCCGAGGAGACGACGCTGGTGGCGGAGGCGGCCGAGGTCGAGCTCCTCGGTCTCGTCCTGGACTCCGTCACCTCGTCGCGGCTGACCCGGCTGACCGCGGCCACGGCCGTGCGCGGCTTCCGTGGCGTGCCCGCCGTGGCCGAGCCGGACAAGATCGAGCGCTGGGAGTGGACGGACCCGGATCAGCTGCCGGAGGCCCTGTTCCTGCCGTCGGCACAGGTCCTGCGGATGTGGCGGCCCGGGCTCCCGATCCCCGACGGCCCGTTCCACCGCTACGGCCTGGGGCGCCTGCCCGGCTGAGGACGGGCTCGCTGTGCGTCACCGCGCGGGCCCGGGCGAGCGTGGTTAGCGTGGCACAGGGAACACGTCATCGAATCGGAAGTGGGAGTGACCGTCATGGCCGCACGACCTGAAGGCACGCCGGTCTGGACCGACGCGATGTTCACCGACGTCGAGGGCGCGAAGAAGTTCTACGGCGATGTCCTCGGCTGGGACTTCGGCGAGGCCTCCTCGGAATTCGGCAACTACACGCAGGCCTCCAAGGGCGGCAAGGCGGTCGCGGCCGTCGTCCCGCCGATGCCGGGCCAGGACGGCGAGCCGCAGTCGGCCTGGTGTCTGTACTTCGCCTCGCCGGACGTCGCGGCGACGGCGGACAAGATCCGGGGCGCGGGCGGCAGCGTCCTGATGGGGCCGATGCAGGTCGGCGACTTCGGCTCGATGTGCATCGCGCAGGATCCGACGGGTGTCACGTTCGGCGTCTGGCAGGCCGGTGTGCACGAGGGCTTCGAGCGGGAGAACGAGCCGGGCGCGTACGCCTGGGCGGAGGTCTTCACGCGGGAGCCGGCGACGTCCGACGCCTTCTTCACGGAGGTCTTCGGCTACGGCTCGAAGAAGATCAAGGACGAGCACATGGACTACCGCGTCTTCGACGTCGGTGGCGAGCGGCCCGTTCTGGGCCGGATGACGATGACGGCGGAGGACTTCCCGGCGGAGATCCCCTCGTACATCCAGATCTACTTCGCCGTCGACAACTGCGACCTGGCCGTCGAGCGGGCCGAAGCACTCAAGGGCCGGAAGGTGTTCGGACCGATGGACAGCCCGTTCGGCCGGTTCGCGGCGATCGTGGACCCGCAGGGCGCCGCCTTCGCGGTGATCGACGAGAAGACGACCGTCGGAGACATGCCCGAGTTCGAGTGAGGGCACACAGCGGTTGCGGGGGGGGGGGGGGGGGGGGGGGGGGGGCGGGGGGGGGGGGGGGGGGGGGGGGGGGGGGGGGGCGGTTAGGAAAA